>CAYFSI010000005.1:0-47558 GCA_964345825.1 uncultured Staphylococcaceae bacterium | reverse complement strand
GAAAATTAAGAATTACGATTGGAATCAACAACACGAATTGAGTGATTGAAAGATATATTCCTCCATATGTGTCATTGAAGAAAGGTGGAAGAGGCAAATGAATCATTGGGCCCATTGCAACGTAAAGCAAGAAAACTAACAACACTAAGGAAACTATTAAGGATCTCCCTTTATTTTTCTCTTGAGTTCGGTAATCTATTTTTTGAAACGGCACTGCTTGATAGCCAGCACTTTTGACAGCGTTAGTGATTGTTCTATCACTCACACCATCGCTTTCATATTCCAATGTATTATTGATTAAATTGACAACAACATTGTCCACTCCAGGAATTTTATTCACGGCGTGTTCAACATGGACTTGGCAAGCGCTACAGGTCATCCCTTTTACTAAAAATTTGTGTTTCTTTTTCATATATGAAGTAATTTTAGCACAGCAGGTTAGTTCCAACAAACTTTGTGCTTGACTTAAATAAACCCAACATTGTATAACATATACGGTTAGTCATGTCTAACTGCTATAAGAATTTAAAGAATGTCTAATGGTGTTCCCAGTTAGCACAAAAGGAGAACAAATATGCAAAAGAAACTAAATGAGTTCGCAATCGGCGAATATGGAATTGTATGCAACGTCCTCGGCGAAGGCAAGATTCGTCGACGCCTTTTTGATATGGGAATAACTCCGGGAGCGGAAATATATTTAAGAAAAAAGGCTCCTTTTGGGGACCCACTTGAAATACATGTTCGTGGTTATGAATTAACATTAAGAAATTCAGAAGCCGAGTTCATTGTTTGTGAAATGGGAGTAAAGCGATTATGAAAAGATTCGCTTTAGCGGGAAACCCAAACTGTGGAAAAACCACTCTTTTTAATTCTTTGACTGGTTCTTCGGCTTATGTAGGTAATTGGCCAGGAGTAACTGTCGAAAAAAAGGAGGGTAAGTATAAGAAAGGTAAAGAGCCAATTTCTATTGTTGATTTACCTGGTATCTATTCATTATCTCCTTATACTTCAGAGGAAGTAATTTCTCGTAATTTTATCATTGATGAAAAACCAGATTGTGTCATAAACGTCATTGATTCCACCAATTTAGAAAGAAATCTATATTTGACCACACAATTATTAGAAATCGATGTTCCAATCATCATCGCTTTAAACATGATGGATGCGGTTAGAAAAAACGGTGACATTATTGATTCACTACTATTAGAAAAAGAGGTTGGTGTACCGGTTGTATGCATTTCTGCTTCCAAAGAAGAAGGGCTTGAAGAACTAATGAATCGGGCCTATGAAGAATCACTCAAAAAGCGAGAAGCATCAAGTGTTCTTTTAAATTCAAGTCTCAGCCATTTGATTAACGATATTGAACTTTCTTTTAAGGGATTAAGAGTTGATAATCCTTTGTTCCACGCGATAAAATTAGTCGAGAACGATGAAATTGAAATAAAAAATCACCCACAACTATTAGGTGTTGTTGATGAATTTAAGAAATATTTCAAAGATGAAACCTTTGGTTCAGATTTAGAAGCTATCGTTGCCGATAGTAGATATAAGCACATCACAAGCAATTTTTCGAAGGCAAAAACTAAGAAAAATAATGAGATAACAAAAACTTTTTCGACATCGGATAAAATTGATCGTGTCCTAACAAATAAATGGTTAGGCATTCCCATTTTCTTGTTTATTCTATTTTTCATATTTCATATGACCTTTAGTGAAAATCTTTTTTTCTTAGGTGGATTATTCACTAATGTCGCCCCCAGTTTTGAGGGGACCTTCTTTGAGGGTTTGTTTTGGACTTCGGGTGGCATTAATTCAATAGGGGTTGTCTTTGCCAATTTGTTAGGAAGCACCACTTCATGGCTCACGGATGTCGTTCAGGGATGGCTATCGACATCTCCTCAATGGGTTTCAGGTTTAATCACCAACGGGATGCTTGGGGGAGTATTCGCCGTTATTTCATTTCTTCCCCAAATTCTTTTACTTTTCTTGTTCTTCTCTATATTAGAAGATTCAGGATATATGGCTCGTGTGGCGTTTATTCTTGATCGTCTTTTCCGCCGTTTTGGCTTAACAGGTCGTTCTTTGATGCCGATGATTATGGGTTTTGGATGTTCCATTCCTGCCATGATTAATACTCGCACCTTATCAAACGACAATGAAAAGATTGCCACAATACGAGTTATTCCTTTTTTCTCTTGTGGTGCAAAATTGCCAATATTAACTGCAGTAGCGGGTGGTATTATTCAACAATTTGGTATTGGAAACGCCGATATCATTACTTTTAGTATGTATTTGCTGGGAATGAGTGTGGCGATTGTTTCAATTCTATTAATGCGAGCCACGATAATGCGTGGAGCGGTTCCTCCTTTTATTATGGAGCTTCCTGCTTATCATCTTCCTCAATTTAAAGCTTTAATGATTCATCTTTGGGATAAAGCTAAACATTTCTTAAAAAAAGCATTTACTGTTATTTTGGCCTTTACAATTATTATTTGGTTCTTTTCACATTTTTCTTTCAACTGGCAATATCTAGATGATGTCGACATCGATAAATCAATTCTCGCGGGTTTAGGTCAGTTAGTTACTCCATTATTTACTCCATTAGGATTCGGATCTCAACTTACCGCCTTTAGTTGGGTTTTCGTTGTCGCTGCTTTTTCAGGTTTAATTGCCAAAGAAAATGTAATCTCGACTTTTGGTGTTTTAGGAGCATGTGTGGCTGGTTCAATTATTGATGTTGGAGGAGATGGCGGAATCGCGGCTGTTGCCACAATGATTCAAGGAACTGGAATTACAATTCCCGCTTTGATATCCTTCATTGCTTTTAACTTGTTGACGATTCCGTGTTTCGCGGCTGTCGTAACCGCTAAGGCAGAATTGCCCAAGAGCAAATTTGCAGGCACATTGATTTTTTGGATTACTACTTCTTACATTGTTTCAAGCATGATTTATATGGTTGGTTCTTGGTGGTGGACAAGCTTTATTTTTCTCGGTGTTTTTAGTATAGGAATTGTTACCATTTTTTTGATTAACAAACATCAAGATAATAAGCAGAGGATAGGATTGTAATATGAACATGCTTTTGGAGATAATTGTCATCATTGCATGCCTCGCTATCGTTGGGGGAGTTTTTGGTACTTGGCTTTATAAAAAGGTCAAACATAAACCAACGGGAGATTGTTCTTCTTGCGCGCTTTTGGGCAATAAGAAAAAGTTGCTAAAAGCATATCGAAAGAAATATAAAACTAAATAATTAAGCAATTTCAAAGGAAATAGTCGCGTTTTAGCGGCTTTTTTCATTATTAACAATTAAATTCCGGTAGCGAGTGATTTTGTTATTTTTGGATAGTTTACTTAATAGACGAGAAAGCGTTTCTCTTTTCAAAAAAATCTCTTTTGCTAACGAAGTGACATTAGAAAAATTAATGCGATTATCATTCAAAAAAAGATAATACATAAATCTCTCTTCTGCATTAGAAAAAGAAAGCAATTTAATGGTTGCGTTAAGTCGTTTTCCAAAGTCAGATTGTATTTGCAAATATGAGGTCAAAAACCCCTCATTTTGTCTTAATAAAGTCAGCAGCGATTTACGAGTAATAAAGGCTACTCTTGAAGGTTTGTTCACGATAATGTTACCTCGATAATGAGGGTCGCTTGAGAATATAAGATTGTTTCCAAAGACATCATTTTCTTTTAAAACGTTATAAACAATTTCTTCTCCATGATAGGTATAAGAGGAAATAATCACCTCTCCTTTTATGATTAATCCAAGTTCCTGACATTTTTCATCTTCGTGGAAAATAATTTGACCACGAGTAAAGTTTTCAAAACGAAAAAAACTCTTTTCGTTGTCTTTTATCCAACATAATAAGCAGGTTTTTTTCTTAGTATCATCTGTGAGCATAATCACACATTATTGTATATTATTTTGATAAAATAACAAACGAGGAAAATAATATGAAAAATAAAATAGCCCTGTTAACAATGACCAGCATGATACTCACTGGGTGTGGGAGTGTTAGTCATGAACTTCCTTTTAAAATTCTTACTCCCAATGGAGCTCCCGCTATTGCTTTTTACAATTACGCAACCGATGTCAATTTCGAAACTAATGGAACTCCTACTAATATTACCGCTCAGATGATTGAAAATTCGGAATACGATTTGATTGTCATCGATACGACAAGTGGGATAAATGCGATCCAAAATGGCGCGCCTTATAAGCTCGCTTCCACTATTACTCTTGGAAACTTTTTTATTGCTGCCACAGGAAATGACATTGACGAGGAAATGAACGATGGAGACACCATTGTCTTGTTCGGAACGGCTGGTGCTGTTCCGAGCAAAATATTTCATTACCTTTATGGAAATGAATTTGATTCAGGCGTTGAATATGTCACGAATGTAGCTAATGCTGCTTCTGCTCTTGTGACTGGCACCAACGTTGCGACTGGAAACGTCGCCGATTATGTTTTTATCGCTCAACCAGTTCTTTATAAAGCATTACAAAGCAATGCAGATGCTTCTATCTATGTTGATGTTCAGGAAGCATATAAGACAAAAAGTGATGGATTGCCGCTTATGCAAGCTTCAATTTTTATCAAAAACTCCGCCAATCATAGTGATGTTAACTATTTACTGAATACTTTGAAAAACGATATTGAAAATGGAATTGATCATCCCAATAAAATAAAAGAAGGGATTGATTTATTGAATGATGTCGATTTAGCAATTTCCCGTTTTGGGGTCGATAGTACCACCATTCAAGAAGTCATGGAAGATAATGGCCTCGGATTAGGATATTTAAATGCTTTAAATAATAAAGAAGCGGTTGATGCATACATCAATTTATTTGGAATGGAGAACACGCTTGAAGAAATTTATTACCAATAAATATTTCCTTTACGGTTTAGGCATTATCACTTTCCTTCTTTTATGGTGGTTAGTTTCCATTATAATCAACGAGCCTATAGCGATATTCCCAGACCCGATAAGAACCCTTACTTACTCATTTACTATTCTTAGTAAAAGCTATTTTTATCTTAGCTTAGGGTATTCACTTCTAAAACTATTTATCGGTTTTCTCGTTGCTTTCGCGATTGGACTTTTCTTCGGAGCTATCGCAGGAAACTCCCCTTCCTTTCAAAAATTCTTCTCGCCAATTATGACTGTTTTAAAAGCCATTCCTACTGTCGCGGTGGTCTTCTTATTTCTCGTTTTAGTTAAAGCAAAAAATCTTCCGATATTGACAGTTATTTTGCTTGTCTTTCCAATTATTTATGAAGCGACAAGCAATGGCATCAAAAATATTGATAGTAACATCATTGAAGCCATGAAATTAGATTGCCGATCTACTTTACGCGGTAATTTCCAAATCAAACTTCCTCTCGCCATGCCTTATGTTCTCGTTGGAGTAGCTTCTTCTTTTGCTTTATCAATCAAGATTGAAATCATGGCAGAAGCTCTTTCGGGATTTACCGGCTATGGTCTTGGAGTGGCGATTAGGTATGCCCAAGAGAATAATCCAGGAAACATGGTTCCCGTTTTTGCATATTCATTTTTAGCAATTTTGGTCATGCTTGTTATTTCTTTAGGAGCAAACTTAATTAAAGGAACACTAAAAAAGAGGTTATAAGCCTCTTCTTCTTTAATAATTTTTGAATAAAATAATTACTCTTTTGGAGTTTCTTTTCCTTCACTCTTCGGAAGAACTTCAGCATCAACGACTGGCAAGTCTTTACCATTGTCTTTGATTTGAGCTAAACGAGCGGCACGACGTGTCTCTTTTTCAACTTGGCGATCGTTTTTCTTAGCATATAAAACTAACACGATAGATAAGGTGACTGCGGCGATAGACAAGATTATTGCCCCCCAGTAAAAATAACCGAGTCCAAACAATTTCTCAATTGTGGCATCCGCCAAAGCAAGGTCACTACCGACTGGTAAAAAACGAGCAAATAAACCTAGTACGATATAGGTCAATCCCCAAAGGGCGACACCAGAGGTGACAATATAGGCAACTAATTCAAAAATTGAAATTTTTAATTGGCTTTTCTTTTTCATAAGAATGTTAATCTCCTTAATTGATTATGCTTCGATAGCCTTGCCGTTGGCTGCAGCTTCCTTGCGAGATAAGTCCACCATTTCTTGGAAAGCTTTTTTAAACGCTTCTTTCCAAAGTGGTTCAACTTTTCCAACATGTTCATTTAAGCGTTTATTAATCGCTTCAAAAATGTCTTTGAAAGGCTTATTTTCGCGACGTTCACGGCGTCCTTCGCACATTTCTATGGTAGCGTTGACTTCATCTAATAAATCGAGGGTTTCGTTATCAGTGCAATGCACGTGAGAGCGTGAGAATCTAACAAATCCAGCAAGTTTCATAAGTTCGTTTTGAACGATGAAATTTGATTGAGGGGTTGGTTGACCTTTGGATTCCGCCATGGTCTTTTGGAATTCAGCAAAAGAGGCTTCATAATCTCTTAAGACAAGCATAGCTAAGATACTGCGATATAGGCGATCATCAAGAGCAACTAAATCGGTAATAATTGATTCACTTTCATTTTTCGACTTTGCAAAATTCAAATATCCATACAAGATATCACGAATGGATTCGCTGATTCCGGTTACATAATCAAATATTTTGATGTGTTGTGTGTGATCGACACGAATTTTGCCATTTTCTTCCGCCACTAAAACGGTGCTGTTAGAACTATAGACATCATCTAAAAATTCTTTGAGTTTTTCTTTAATTTTGTCGCCTTGTTCTGGATTGTTCTTTAAAAAGCTTCCTAAGGGAGCGCTTTCTTCAATTCCTTTAAAAAGGACAGTGCTTCTTTGTTCGTAGAGAACTTTTTCGTGCTCGCGGTTGATGCAATATTCTAGAGTATCTCTTAATTGTAAGAGGTAGTGATAGATATTGAAGATGTATTGACTAGTTTTGTTCATTCTTGTTGTCTCCTTTCAATAACATCTTCTCGAGTTTATAGACCCGAGAAACAGTGTGCCTTGCATATTTCCTCACACTCGTGTAGGCATGCCGCATACAATAACTGTTTTCATAAAATTCGGTAAACATGGAGATGTCGTTTCGGGAATCGCCGACAACATAGACATCTTCTTTTTTAAAGCCCATGGCTTCAGTATAGTATTTTAAACCTGTTCCTTTATTACATCCATAGGGAGTAATTTCAATTACTTTGGTTGTCCAAGAGAATTCAAGCATCGAGTATTTACTTCTAAATTGTTTATTGAGTTCTTTTGTGAATTTTTTCTTGCTATGACCCAATCCGAAGAAAATCATAATTTTGTATATTCTTCCGTTATTTAATTGTTCAAGAAATTTTTCATTTGAAATGATAAATGGCTCTTCGCGTTTAAATTGGAAAAACTTCCAAATTCGATAGAAGAATAAGAAGAAGTTGCCTACTTCGCGATTAGCGTTGATAATGCATGGATAGCCTTTTGTTGTCATCATATATGCCAATGGTTTGAGATCATCGTTAATAATCGCTAGTATTTCCGCTAGAGTTTTATTTGGTATCGCAACATCGCGGAGAAGCTTTCCATCAGCGTAAATTTCAGCCGAAGAACAAGCAACAACATCGAATGGTCTTTTAATTTCGTCTTTCAATCTGTCGACGAATTCATGGCTTCGAGAAGTGACCACGATTAAACGATTTCCTCCATCAATCCATCTTTGCAAAAATTTTATATTCTTTTTGGGAATACAAGTTTTAATTTGCCCGGGATAGAAGAGAGTTCCATCTAAATCAGTCGCTAATAGTTTCGCCATATCTAGTGTGATTATTATACACATAAGTAGGCGCAAAGCGCACGAAAACTTTAGTGAGAAATCAGAAACAAATAAAAAGTGGAAATGATTCCACCTTTTAAAACTGAAATTTATATCACTTACTTAACAGGGTTCTCGGCTTGAATGACGCCATAACCACCATCACGTCGAATATAAACGACAGAAAAAAGATCATCGTCTTTGTCTAGATAGACGAAGAAATCATGGCCTAGAGCTTCCATACGGGCGATTGCCTCTTCGATATCCATTGGGTTAAGATAGTAAGATTTCGCGCGAACGATTGTGTCTTTCTCTGGCTTTTTTTCCTCAGTATTTAAATCAATATCCATCGATTCAGCAAAGGATAATTTTCCATTGCTACGATCCATTCTTGTTTTTAGTTTATGAATTTGTCCGACCAATTTTTCGACAGCCATGTCAATGGCGTTATATAAATCTGCATCTTCAACTTCCGCTCTTAAAGTGACTTGGGATAAGAAAATCGTTACTTCGACTCGTGAGTCTTCACCATGAATGCTACAGACGACGCGGCAATTAACTTCATCATTGTGAGAAAAGAACTTGTCAAGGCGTCCCAATTTCTTTTGAACCGACGAAGAAATGCCCTCCGTGATCGAGATGTTTTTGCCAATAATTTGATATTTCATATGTTAACCTCCTCTTCAAATTATAGTTCAAGAAGATTGCTCACTATTATTATAACTTGCCAAATGCTTTTCAACATTACTTTTCAGTTTAGCAAGCAAAAAAATGCAAATTTTAAAATAAAAGGCCAAATGGCCTTCTATTATTTTTTAATTTCCAAAGCGAGTAATGCTTTGATTTCATCGACTTTATCGAGTTGCTCCCAAGGGACAATTAAATCCGGCCTTCCAAAATGGCCGTAATTAGTCAAATCCTGATACCTAAATGTTGGTTTAGTTAAAGAAAAGTTTTTAATAATCATTCCAGGGCGTGGATCAAAGACCTTTTTGATAATTCTGAGAATGACATCATCGCTGTAATGGGCGGTGTGGTATGTGCGAATGCCAATTGAAAGGGGGTGATTGACACCAATCGCATAACTCAATTGAATTTGTAAACGATCAGATACTCCTGCGGCGACAAGATTCTTGGCCATATAACGGGCCATATATGTCGCTGAACGATCGACCTTTGTGGGATCCTTTCCAGAGAAGGCTCCACCACCATGTTCACAAGAACCGCCATAGGTATCAACAATAATTTTTCTTCCTGTCACACCAGTGTCTCCAGCTGGTCCACCAATGACAAATGAGCCGGTGGGATTAATCAAATATTTAAAATCGGCATTCAAATGAAATGATTTAGCTACCTTTTGCATAATATTTTCGTGAATATATTGTTTAAATTTGGCAGGGTCAGCATTTTCATCGTGTTGAACCGACATAAGGATGGTGTCGATTTTGATATTTTTCGGATCAGAATAGTCGATAGTAACCTGACTTTTCATATCAGGACGGGCCCACTTAAATTGGCCAGCTTTTCTTTGTTTAGATGCTTCTCTTACTAGTTTGTGAGCAATCGAAATTGGTAAAGGAATATATCCTTTTGTTTCGTTGGTAGCATATCCAAACATGATCCCTTGGTCACCCGCTCCTAAATCTTCCGGTTTTTTTTGACTCAAACCCATCGCGATATCTGGGCTCTGTGTTTTGACTTTGTTGAGCACCTCAACAGTGTGATAATCTGTTCCCAATTCTGGACGATCATAACCGACTTTTTTAAGAACGTGTTTGGCGATACTTTCAAAATCAATCGTTTGGTTGTCTTTTAAGGTTATTTCTCCCCCGAGGAGGATGAAATTTGAAGTAGCGAAAACTTCACAGGCAACATGAGCATTTTCATCCTTTTCTAGACAAGCATCCAAAACAGCGTCAGCGATTTGATCACATACTTTGTCAGGATGACCTTCGCTGACCGATTCTGAGGTAAATAGAATTTTTTCTTTTTCCATGATGAACTCCTATAAAAAATGCCTCCCCATAAATCTAGGAAAGGCATTAAACTTTTTTCCATCACTCATCGCTCAAGGTTATGGGACCTTGCTAGAGAAAGCACTTACTCACACTTGAGAGTTGCTACCGTAATTTCACATCTCTTTAACACGGTTCTTGATAAGTGTGTTTATTATATAAATGATCAGGACTTATTTCAACAAAGACTTCAAACCTTTTGCTAATTGATCAGGACATGAACTATTGCCGCTTCGACTTCCAGGACATTTTATTCCTTCGAGCTTTGAAATTACTTGTTCGATGGGCTGATTTTCGATAAGGCGACAAATCGCCTGCAAGTTTCCAGAGCAGCCTCCGCGAACTAAAGCGTGAGTAATGATGTTGTTTTCATATTCGGCAATCATCTCGCGAGAGCAAACACCCTCTGGCTTTATGACTAAGGTAGCCATTATTTAATCAATGTGCCGTGGCTTGGACAAACAACGAATCCGGCCGCATTAGCTTCATCAGTATCAAGGTGACAAGCAAGAGCGAAGTCTTCTCTCACACGAACGACAACATCACCGAAGGTTAAACTGCGTTCTGGAGTTTTGATGTCAAGTTTAACCACATCTCCACTTTTCACTCCAAATTCTTCAGCATCTTTAGGAGTCATATGGATGTGTCTTTTAGCAATGATGCATCCTTCTTCTAAATCAAGTTCACCTTTTGGGCCAACTAGTTTGATGGGGGCACTGCCTTTGGTATTACCTGATTCTCTGATAGGAGGAACAACCCCTAAAGTGCGAGCATCAGTGGCTGATACTTCAATTTGAGCATTTTTGCGATAAGGTCCGAGAATCGAGACACCAGCAATTGTTTTTTTTGGACCAACGATGTCAACGCGAGAAGTGCTGACATATTGACCAGGTTGAGATAAGGGGGCCCTAGATTCTAAATTTGCATCTTGACCGAATAAAATTTTAAATTGCGCTTCATTGACATGGACATGACGAGCGCTTGTTTCAACTAAGATTTGTTTCATTTCTTTTTCCTCTTATTGTGCGTTGCTATTGTATCAAAAATAAACATAAAATTCATCAAAAAGCCTCATCTGCTTTTGAAAAAAGGATTTCTATTATCTAATCAAGGAATGTTTTTGCTTAAATTAAAATTTAAGAATTAACAAAGATTTTCTTGTTTTATGCCGATTGCATTAACAATATCTTGTCTTTTATATAGATTTTGTTAAAATAACAAGGCAAGTTTGCATTAAATGCGCGAGTGGCGGAACTGGTAGACGCGTACGTTTGAGGGGCGTATAAGGTAACTTGTGTGAGTTCAATTCTCATCTCGCGCACCATATTGAAACAATAGGATTGATACCAAAAATATCAGTCTTTTTTCATTTTATAGGGCTATTTCACTTATTTTAGGCATAAATTGCTTAATTTTGGGTGAAGTAGCCCTTTTTTCTTTGCTTGTTTTTAAAAGCAGGCAATTTATCAAAAGCACGAACTGACTATCAAAAGCACGAATATACTTTAACCCTTATTTTTGGCCATCGGCAGCAATGCTGGTGGTCTTTTTTTATGCCTTGAAATATTTTTTGCTTTTTTTGAAATCAACCCCGACCAAAACAGCCTCCGAATCTCCATATGGTGAGCAGGAGATAACACGGCTTGCTTAGAAATCAAATGGAGGTGTTCATATGAAACACAAAGTAAAAATTAGTGTCACCAATGAGTCTTCTAAAGGTGGAATCGTTACGTGTAAGAAGAAAATGATGAAAAGGGGTCTATTCAAGAGACTTCTCGGAATCGATTCAGACAAGGTAACGATCATCATCCCAGGGGACTCGGTGAAAGATGTCACCATTCAAGAGGTGGCAGGAGCTGGAGGTGCGAAGAATGAGTGAAGAAAGAAAGCACAGCATCTTAGCGCCAAGCAGCAAGGAATGGGTGCATCGCGGCTTCTCTGCCAAGTTCCTAGCGAACAAGGAAGAAGAGACGAATGATGCCTCGGAGTTCGGCACTGAATGCCACGCCTTGGCGGAAGCCTACATCAAGCAATCACTAAGAATTGAGGACTTCGATGAAAAGACAGTGAGCATAGACTAGTTGAAATCAACGTTCAAGCATTATGGCGCAGAGATGGAAACACTCGCCACTGGCTATGCAAACTTCGTCATCGGTCAGGCCGATTACGAAGAGAAGCGCACGGGGAAGAAGCCGCTGGTATTCGTCGAGTAGCTTCTAAAAATGGACTATGCCCCAGATACGCATGGCACTGCCGATGCAATCATCATCGCAGGTGAAACCTTGACAATCATCGACAACAAGACGAGCTTCATCCCAGTCAAGGTCTTTGAAGGCAACAAACTTAAATGTTTTGATAAGTTGGAAATATCTAAATATAGCGTAGAGTACACCAATAAAACAAACTGTTACGAGGAAGAAATAATTGGCCAGACCCATTAAACCTAAGGAAACAATAAGAAGGAAAGGATTCTTCTCTTTAAAAACTTTTTCTATCCCTAAGAAAATAAGTGGGAACACGACCGCCACTTCCATAAAATGATTAAACCAAAGGTAATAAGTGGTCCAGCCTGAAAAAGCAAACATAAAGGCAAATAACCTTGCTGTACTTTCCTTTGCTCCCATGTACTTTAAGTACCACCTCGTGGTCAGGGCCGCCAAGACAAATTTAGTAATCATTAATACTGCACTGCCTTGTGGAATCAAATCACGAGGGAAGAGTAAAATTGGTAAAAAGAAAGGATTTAAAGAATAGTAAAAGGCATTGCTCCCAATATTGTTAACACCTAAGAAGGTATTTGGATCCCAAAGAGGAAATTCTCCCGTCTTAATAAAGTGCCACCAGTCATCATAACCATTCGTATAGAAGGGTATTTGTTGCTGTGTATAATCTCCACCAAGTGGAATCGTAAATTGCTCAGTAAAAAGTGGGTAAATGAAAAATAAAATGGCGATAATAAATAAAAAGATGACATATTTTATTAAAGGCCATTCTTGATCATTTAAGGTATTTAGAAAACGATTAAAGCGATTTACGGGGTCCGTTAAATCTTCCTTTGTTCTTGGCTTATTATCACTATATTCTAAATATAAAAAAATATGTTCGAAGCATATGTGATTAATCCACTAAGAATAAGTAGGATTGGTATAAAGGTATATATTTCAACCAATTCACCGAACAACGATTTAAATCCACTAATCGTGATGTATAAGGGAAATAGAATTAAAAGAGGAACCAATGCATCTAAAATAACAGAATGATTTTTCTTTTTGTTGATTACTTTTAATAAATTTAAAATGCTTAAAATAACAATTGGTAAAGCAAATAAGACAAAAATGGCTATATTGATGAAGGAATTATCAACTACTAATCTAGGTCTTGCCATAAGGGCAAAGACAAAAAATAGGGCAAAACTTACAAAACTTACAAGAAATACTTTCGACTTATTCCGCAGCGTCTTCAACAACTTCTTGTAATTCACCACTTAACCCAGCGACACGATCAATTGGTAGGGTAAAAACAATACCTTGGCTAGGCGCATCTAAACCGGCGTTTTTGTAAATGGCATTCACTACGGCTTCATGAATCGATTCAGGTATAACAATAAGGACTACTTCTTTATTTGGCGTGATCGTAATTCCAAATGTTTTTTCAATTTGTTTATTGCCAGTACCACGTCCGTGAATTACAGTGCCTCCGGTGGCACCTGCATCTCTAGCAGCATCCATGACTAAATCAACAAATCCAGCATTAATGACAGCGATGACTAATATTCTTTTCTCTTCCATATTACTTACCCCCAATAGGTTTTAACTCGATTGTATTAGATAGAATTTTGTAAACTGATACCCCTACTAAGGAGGTTATTTTTATACTAAAGGCCACGCCTCTATGTTTTGGCGATAGTTTAAAACGAGTTTCAATATATTCAAATGCTTCATCAAGTCTCTCGTTCTTAATCACAGCAAAGATGATGTCCTTCTTAGATTCACTTAAACCTAAGATATTTTTCAATTCATCTGTAACGGTTCCATTGCCCAAAATGGTTAGTTTTAGGTTAACTTCAAGAGTTTGAAGATGCTCGACAAAAACATCACTTACTCCGTGATTACAAATTATAACGAGTAAGGATAATTTCTTTCTTTCGAAGACTGGTTTGCTATTAGATTTACGTGCCATAATCCAACCTCCTAATCAAAGTAGATGATTTGATTTTCATCTGCTTCTCTAATACGACGTAAGGCTATACGTCTACTTACATCTGCCTTAAGCTTAACGCGCAAGCCTAGTAATTGAATGCTAATCAAAGGCATCATAGCCATTAAGCCAATCGTACCTAATCCATATTCCGCGAACGATCCTTCACCTAAAACGCCTAAAGCTAATCCGCCAATCATTGGCGAGATGAAACTAGCTGCAACCGCACCCGTAACAGCACCACCACTATCTGCAGCCATAGCTGTATACATAGGTGGTGTGAATAGCGATAGTATTAAGGCAAAAACATAACTAGGAGCAACAAAGAAAATAATCGGTATATTGAATCTAATTCTTAATGCAGCAATCGATAAAGATATAGCAACACCAATAGCTAAAGTTATTACAATTGTGGATTTCTTAATAACGCCATCACTTAATTCTTCAACCTGCTCACCTAAAATGTGCACACTTGGTTCAGCGATAACACTTGTTGCTCCAATTACAACCACTACTAGCACTAAAAGAGTAACACTATTTTGCTCAGCCAAAGATTTTCCGAATGAAGTAGCAGGCCCAACAAAACCAAAGTTTGCTCCTGACAAAAATAATAACATTCCAAAGAATACCCAAATTGAACCCACAATAATTTTAAGCAGGCTTTTCTTTGTTAATTTTATAAGAATTATTTGATAAAAATAGAAGAAAACTAAAATTGGTATAAGAATTATTGCAATGCTAAATGCTGTTGAACCAATTTCTTCAATCAAAGATAAAAACAAATTGGTCACAGGCATTGTGTCTGTAGCAGTTATTGTTGGTGCACTTCCTGCGATAATTCCCATTAAGAGAACAAAAATAATCGGACCAATACATACTAAACCAACGAGACCAAAACTATCATTTTGATTGTGTTTATTACTATGTGACGACGCAATACCTCGACCTATAGCCATTATAAACGGAACGGTTAATAAACCAGTTGTAACACCACTACTATCAAAAGCCATGGGGATGTAACCAGAGTCGACAAAAGTGATAAGTGTAAAAACTCCAAGATATCCAATCATCAGAAGTGTATTAATTGGTCTATTAAATATAATTCTTAAAACACCAATCACTAAAAACAATCCTGCACCAAGGCTTACAAAAGCGATAAATAATAGATCGTCCGACGGCACTTGTCGAGCCAACAATGCAACAGAAGGTTCAGCGAAAGTGACTAAAAAACCAATCGAAAATATTATTAGAACAATCACAACTAATTTCTTTATTTTTGTTAATGAGGAACCGAGAAGATCACCTATAGTTATTAATGATGAATTAACACCAAAATTAAACATAACCATGCCTATAATTAATAAGATGGACGCAATAGACAACTTAATTATCTCAAGATTAGATAAAGAGACAAGACCCAAAAAATGAAAAATAAAAGCAACCACCACAAGTGGTAATATCGACAAAATCGAGGTTTTTAAATTTAATAAAAAACTTTTTAACATATTGAATACCTCTAAAAGTATACTAAAATCGATTAAAAAATGCACATCAAATTGGTAAAGAGACAAATACATTGACACTGTTTGCAAAACCAAAAGTGACAATTTCAAAAAACGAGGAAGAATTCATCTATAATGACATGGTCATTGAAATTGGCTCAAAAATGTCCGGATTTCTATCCGCCTTTACTGCTGAGGGTCTAGCTAATGACTATTTTGATGATCCTGATATTCCTGATTTCGATTATGATCAGCGATTGATAAACTTTTATTTTGCTGTTCAACAATTTGTTTACCTGAATGTTTATGCCTATACTTCGTATAATTTTCAGAGTTTCCTTGACGAATACGAAATCAATAAATAAGAGTTCTTTGGATTATTACCAAGTGATCACGAAACATTTTCATTGCCTTGGTGGGGGTGGGTTCTAATTGTTGTCGGAGTTCTTCTCTTTGGAGCTTTTCCCGGTCGCCTATTATTTCCTTTAGTTTTTAGAGGAATAGGTGGAAACCGAGGTGGAGGAGGTCATTCAGGCGGTTACTGGTTCCGTCATTAAATCCATTACCTTTTATTTTTCTTTATATTGGTTCTCATTATTTACATACCTATGTACAAAAGTAAAAAAGAATTCTTAAGCCAGTATCTATGATTGGATATTTTCTTTTTTTGTTGCAACAATGCCATATTTTATTAAAATAAATGTAATCAGTTTTGGAGGATTAGATATGAAAAAATTATCCAGCGTCTTCTACATGTGGTTCGGCTTTGGATCCGCTATTGTCAGTGTGTTGGCGATGTTTTTGCCCTTTATCACTATGGACAGTGGTATCAAACCAGCTACATTTTTCTTTTTTGATGGCCCCGGAGGCCTTACTCTTGGCGCGTGGCCAGCCTTCATCGGTTTTATGCTCATTCTACTAGCCGGGATTGCTCTCGGAATTATGGGACTTCCATTCTTTGTGCCAACTGCTAAGGTTGAGAAAATCGTATTGATTTCTTCCCTCGTAAGTTTGGTCATTGGATTGGCCCTTGTTGCCTCGATGGGTTCGCTCTATGTTTATTTAAATACCGAGTATATTGCCCATCCTTCCAGTCCAATCATTGTCTACTACCACGCCGGTTATTACATTTCTTTGCTTGGCGTTGTTCTTGCCACAGTAGCAAACTTCATTGCCTTAAAACTTGATTGGTAGAAAAAACAGAGCAAAACAAAACCGCATCGTGGCTGATGCGGTTTTTTCTTGTCCTAATATTTAGAAGTTTTTTGTGTCGATGCTTTTGAGAATCTTTGATAAAGGATTAATAATCTTTTTGATTGTTCCTTCTTCGAAAGGATTCTTCAAATGATTCTTCTCTAATAACTCCACGAATGGATATTTACCACCACATTTGGTTAGTTTGACATATTTCTTCCACGCTCTTTCGTGATTTTTGCGATCAAGGAGGAAGAACTCAAAGGCCACTACTTGGGCCAAGGTGTAATCAATGTAATAGAATGGGGACCCAAAGATGTGAGACTGTCTCATCCAATAAGTGCCTTTATTTAAGGTTGGGGTATCATCATATTGTTTATGAGGAGTGTATCTCTTTTCAATATCTCTCCAAATAGCGCATCTCTCATCATGAGTAGCGGTTGGATGTTCATAAACCCAGTGTTGGAATTCATCAACGGAGATGCCATATGGTAAAAATTGTAATGCGCCAGATAAATGAGTGAACTTAGCTTTGTCGTCTGCTTCGCCAAAGAACTTGTCCATATAAGGCCAGGCGAAGAATTCCATACTCATGGAATGGATTTCACAACTCTCTAAGGTTGGATTTTGATATTCGGGAATTTTGATTCCAGAACACAAATAAGCTTGGAAAGCATGTCCGCATTCATGTGCGAGAGTAAAAACATCATCTTCCGTACCATTGAAGTTGGCAAAAATAAATGGAGATTTATAAATCGGGAAATAGGTGCAGTATCCGCCAGGAGCTTTTCCTTGGCGAGAAACGAGATCTAATAACTCGTTATCAACCATGAAGTTGATAAACTCATTTGACTCTTTAGACAAATCAGCAAACATATGCTTGGTCTCATCAACAATGTAGTTCACATCACCGATTGGGTGAGCGTTTCCCGAAGCAAACTTTAGATTATAATCATAGTATTGTGGATCTTTGATTTTTAAACCCTTCATTTGCAGCTTATATAATTTTTGACAGACAGGGACTACTTCTTGGGCGATTTGTTCGCGATATTTTTTCACCATCTTGGCATTATAATCAGTTCTACCTAAGCGGAGATATCCTAGCTCAACAAAGTTTTTGAAACCGAGTTTTTTCGCCATTGAATCACGAAGTGTAACTAATTGAGAATAGATGCTCCCGATTTCTGCTTCATGTTCTCCAAGCCACTTGTCCATGGCTTGAGAAGCTTCCTTGCGGGTTGAACGATCCTTATCTTGCATGTATTTTCCAAGCTGAGGTAAATTCAATACTTCGCCACGGAAATCAATCTTTGCTCCTCCAAGAACAGCATCATATTGGCTAACTAGTTTATTTTCTTGAGCTAAATCAGGCATGATTTTTTCATCAAAAGCCTTTAAAGCGTTGTCATACATTTTGAAGAGGTATTTTCCATAAACTTTTTCCAAGTCTTTTCGGAAACTGGCTTTGGACATGATTTTTTCGTAATCATTTGAATATTTTGAAATCAATGGAGAAAGTTCATCCATCTTGTCTTGGGCTTTCTTATATGCCTTATTAGTCGTGTCGACACTGTATTTCACGGAAATTAAACTCAGTTGAGTTGAGAGTTCTTCCCCATATTTATTCCAATGTTTAACCGCTAAAGTAGCAGTGCGGGCAGATCCACATTCTTTTAAATCACTAACCAATTTTTCTAACTTGTTGGCAATTCGTTTTTCCGTAGGAACAATGAATGGATATTGACTAAATTTTACAGTTTGCGTCTTCATAATATTCTCCTTATTAATAGAAATAGCGATGGAGAGCAAAATGACTCACCATTTTTTTATTGTAAACCACGCCGATTAGTAAAAAAAGAAATTGTTTGCGCCAACAATTCCTTATATTAATTCTTTTTCCTTTATCTTGAACATGAGGAAGAGCCATCGATATGGCAAAAACCTAATCCAATAGTTATATCCAAGGACGTCTGCGTTATACATGGCGACAGTATTTCGATAGACGACGTCAGTCTCTAAAATGTTGTTTTTAGCCACAGTGAATTTCTCTTTATTTTCCACGAATGTGTTCTTTCGGGAAAGGAAAAATATTTCTGATTGAAGATAGGTTAATTTATCTCTCGCTTGTTTGCATTCTAGCGTATCCTGAGATGCAAACAGCCTAGTGTCAATTGAAGTGAAAGTCTTCTTCAATCTAACATCAACAGAACAACCAATTTCGTCTAAAACATCAATTATTTTTTTGATGTTATCATATTTTGTCATTAACATGACATTCATTGCTTTGTTGTGGCGTTTGAGTATCGCTCGAAAAGTTCCAATCAAGCCGATGTCAACAATCAACAAAAAGACCATTATCGCCCCGACAATAGTGATAATTGTTAATAAAGTATCCAACCAAGGTTCGAGATTATCAAACATACTTTTTTCTCGTAATGAAATACTATCATATTTAACTGGTATTTCAAAATGAAGATTGAGAAACAGGCTTTAGCCTAGTGATTGACTATCGTAAGAAAAGTATGATAAAATCTTTTATGAGGTTAAATAACATGTCAAAACCAATTATTGCCATTATGTATGATTTCGATAAAACACTATCGACAACCGATATGCAAAACTATTCTTTTATCCCTGCTCTCGGAATGACTCCAGCAGAATTCTGGGATGAGACGACCAAATTTTCTTTGAAAACTGGGGTTGAAAGAGTTCTTTCCTATATGTATATGATGGTCGCTAAAGCCAAAGAAAAAGGCATTAAGTTGACCAAAGAATATCTTCGCGAATGTGGTAAAAATATTAAGTTTTACCCTGGTGTGACTACTTGGTTCAAGCGTATTGATGAATACGCTGCTTCAAAAGGTATTATCATCGAGCACTATCTCGTTTCTTCAGGTACGAAAGAGATTGTGGAAGGTTGTTCAATTTATGATCAATTTACCGCTGCCTATGGATGTGAATACTTTTACAACAAAGAAGGCGAACCAATCTGGCCAAAATTAACCATTAACTACACTCAAAAAACCCAGTTCTTCTTCCGTATCGCCAAAGGCGTTTTTGATATGACAGATGATAATGCAGTTAATAAAAAAACACCAAGCTTAAGAATTCCATATTCCAATATCGTTTATGTCGGTGATGGAATGACCGATATCGCTTGTATGACTCTCGTTAAGCATAACGGTGGTCGTTCAATCGCTGTTTATCCGGAAAAGGAAAGCGATAAGGTCCGTCAAATTTACATTGATGGTCGTTGCAGCTTTATGTGCCGCGCTGACTATACCGCTGGTAGCGATTTAGATAAGATTATGCGTTTGATAATCGACTCTGCCGGTATCAAAGACGAGATTGATCGCAAAGAAAAAATGCTGGCCAGTAAATAAAAAACGAAGGTAGATAAAACTACCTTTTTTCTTGTAAAAATATATAATTAAAAAGAGGTAACCCTATGTCTTATGAAATTGGTGCTTTAGTTATTGGCAAGGTAACGAATGTTAAGCCTTATGCTCTTTTCTTAATTTTTGAAGATGGAAGTCAAGGCTTACTTCACATTTCTGAAATTTCAAATTCTTACATTCGTGATATCGAGAAGTTTGGATCCACGGGAGACGAAATGTGTGTCAAAGTAATTTCTGTTGATCCAACGAATGGATTTTTAAGAGTGTCTTTGAAACAAGTGCCTGAGGAACAAACATATAACACCCACGACAACGCCACTCGAAAAGTCCCTGTTGTGAAAGATGGAGACTTTGACCCTCTTGAAAAGAAACTTCCTGAGTGGAAGGAAATGACGCTAAAGAAAATTAAGGGAGACCAAGAAAAATGAAATTGCAATTAAACAATCTAATTACCAAAGAGGTTTTAAACCAATACAAAGACAAGGTTATCGCTATTAATCACATGATTGATGCCAAGACTGGTCTTGGAAATGATTATCTTGGATGGGCTGATTGGCCTTTAAATTATGATAAAGATGAATTCTCCCAAATTTTAAAAGATGCTCAATATGTCAGAGGAAATTTTGATATTCTTGTCGTCTGTGGAATCGGGGGTAGTTATCTTGGCAGTCGAGCTGCTCTTGAAGCTCTCCAAGGCTTGAAGAGCCAAAATAAACTCGAAATCATATTCATGGGTCAAACTTTTTCCCCTAATTATGTCGCTCAAATTATGGAATATTTAAGAGGCAAAAAATTCGCCATTAATGTGATAAGCAAAAGTGGCACTACTACTGAGACTTCTATCTCCTTTCGTCTATTAAAAGAATTACTGGAAAAACAAGTCGGCAAAAAGAAAGCTCAAAAAGCAATCTATGCCACAACTGATAAATCTCGCGGGGCGCTTAAAACCCTCTGTATGCAAGAAGGATATTCAACTTATGTTCTTCCCGATGATATCGGAGGAAGATATAGTGTTTTTACCGCTGTTGGTCTCTTTCCTCTTGCCTGTGCCGGAGTCGATATTCAAGCTTTCATGGATGGAGCGAAAATCGCTCGCCAAGAATTTGATAATGGCAATTTAGCGAAAAATGTTTGTTACCAATACGCCGTCAGTAGAGATTACCTATATCGTCAACAAAAACTGGTTGAGATGTATGTGACATATGAGCCACAAATGAGCCAAATTTCCGAATGGTTAAAACAATTATTCGGTGAATCCGAAGGAAAGAATAAAAAAGGATTATTCCCCGCCAGTGCGACTTTCTCCACTGACTTGCATTCCCTTGGCCAATTTATTCAAGATGGCACCCCACTACTTTTTGAAACAATCATCAATGTTATTAAACCACAATCAGACATAAAAATTCCTTATGACAAAGATGATCTCGATGGACTCAATTATCTCGAAGGAAAAGATTTAGCTTTCGTGAATCAAAAAGCCTTTGAAGGAACCTTAAAAGCTCACGTTGAAGAGGGTAATGTTCCATGTAACATCATCACTCTTGAAGAGCTCAGCCCATTCACGCTTGGACATCTCTTCTATTTCTTCATGAGAGCTTGCGCGATGTCTGCATATTTATTAGAAATAAACCCATTTAATCAACCTGGAGTGGAAATATATAAGAAAAATATGTTCCATTTACTAGGGAAAAAAGGGTGCTAAACATAGTTTAAAATACCAAAAAAGTCGCTCCAAAACAGCGATTTTTTTCGTTGACTTGCTGATATATCAAGTGATATATTATTAGGGCGCATATTCCGTAATGTGGATGCTTAGCTCAGCTGGGAGAGCATCGCCTTTACACGGCGGAGGTCGGGGGTTCAAGCCCCTCAGCATCCACCAGTATGTCAAAATCCGGGAGGGTAGCGAAGAGGCTAAACGCGGCAGACTGTAAATCTGTTCCTTCGGGTTCGGCAGTTCGAATCTGCCCCCTCCCACCAACTTTTGTTGGGGTGTAGCCAAGCGGTAAGGCAACAGACTTTGACTCTGTCATGTCGCTGGTTCGATCCCAGCCACCCCAGCCAACAAATCACTCTCTAGCTCAGTCGGTAGAGCACTTGACTTTTAATCAAGGGGTCTGGAGTTCGAATCTCCAGAGAGTGACCATTCTTTTGCCCAGGTGGCGGAATAGGTAGACGCACAGGACTTAAAATCCTGCGGTAGCGATACCATACCGGTTCAATTCCGGTCCCGGGCACCAAAAAGATAAAAAATACCTCCAATTAGGGAATCGTTAAGATCCTTCGCTGAAGGTTTTTTTATCTTTTTGATTATGCTATATTGAACGATATGAAAACTACGAAAATATTAGAGCGTGCCTTTGAATCAGGGGCCTCGATAGTCTGTCCTTTAGTGGGAGGGATGATGAATGAATCTTACATTGTTGAACATAACAACAAAAAATATGTGTTGTATATTTCCACAAAGCAGGCAAATGAAATGGTCGATCGCCATCGGGAAAGAAAAGATCAAATAATCTTCTACGAGCTGGGAGTTACAAGTAAAAATGTTTATTTTGATGAAAAAAATGGCATTAAAATCAATGAGTATATTGAGGGTGTTTCAATTGATCATGTCAGCGAATTTGATTATAGAAAAATCGCCAAATTGATGCACACATTACACGATTCTAAATACCTCTGCGAAAAGGATTACTTGCCATTTGATAGATTTAACGGTTATGAAAAGGAAGCAAATGCTTTTTTAGCTCATCAAGATGATCGATTCTTAAAGTTGAGAAAAGCTCTTTTTTTAAAAAGGGATTATTTGATGAGCCAAAAGAAAGTTATTTGTCATAACGATGCTCAGAGAAGCAATATTATCAAAACTCCCAATGATGTATATTATTTCATCGACTTCGAATTTGTTGGAAACAATGATCCGATTTATGATATAGCCTGTTTCGGTAATAATTCTGTTAACGAAGGATACCAACTTTTGGAAGCTTATTTTCCCCAATTAACCAATATCGAAAAAGAGCGATTCTTCTTATGGAGAATGTATATTTCTCTTCAATGGTACGAGGTCGCCATTGTCAAACACTATCGTGGAGAAGGTGCGATTCATAATTTCAATTTTCTCGATGTGGCCACTCACTTTTTAAAGAATGCCGAAGAAGCCTATCAAGGCTACCTCGCTCTTAAATAAGCTGAGTCGTTTAAACTAATTAATATTTTTAGTGATGAGAATGTCGATTCCTAAGTCGAGGATATTCTCTTTTATTATTTGATTGATATGGGTTGGGGCTTCTACGCTAAGCCCATTAATGATATCCATAACATCCATAATTTTTGCTTTGGGAATAGGAGCCGAAGTCTTTACTGATACTAGAGTATCAACTCGGTTGGAAACACGAACACTACTTGTAATCATTCTCACTGGGTTCGTTAGTTCACTAAGCGCATAGTTTTTCCCGCGTGGACAGGCGTTTCCCGTGACTTCCATATTTTCGTCAACGACGAGGTGGCAACCTCTCGGACAAACAATGCAAACAAATTCTTTTTTCATTGTTCTATCTTCCTTCCAAGCGAATCGTAATATCATTATCAAAATTTCCTATTTTATCTTGGCTAAGTTTGATCATGGCCATTTCGCTGGGGATGAGAGCAGTTTTAAAAGATTTACTCAGAAGTTTTTGTCCACTCTCGATGATAACAAAGACATCTTTAACTGGTTTTTGAACCCTAAATTTGAAGATGACATCTTCTTGATTATCTCTTTTGATTTTTTGGGGTATGACATAAGATATTCCTGCTTTTGGAAGAACATCAATATCGCTTTGATTAGAAAGTTGATTCTTAATATAAAGAGCAGCGCCATGACCCGCTAATCGCCCTTCATCAGTCACAAAATCGACAACATCATGGACATGGAGACAATTTCCACAAGTAAATATTCCCGGAATTGAGGTTTCCATGTGTTCATTCACTAGAGCACCTTTAGTGGAACTCATCGGAGTACGTATATTTTCTAAAAGAGACACATAGGGAACTAAACCAACCGACAAGATTAATGTGTCGCAAGGTATTTCCATTTCGGTTCCGGGAATGAATTTAAAATTCTCATCAACCTTCGATAGTATTACTTTTTCTAGACGTCCTTTGCCGATAACTTTGCTGACAGAACGAGAAAGATACAGAGGGATGCCAAAATCATCAAGACATTGAGCAATGTTGCGATTCAAGCCATTGCTGTAGGGCATAATTTCGCTGACACATATGACTTTAGCGCCTTCTAAAGTAAGACGTCGAGCCATAATAAGTCCAATATCGCCACTGCCAAGAATAACGATGCGCTTTCCACATAAATAACCATCAATGTTTAAATATTTTTGGGCTGTTCCAGCAGTGATAATTCCAGAGCAACGATCACCGGGAAGTAAAATCGCTCCCGCGTTTCTTTCATAACACCCAGTCGCTAGAACAATGGCTTTCGCTTGAACGGAGACATTTCCATCGATTTGATTGGAAAAGGTAACCACTTTTTCTGGCGTAATTTTCATTACTGTAGTATCCAATTTATATGGTATCTTCATTTCATCGATTTGATTAACAAATCTTTGAAGATATTCTGGTCCAGTCAATTCTTCTTTAAATTCCGTTAAACCAAATCCGTTGTGAATACATTGATTTAAGATACCACCTAAGGCATTCATTTTTTCTAATATGAGGAGATTGTCGATTCCTTCTTTTTTGGCTTGAATAGCCGCCGCCATTCCAGCTGAACCTCCGCCGATTATTACGAGATCAATTGTTTCCATAGCTATTTGACCTCCTTAATCCGCGACACGAGTATTGGACTATCATTGTCATCAAGTGGCACTTCTAGAGGCGAAATGCCGTAATGTTTTGCTAAAAGGAAGACAATTTTTGGTTGGCAAAAACCACCTTGGCATCGACCAAAACCCGCTCTTGTCCTTCGCTTTACCCCCTTAATACTATGAGGAGGGCAACTACGAGACAAAATCTCATTTATTTCTCCAAGAGTGACTTTTTCACAATTGCAAATCAATTGTCCATACTCAGGGTTCTTTTTAACCAGTAAATTTCTCTGCTCATCACTCATGTCATTGAGTTGAGGATATGGACGAATATAGGGGCTAAAAATATTTTTTGGCTTTAAATTTAGGATTGGCTTTACTAAATCATCGACAACATATTTAGCAATCGCAGGAGATGATACTAACCCTGGCGATTCGATTCCCGCCACATTGATAAAATGTTTATCAATTTTGGAATATTCAATGATGAAATCATGGCGAGAGGAAGATGGTCTTAGTCCTGAAAATACGCGAATTACTTTCCCAAAAGGTATTTCTGGCACCATCGAAAGAGCTTGTTGTCTAATGCTTTGAAGAGTTAATCCATCGGTTGAATAATCATCTCGATCAGGAATGACTTCGCTGCTAGGACCAACAATGTAATTTTCCGAAGTTGTTGGACTCACTAAGACCCCTTTTCCTTTTTTAGAAGGAAGCGGAAAAATCGTATGTTTAACAAAATCTGTCTCCAGACGGTCAAGAATAAAATATTCGCCTTTCCGTGGAGTTAAACTCCAATCGATTGGCTCAATCATTTGGGCGATGACATCGGCGTAGTTTCCCGCCGCATTAATAATTACACGGGAAGAAAATTCGTTATTTTTTGTTTTAACAACATAAATACCATTTCTTTTAGAAATGTTAATGACTTCTTGGCTTAAGAATAGTTGGACCCCGTTATCAATGGCGTTTTCCATGGCGTGAACGCAAAGATTAAAAGGGTCTATGATTCCTGCAGTGGGAAAGAAAAGTGCCCCTTTCAAATTTAAGGAAAGATGCGGTTCCATTTCGAGAGCCTCTTCTTTGGTTAATCTTTTATAGGACACTCCATTTAGTTTTGAACGCTCTTCTAGTAAGGAAAGAGAATCAAGTTGTTCATCAGAAAGGGCAATGGTTAAAGATCCATTTCTTTGAAACTTCACATCGAGCTGTTTGGCGAGTTCATCGAACATCGGATTTCCCAGAATATTAAATTTGGCTTTGTTGGTTCCAGGTTCAGGATCACATCCAGAATGAATGATGGCGCTATTCGCGCTAGTTGTTTTATTTCCTACATCATTGCTTTTCTCAAGAACGACAATATCAAGTTTGTATCTCGATAATTCGCGAGAGATGAGAGTTCCTGTGATTCCGGCCCCAATAATTATTACATCGTGCATAAAACTTTATTTTTATTATAGATGACAAATCATAAAAAAGAAAACCGCAAAAGCGGTTATCTTAAGCATTTGATGCGAGACTAATCGACATTTTCTTAATGACAATTCCGGCTTGTTTCATTTTTTTAAACATCTTTTCTATTAATGCCTTATCTTTTTTTAAATAATAGATAAAGAAAGAATTATCGACCTCTTTTTGAATAACATTCAAACGGTTAAAACGATCAACACTGGAATTGTGTTTAATTTTTTGATTAATAATTGTTTTTATATCTGTGATGCTTACCTCTTTTTTTATGCGATAGAGGAAGGCATCTTGATGAATCTCATCAGGAGCATAGTCGTTGTAGACAATTAATGAGCTTTCAGTCACCCCTAAAGCACAGGGAGAAAAAGACTCATTAGGGCCAAATTGATAGAAGCCTGGAACGAGGCTTATTAGGGACTTTTTACCCTCTAATTCAATCTTCATATATTAATATTACTCTATTCTTTTGCATCTCTATAAACATTTTATGTCAGTTGTGGTAATATTTGTATCGGACATTATGGATAGCACTGAACAATTAATTATTACGACCCTTGATAAAATCCGCCACTTCCTCCAAAAAGATGGAGGAGATGTTGAGTTTGTTTCCTTTAAAGAAGGTATCGTTTTTGTGAGGATGCATGGCGCATGTCAAGACTGTATCTATGCTGATGCGGACATAAAAGAATTGGTAGAAGTCATCTTGCAAGAAGAAGTGCCCGGAGTTCTCGAAGTTCGTTTGGCAGAAGCCCAATAACACAAATATTGGGGTGTAGCCAAGCGGTAAGGCAGCGGACTCTGAATTCGCGACTCGCTGGTTCGATCCCAGCCACCCCAGCCAACCTATACTTGCAGTCTTGATTTGTTTCGAGGCTTTTTTTATTTATGCCCAGCAAAATGTGAATCAAAAATCGAACAAGGTAGACGATTAAAGAAGGAGAGGAAAAGTCTTCATTAGATACATACAAATATCACCACTCTATTGGCTTAATTAATAAATTAGTCTAGAATTAAACATATGAAAGTACTCTTATTTTTCCAAAATCCTGAAACAATTAAAACATCCGGCATCGGACGTGCAATGAAACATCAAATGATTGCTTTAAAAAGCGCAGGGGTAGACTTCACTATTGATCCAAAAGATGACTATGACTTAGTTCATATCAACACTTTGATGAACGAAAGCGAAAGACTTCTTCGAAAATGTAATAAAAGGGGGATACCTGTCATTGTTCATGGTCATTCGACCTATGAAGATTTTCGCAATTCATTCCGTTTATGGAAATTGATTGCATTATGGTTTAATCGCCAAATAACATACATGTATAAGCATGCAGGAATGATTATCACTCCTACCCCATATTCAAAAAGACTTATCGAAGGGTATAAACTAGGTCCCAAAGTTATCGCTATTTCGAATGGCATTGAAATCGAAGATTACCGAGCAGACAAGAAAAAAGTTGACGATTTCAAAAACTTTTTCCATATCCAAGAAGGCGAAAAAGTTGTTATCGGAATTGGTTACCCTTTCCAAAGGAAAGGAATTCTCGATTTTTTCGAGGTAGCAAGAAAATTTCCTGAAGTTAAATTCATATGGTTTGGACACCTTCAAAAAATCGCAACCCAGCTAAAGATTTTAAGAGGTATCAAACATAAACCGAACAATGTCATTATGCCTGGATATATTGATAATTCAATTATCAAAGGGGCAATGCAATATGCTTCTTGTTTATTCTTCCCTAGCTATGAAGAAACAGAGGGAATTGTAGTTTTAGAGGCTTTGGCGAGTCAGTGCCCTGTTCTCGTAAGAAGAATTGGTGTCTATGATGAATGGCTCAAAGAGAACGAGAACTGTCTGATGGCTTCCAACAATGATGAATTTGTGGAGAAATTAAATTATTTATTTGCGAATGACTGCCATCAATTAGTGAAAAATGGCTATGATTTAGTTAAAAAAAGAAATCTCGCTATTGTAGGTGAACAACTTAAGGCTACTTATGAGAAGTTCTACCAAGAATTTTCTAGAAAGAAACATTGAGCATTCTAGTCATTCAATCAAAAGCCACTGATTCTGTGGCTTTTTATTTCTAATAAGTTTAAAAAAAGGTATTATATCCCTATGAATGATTTACAAAAGTGTCAGTTAGAAATACTCAAGGCTTTTATTGAGGTTTGTGAGGAACATAATTTGCAATATTATCTTGTGGGCGGAACCGCAATTGGTGCTGTTCGCCATCAAGGTTTCATTCCTTGGGATGATGATATTGATGTTGGTCTGCCTCGAGCGGATTATGACAAATTTGTTTCTTTGATAAAACCTTTTAAAGACCCGCGCTATTTCATTCAAACATACAAAACTGATCCTAATTATCTTTACAACTTTGCTAAAGTTCGCGACTCAAACACTACTTTCATTGAAAAACCATATGCTCATCATCAGATGAATCATGGTGTCTGGATTGATGTATATCCTATCGATGGGATGAGTTATGAAGATAAGCCGGCCAAGAAACTAGCTAAAAAAGTCCATCGTGTCTGGGGTAATGTCTTTTTAATGTATCTTGGAGCTTTTTATCGAAAGGTTACTGCTCGAACTTGGTTTATTGATATCCCCCTCAACATAGTTGCTTTATTGTTTTGGTGGACAAATGTTGGCCACTATCGCAACAAAATGATTGATCGTTTTGCGAAAAAAATACCTTATGATAAAGCTGTACTAGTAGGAAATCTTTTTGGTAATAATGCCAAAAGAGAAGCAATGCCAAAAGAGATTTTTGAAGAAGGAACCCATGTTGTTTTTGAAGGGGTGAATGTCATTGTCCCCAAGGATTATGATAAGTACTTAACTCTTCTTTTTGGTGATTACATGAAACTACCTCCAATGGAGAAAAGAGTTGGCCATCACTATCACAAAGGATTATCGTTAACTGTTGATTATAAAACGTTCTGTAAAAAGAATCGCTTGTAAGGAGATTAGTATGAATATTGCATTAGTATTAGCAGCCGGAACTGGTTCAAGAATGGGCAATGCAGACAAGCCCAAACAATTTTTAAATGTTTACAATAAACCGCTTCTTGTGCATACCATCGAAGCTTTTGAAGTAAATAATAAAATCGAAAAAATAATCATTGTTACCAACAAAGAATATATCGATCAGGTTAAAGTTTGGTGCAAACAATATGACTTAAATAAAGTTAAAAACGTTGTTGCTGGCGGAGATTCACGCCAAATATCGGTTTACAATGGCCTACAAGCTATCCAATCCATGGCTGCAAGCGATGATGACATCATCGTTATTCATGATGCTGCTCGTCCGTTGATTAGCCAATCAATCATTGATAAGAATATTGAGTCTTGTCTTAAGTACGGAGCAGTAGACACAGTTATCCCTTCAAGCGATACGATTATTCGTTCAGTTGATAAAGAACAAATAAAAGAAATCCAAAATAGAAGCGAATTGTTCCAAGGACAAACTCCTCAAACTTTCAAATTTTCAATTATCAAGAGCGCTCATGAATATGCGAAAAGTCATTGCGATACCGATACAACCGATGATTGCAAACTGGTCTTGAAAAATGGCAATTGCGTCTATTTAGTTGAAGGTTCAAAACTTAATTTTAAGATTACTACTTTTGATGATTTGATGATTTTAAAAGCATTACTCAAATTAGGAAAATCCGAGGTCCTATAATGTTTGTCGTAAATTACAAAGTAACATCGCCAGGAGTCTTGGAACAATTTATTGAGAATCTTGATTACCAAGATAAGGTTCTAGTTTCAGTAGAAAGAATGGCAATATGCAAAGCGGATATCCGCTATTTTCTTGGCAATCGCGATCGATATCTTTTAGACCATAAATATCCTCTTACTCCTATTCACGAAGCTGTTGGAGTCGTTGTTAAAGATTCGACAGGAAATTTTAAACCCGGAGATAAAGTAATATTAATTCCTAATTCAATTGATTCTACTCTATGCCCAACTTGTCCTCATCAAAGGTGTTTTAATGAAGATATGGGCAATAACTATTGTCCTTTTGCTACATTTAGAAGCAGTAATGCAGATGGATTTTTAAGAAATTTCTATGCCTGTGAGCCATCTTTATTGGTGAAGTATTCGCCTGATGTGGATCCAAGCGTGGCTGTTTATAGTGAATTATTGAGTGTCGCTAACGCAGCATGCCGTAGAATTGATTTTTCAAAAGCAAAAAAAATAGCCATTTTTGGAGATGGAATTATGGCATATGTAGTTTATTTGGCTATTCGTCATATCTACAAAAAAGATCTCACAATTTTTGGAATTGATTCCAGCAAACTTCAAATGTTTAAAGATGCTAAAACACTCTCTATAAACAATTATGACGATCATCCTTTTGACACTCTCATTGAATGTGTCGGAGGCAAATTCAGCGAGACTGCCATTAACCAAATGATTGATATCGCTCAAGTCGGCGCCGATCTCATTCTCATGGGTGTCAGCGAGGGTGGAGCAAATATTAATACCCGCAAAGTATTGGAAAAAGGCTTATCCATCAAAGGAATAACTCGTAGCACCCGTCAAGATTTTGAAAGGATTGGAAGGGCATTGGATAACAAAGATCTTCAAGAAGCAATTAAACCAATGGTCATCTCCTTAACAACAATAAAAAGTATCCACGATATTTATCACTGCTACGAAGAAGACATCGCCAACACAAAAATAATTGGCAAAAATATAATGAAATTTTAGAACAAAAAACAGCGCAATTTACATTTAAACGCTGTTTTTTTAATTAGAGAAGGATGTTTTCTTTGCGATTAGCAACTATATAACCTTTGCGATTGTAAACATCTTTACGGTTATACATCATTTCTTTTCCATCTGGTTCGACAAACAAACCACCAGCTTCAACCACAATAATTTGGCATGCTGCGGTGTCCCATTCTTTGGTCCCAGCGCTCATGCGATATGTGATTTCTGCTAATCCATGCGCGATGCGGCAAGGCTTTAATGAAGAGCCAAATTTTTGAATGTGTTTTATCTTATCAGAATGTTTTTGAATAAGAGCTCGTTCGATATCGTTTGAATGAAACACACTGCAAAGAACAGTGAGGTCATCCATTTTATCGTTAACGTGGATTTTTTGATCATGCCCTTTGTTACGATAGAAGGCTCCTTGATTTTCAGAAGCATAGTATATTTCGCCAGTAAGTGGAACGACAACCACTCCAACAACAATTTTATGCTTGTAGGATAAGGCAATATTGGTTGTAAAACCACCATCTCTCGCAACGAAATCTTTTGTTCCGTCGACGGGATCGACAATCCAAACGTAATCGTTGTCAAGTCTTGAAACATCATCTTCACTTTCTTCGGTTAGAAAGGAATACTTTGGAAATGCTTTATTTAATATCTCACGTATGATTCTGTCAGCATTTTTATCTGCTAAAGTGACAGGAGAATTATCTTCTTTGATTTCGACATCAAAATTTTGATTGTAAATTACAAGGATTTCCTTTTGGGCAGCTAGACCGGCTTCAATAGCGATTTTAAGTTCTTTTTCCCACATAACTTATTGGTTCTCCTCATTAAAATTTCGAATTGCCTGATTTAAGTCAGAAATTACTTGGCTGATTAATGATGGCTCAAAGTTTGGAAGAGTAACTCCGGCGGCCAGAACATGTCCACCACCACCATATTTGAGAGCGATAGGTTGGACAGCCGGGCCATTGCTTCGGAATTCAACATGGCTAGTGCCGTCTTCGTTTTCGACAAAGAATACCCAAATGGGATATCCTTTAATATTGCCAATCAAATTAACCATACTCCCAGCTTTGCTGGCCGTAAGGTGGTAGTCAGCGAGTTGCTTTTTGTTTATTAACAAATAGATAACTCCGTCATCAGTCTTTTGGTAGTGCGAAAATGCAAAACCTTTAAAGCCTAATGATTTTTCCTCGGTTATGTTGAGAATGCGATTAAGCCCAGTTGGATCAGCGCCTTGTTCACATATCCAAGCAACTTGGCGGAACGCCCTTGGATAATCCGTAATATATTGAAATCTTCCGGTGTCAGTGACAATTCCTAGAAAGAGCGCATCCGCGATGATACTGTTAATCTTTAGTTGTGCTTCAAGAATAAAATCAGTGACAAGTTCACAGGTAGAATTTGCTTCTTCTTTCACAACAAAGAAACCTTCAGTGAAAGTTCCGTTATCAACATGGTGATCAATTTTAACCCAAGCCAATGCTTTAGTGACTCGTTGATCTTCCATGCGAGATAGATCGTTTCCATCCACTAAAATGGCAAGTGATTTAGCGATTGTTTCATCATCAACTTGGTCTAGTTTACCAAGTTTAGAAAAGAAAACTGGTACACCGCTACCAACGGCATTAATGGTCTTGTCAGGAAAAGTTAAGCGAAGAGAATCCCGTAATCCGATTTGTGCACCATAACAATCGCCATCTGGATTGATGTGACCAAAGATGGTAATTATATCGTACTTTTTTATTTGTTCTAGAATTTTCTCAAACATTAAAGAGTGTCAACTTCCTCTTCAGAATCAGCAGGGATTTCTTCATCGACTTTTTTCTCTTCAAATATTTCGTTATATTTTTTTTCTTCAATTTCTTCTTCTTCATCGTCATCTGCAGCTTCGACATCACTGTAGACATCTTTCATATCAATGTGAACTTTATCAAAGGTGTGGCGGCTACGAAGGTCCCAGGTGTTTTCTCCGAGGGTAACAAATCTTCCGTCTAACACAAGATTGGTGTAAAAACGGCTGATTTTTTTATCCAATTCCTCTTTAGTGAGGTCGGATTCTTTTGCGATGTATTCGTAAATTTTGGCAAACGAAACTGGTTCGCTTTGGGTACTTATGAATTCATAAGTGAGGTCTAATAATGATTTTGGCATATTTTCTCCTTCTCCTTTTACATTTTTTGGGGAGCACTAACACCGACTAATGTGAGGGCGTTTTTTAATACTTGTTTGCTTGCTAAGCAAAGCGCTAGGCGAGAACCGCTGACTGCTAGGTTCTCAAAATCTATTACTCTACATTCAGTATAAAAGTGGTGAATACTTTCCGCTAAATCATGAATGTAGTTAGTAATCTTATATGGGGCTCTTTCTTTAGCGGCATCTTGAACGACGCTTTGAAATTGAAATAGTTGCTTTAATAAGGCTGTTTCACTTTCCATGTCAAGTTTTTTTCCCGATAAATCGAGAGCAATATTTTTGCCTTGTTCTAAAATCGAACTCAAGCGAGCGTGGGCATATTGTGCATAGTAGACAGGATTGTTCGCGCTTTGTTCAACCGCTAAATCCATATCGAAATCGAGGTGGCCAGTGCTTGCGCGCATAGCGAAGAGATAACGAGTTGAATCAACGCCCACTTCTTCGAATAATTCCCTCAATGTTATGGCGTTGCCAGTTCGTTTAGAGGCTTTAATTTCAACCCCATCTTTGATGATTCTCACCATTTGAATAAGTTCAATTTCTAAAACATCGGCGGAATAACCATGCATCATCAATGCGCTTTTCATACGGTTGATATAACCATGATGATCAGCTCCAAGAACATCAATCAGCAAATCGAATCCACGAGATAGTTTATCAACATGATAGACAATGTCCGGCATGAAGTAGGTGTATTGTCCATCACTCTTTTTAATAACACGATCTTTGTCATCAACATAGTCTGTCGTTTTTAAAACCAAGGCATCTCCGTCTTGATAAATATGAGGCTTTAAGAAATCAATTTCTTTCTCAACGGCGCCATTGCTGCGAACCTTTAATTCGCTTGAAAAAACATCAAACACAATACCAAAATCGCGTAAGTCCTCTTTAATTCTGTCTAGTTCAAGCGTCATTCCTCGTTGTTTAAAATAAGAAATGGGGTCATCCATAGTTAAAGCTTTATCACCAGTTTCTTTGATAATTTGCGAAGCAATATGTTTAATATCCTCACCATGATAGCCATCCTCTGGCATTGGTGTATCCATTCCTAATTGCTGTTGATAACGGGCTTGGATGGATTCAGCAAGGTGATTAATTTGATTTCCGGCATCATTGATATAGTATTCGCGAGTCACTTGATACCCAGCAAAGGATAAAATACGACAAATTGAATCTCCAATAGCGGCTCCACGAGCATGTCCAACATGGAGTTCGCCAGTTGGGTTCGCACTAACAAATTCAACATTAATTTTCTTATTTTTTGATTCGCCTTTTCCATAGTTATCACCTTGCTCAGCAATCTTAGAAATGATGGCTTGAAGAGAATCATTTTTGATGAAGAAGTTGATAAAACCAGGTCCGGCAATTTCAACTTTTTCGATGCTCTCCATATCGAGATGATCAACAACATCTTGAGCTACTTCGCGAGGCGACTTTCCAAAAAGGCGACTTTTCTTCATCGCAATGTTGGTGGCATAGTCGCCATGAGCGGCGTCTTTGCAGTGTTCAATCACAATTTCTTCAAGAGAAACCGATTGGCCTAAGTCGCTGATAGCCTTCTGAATCTTATCTTTCAATAGTTGTTCAATATTCATATATTTGACACTTTATTATACTTATAGAAAAGTATAAGACAAGTTATTTCCCCTCCAATAATACGATTGCGTCTGCCTGAACGGCTTTTTTTTGGCCAATAGAATCCATTTTTTCGTTGGTTCCGGCTTTAATTGAAACGCAAGAAATATCGATATTCAGCAACCGAGAAAGATTGCTTCTCATCATAATTTTATAGTCCTTGAGTTTTGGTTCTTCTAAGCGAATTGAAACATCGATATTTCCAACACGGTAACCAAGGTCACTCATTAGTTTTGCAACATGAGCAACAAGTTTTGCGCTATCAATGTCTTTGTATTTCGAATCCGAGGTTGGAAAATGGTCGCCTAAATCTCCGAGAGCCAATGCCCCCAAAATAGCTTCCGAAACAGCATGAAAAACCACGTCTCCATCGGAATGAGCAAGTTCACCAAAAGGTGCGGGGACAACTACTCCCGCGAGAATTAGTTTCCGGTTAGGAACCAATTGATGAATATCGCTTGCAAAACCAATTTTCATATTACTTCTTTCCTGAGACATTGAACTTGAAAAACATAATGTCTCCATCTTTTGGATAGTAGCCTTTTCCTTGGGTTTTTAATTTGCCAGCCTCTTTGATAGCGCTTTCGCTTCCAAGAGAGTGAATATCATCGTAGGAATAAACTTCAGCACAGATGAAACCTCTTTGAAAATCGGTGTGTATGATACCAGCGCATTCAGGTGCTGACATTCCATTTTTGAATGTCCAAGCGCGACATTCATCCGCTCCAACAGTGAAAAATGTCGAGAGATTGAGAAGTTTATAGGTGGCTCTAATGAGACGAGCTAAACCCGATTCACGAATGCTTAAATCTTGTAAAAACATCGCCTGTTCTTCTTTAGGAAGAGTGGAAATTTCGCTTTCAATCTGGCAAGAAACAGGTATGACTTCATTTCCTTCTTTTTGAGCATGTTCTACCACTTTTTGATAATTTGAAGAACTTGAAGGATTCGCTAAATCCATCTCGCTGACATTAGCAACATAAATGATGGGTTTTTTGGTTAAGAGGTGAAAATTATTTTGAACAAGCAATTCTTGCTCTTCATTAAGGGCAACAATCCGGGCAGGCAATCCTTGTTCGAGAGCGTTCTTCAAAGGAATTAAAATGCCCATTTCAAAAATGGAATCTTTGTCTTTCATTATGCGAGCTTTATTTTCAATTTTTTCGATTCTTTTACTTACAGTTTCATAATCCGCCATGACAAGTTCGAGATTAATAATCTCAATGTCACGAATTGGATCAACACTTGTTTCGACGTGAACGATGTCAGGATCTTCAAAACAACGAACCACTTCCACGATGGCGTCGCACTCACGAATATGAGAGAGGAATTGGTTGCCCAATCCTTCACCCTTTGAGGCCCCACGAACTAATCCGGCAATATCGTAAAATTCAATAGTAGCGGGTACTCTTTTTAATGGTTTAAATAAGTTTGTGACAAAATCCAAACGATCATCAGGAACAGCAACTACTCCAGTATTGGGATTGATAGTCGCGAAAGGATAGTTGGCTGCTTCAACATGGGAATTAGTAATAGCGTTAAAAAGAGTTGATTTTCCAACATTTGGCAAACCGACAATTCCTGCTTTCAAACCCATAATTTAATACACCCACTTATAGCGTGTATATTATATACGCGTGTAGAAGAAAAACAAAGTCATCTTTAACTTTTTAACCCTTCTAGTGGCGATAAGGAAGCTACTTTTCTTGCGATAAAAAATGTGGAAATCATCGAGACGAAAAAGAAAACAACAAACATATAAAGTAAACTGAGAGGGTTAAAGGAGAATTCAAACTCTACTCGCGTGAAGAAAGACATCTCTTGGTTAAGAATGAAATCAACGATTATTAATTCAATCACAGATAATCCAAAGGAAATTAAACCAGTCAAAATACTATGAGAATACAAAAACTTTTTAGCTTCTTTCTTGTCCACTCCTAAGCACAACGCAAGACCAATATCCCTTTTGTTTTCATACACATGAAGATAGTTCGATATCGTCAATAAAAGAGTGGAGATAACTAAAGAAATGATTGAAAAGATTACCAAAGCAATTTCAATATAATGACAGATTTGATCAACGCTTTGATTGATATTTTCTAGAGGATTGACTATTGAATATTGCGGAAAGGCTCGCGAAAGAAGATTAATCGAACGATTGCACTTCGAAGAATCTTTGACATTATAAGCAATCGTTTCAACTTGCAGATCAAAGCAACTTTCTGATAGCCGAGATTGAAAAAAACCAATTGACCAATATGGTTCGTGATAGATTATTGCTTTAGGTGATTCAATTAATCCCACAACTTTTATTTCACTAAAAACGAAGTCACGGATGATATTTCCTTGTTGGTTAATTTTTTCGTAAGAAGTAAAAGCGACATTGAGGTTTTTGTTAATAACACTTAAACTCCCAAAAAGAGTTTTTGCCATCTTTGTCGAGATGACTATCTCATCTAGGGATTGTGGTTTTTCACCTTTTAAAAGTGGCATTGATAAAGGGCGAAATACTACTCCGTTTTGGGACGTCTGACTATAGTGGCCAGAAGTTATGCTTGTTGGCAAATTGAAGGATTCACTTTCCGACAAATTTGCCTTTCTTAACCCATCAATCGTCTCATTCAGCAAATTCAAGTCAAAAGAAAAATATGTTGGCTTGGCAAAGCCTATCATCAAAGAGGATGGATAAGCAGCATAACCACCCGATGAACAATAAATTTCATCGGAAATATAAGCACAATTGTCCTTAAAGTAAGAATCATAACGCCCAAGAATTGAGTCCTTGGTTCGAGCGAAAAATAGCACTCTTGTGCGTTCTTTTATTGATTTATTTTTATATAGCCATGGATAATATTCGGTATTTGCAATCTCAAGTAAAGATGAATCGAAAAGAGGCGAGAAAAAAGCTTCCTTAAGAAACTTATCCGTGTGATTTCCTGTTTCAAAATAATAGATTTTCTTCAACTTCCAAGGAACATCGCTGATTGTATCGAGTCCATCATCGGTTGGGAATCTCATGCAATCTTCAAAAAGATGTTCGTTCCATAAATGGTTACTGTGATAAATGACTGGTTTATTTTCTAGAGTAAAACCCACCATGCTTATTAACTGTTGATCGCTATATTGCCAGTCATGATTGGCAAAATCAAAATAAAAAGTGACTGGTTTATTTATTAAATAGTTTGATAAAGAGGTAATAGTTCTTTCAATCTTAAGGGCAAAGCAGATATCTTCAATCATTTGGATGGTCAACCCAAAAACAACTTCATCATTTTCTAAATAATTGATTGGAGAAGGATAGATATTTTTGGCTTTTTCAAGCCATACAAATTCATTAATGCTTCTTGAACTAAGTCCTTCAATTAGATTGTTGTAATTGCCTTCTTGAACATAAAGATCATCACTATCTTTAAAAAAACCTTCAAAGTCGCAATAGTAAGTTGTTCCAACATCTTCTATGAGTTCCGAATATTGGCGAGCAATCTCCTGAGCTTCATAATAACTTCCGGCATATCTCCCATAAAGGGATGGTCTACTTTCTTTTGATGAAATCACTATTTTTGTTTCATCGACGAGAGAAGAATAAACTGATTTAATGTTTTTTGAGATTGATTGAGAAGCACTACTTCCAATACCAATGCCAATCAGTCCAAGGGACATAATCATACAGGTAAAAATATTTCTCCATTTTCGACTTTTCATTTTTGATAATGAGTGGCGAAAAAGAAATGATAGGGGGATGGTAAACTTTATCTTCTTGCAATCTTTATTTTTACATACGGGGTAGAAAATATTTTGGTTGTGTTTTTTCCCATCTTCATTTTCAATCACTTTACCATCTTTCATGATGACAATTTTGTCAGCGTGTTGTTTCATCAATCCCAAGTCGTGAGAAACAACCATCACTAAAGCCTTGTGAGAAATCTTTTCTAAAATTGTCATTATTTCTTCGCCATGACTTATATCAAGACTTCCTGTTGGTTCATCAGCAAGAATGATTTTGGGATCGTTAACTAAAGCGCGGGCAATCGCCACCCTTTGCTTTTCTCCTCCGCTAAGCTTATTTGTGCTAGAGGAAAGTTTGCATTTTAACCCAACGACATTCGCTAAATCTAAACTTTTTCTCCTTTTTCTCTCCTTTTTATCGTTGCTAACAACATCGAGAGGAAGAAGAATGTTTTGTATAACTGATTCACATTCATAGAGTTTAAAATCTTGAAAAACAAAACCATAACTAGTCAAACGAAGTTGGTTCATCTCGCTTTCAGATAAAGTTTCGATGTTTTTATTATTAACGCGTATTTTCCCTTGATAATTGCATAGACCTGCAATGCAATTTAAAAGAGTTGTTTTACCACAACCTGAAGGCCCCACGATGGCAATCAAACCAGTTTCAGGAAATGATAAACTAATATTATTAAGAACACATTCTTCGCCATATTTCTTGTAGAGATTTTTTATTTCAATCATTCATCAGCGAGCTCCTCTTTTAAACAAATTTTCCTTGAAAATAAAATGGGAATATAAGTAGATATGAAACAAAGAATAATAGTCAAAAGTAAAATCAAAATTGGCAGGAAAAAAGGAATTCCGAGGAAGGAAGAGAAGGGGATTTGAATAAGATTGTTAAAATTGGTAAATTTGTGCAGAATCCAATTTGCTAAATACGACAAAAATGGCGATAAAACCAGAGCGCCTATCACACTTGCAAAGCCGAGGACTAAACTTTCAGTACCATATATGTCCAAAATTTTATTTTGGCTTGATCCAATACTTCTTAAAATGGCGATTTTTTTCTTGTCCAATGTAAAATTTGAAAAAGAAATAATTCCGAGAATTAAAGAAGTTCCCACTAAGGCTAAAATAAGAAAAAGCTCCATTCCAATTGTTGCAGCATCAGCCAAACTAAACAAGGCTTCGGAAATTGTTAACGCCCCGCTGTAGATAGATAAAGGCGACTTAACATCAGAAATAAATAGCGATATGTTTTCTTTATCGTGAATTTCTTTTAAAAACAATCGATATGAATAGGAAGAAACCTGATCATTGTTTGAACAATCATTTATTAAGTCAAACCAAGAAAAATCAAAACCTTCATAAATGGAACGATTTGTCACAATCGTGTTCATCGCTAGTTCTTGAAGCGCAACATATGAATAGTAAATTTTCGCAGTAGACAAAAAGTCTATTTCATCAACAACCGCCACTATTGAAACATCAAAATCGAAGGACCAATTATCGATGATGATGGGATTCTGTTCATCTTGAGTGTAATAGCAATACTCGTAATTCATTGAAAGGTTTAATCGACCAGTTATTTCACCATTCAGCAATTCTTCGCATTTATCATTTATGATTACTTCAAAAAGATTGTCTGCCTTCGGGATAGTGCCAAATGTTAATAGATTTGTGTCAATTACCTTCTCATTGAAAGAATAAATCGGACAATACATGACATTTTCAAGCTTTCTTTTGTTATAAGAAAATGAGACTCCATTAGTCAACGAATCGAGATTATTTTCAATATTGAAGTATTTCTTGATAAAATTAACATCTCTCATTTCGTCTTGAGTGGGGCGGATTTGCTGAACAATAGAAAGTGGGGATCCTTCTATCTTCTTAGTTGTTTCTTTGCAGATGGTCAAGCATCCATAATCAAGCTGATTAAGTGTTTCTTTATTTAGCACATGATTGGCTCCATAGGAAAAGCCTGTTATTAGTAGGCTGAATGTTAGACTAACCAAAAGAGCGATATTTCCCAGTAGATTCCTTTTCAATCCTTTTTTTAAATTTGTTTTGGCAAGAGCGGTCGTCCAAGAGTAATGCTTTGACATTTTTGATGGTTTGATAAATGGCAAACCATTATTTTCTTCTTTAATTATTTGATTACTTTGTAATTTTCCATCTTGAATCGTAATTATGCGATCGGCATATTCATGAATGAGTTCTTCGTTGTGAGATATTAAGATAACAAGCCTATTGCGACTAGCTTTCTTAATGATATCCATTGCGAGATGAGCATTTTTCTCATCAAGTGCTCCAGTAGGCTCATCCGCTAGTAATATTTTTGGATTGTTTATTAAGGAACGCAATATAGCAACGCGTTGCTTTTCTCCTCCACTTAAATCAGCGCACTTTTTTTCATAGAGATTTTCAGGAAAATTTATTCCTTTAAGCAAAGTAATAGAATCCTCTTTTGCAGAAGAAAATTTGCTTCCCAAAATTAACATTGGGAGCATGATGTTGAACAAAACAGTTTCTTCCTCCAATAAATGATAATGTTGAAAAATAATTCCAATATCCCTATTGCGAAAAAGATTTTTCTTCTTTTCATTCCATTTATTAATCAAACAATTGTTAAGTAATATTTCTCCAGATGTCGGAGTGTCCAACAAACCGATCATATTTAAAAGAGTCGACTTACCACTTCCTGATTTTCCATAAATACAAATGAGCCCTGAGCTGGGAAAGATGACCGACAAATCACTCAAAGCCTTTTGAGCGACCCCTTTGTCGTTTTGGTAAATTTTACTTAGATGACGTAATTCTAAAAATGCCATTGTGTCCCTAAAAATAAGAGACAATATTTGGCAAAAAGTTTTAATTATTTATTAATAAAGTACGACAGAACATGATAGGCAATGTTTAGTCCAGCAGAAGAGGGGGGCATCATAATAGAATTAAGGTTCGTTCCATCCTTCAAAGGCGTTTCTTGTGAAAAGCAAACATTAACCTTCTTTGTATCAATTTGTTTTTGTTTTAATTCATAACGAAACTTCTTGGCGAGAGGATCGCCTGTTGCTTTATCGAGTCGAGTAATGATTACTTTAGAAGGATCGAATCTGTTAGCCATTCCTAGTGAGGAGACAAATGGTTTATTGTGATCAATAGCATATTTCGCAAGAAAAACTTTAGCAGGAACATCATCAATCGCATCAATCAAAAAGTCAAAATCAATTTCATCAAAAATATTGGCTTTTTCGTGGTTAATTTGTAGTCTAATTGTCTTAATATCGATATCAGAATTAATTTTTAGAACATGCTCTTTAGCTGCCAAGACCTTTTCAAGACCAATATCTGACTCATGAAAAAGAATTTGTCGATTCAAATTTGAAGCTTCAACAACATCGCTATCAATGATAACGAAATGTTGAAAACCAGTTCTCGCCAATGCTTCGAGACATGTCCCACCGACACCCCCTAAGCCAATGAGCAAAATTCTTGCTCTACTAATAACCTCAAATTTTTCTTTTGTCATTAGGTTTATACTGCGAACAAATTGCTTATTACTCATGTTGTGTTACCGCCTTAGTCAAATCTTCTGCGCTCAAAAATACTTCAGCTTGGAATTGATGTTTAAAGTATGTAATTTGTCTTTTTGCATAATTCCTAGTGCGCTTTTTTATTAGTTCTTTAGCTTCTTCCAGTTTCAGTTCTTTATTCAAATACGAAATAACCTCTTTATAGCCTATTGCTTGAGAGGCGGTAAAAGATAATTGGTATTTCTTGAGGAGTCCTTTTACTTCATCTACTAAACCATTGGCGAACATTTCTTCAACCCGTACATTGATATGTTCATAGAGTTCTTCTCGGGATGGATTGATGAATAAAATTCGAATATCTTTATATATCATCTCGTGGGACTGCATTTCTATATTGGTGCTTTTGTTATGGGTGTGGTACTTAGCAATCCGAATTGCTCTAATCACTCTTTTGCGGTTATTTGGATGAATATTATCTGATGATTTAGGGTCCAATTTCTTTAGAAGATCCCAAAGCTCTTCGTTTGTTTTCGTTTCCAAATCATCGTTTTCTTCATTTGAATTGTTTTCGAAATCGAAATCGAAAAGAGAGGCCTTGATATAAAGTCCGGTTCCTCCAATGATGACAATATCACTAAATTTGTCTTTCAACTCATCGATTGTTCGGCGAAATATATCTTGATATTGCTTAACGGAAAAAGCGGTTTCAGGTGTTACAATATCGAGTAAATAATGACTTGAATATAATGGGTGGTTTTTGGCAATTTTCGCCGTCCCAATATTCATATCTTGGTAGATTTGGAAAGCGTCAGCGTTAATAATGGGAGCGTTAAGAAAAGAAGCTACCTCAAGAGAGGCTTTTGTTTTTCCGCTTCCAGTTGGCCCGCAAATTACGTAAATCATAAAAACAATATACCACAAAGAAAAAGCGAATTTATCATTCGCTTAAAATGTCTTTAATCGTTTGTAAGATGTTTAATACTTCTTCTCTTACAACGTTATAGTTATTAACAATGGGATGAGAATTATATATAGCGATGAGATTATTTTTTTCGTCTTCCTTTTTTTCTGAAGATAGTCTGGCTATTTCGCTCCTCATATTTGCCAACTCTTTATCTGATCCCATTAGTTCTTTAAGATGTAAAAATTCTTTTACTTCTGATAATGAATGTAAATCATTGACAATTTTATCAGTTAATTCTCTTATCTTATCCATTGACAATTTCTCCGATTAAAGAATAAGTGTGCGATTCAGTGATACGAACTTTGATTATCTTTCCAACGATTGATTCATCACCAGAAAAGTGTACGAGTTTATTTCCCTCAGTGTAACCTGATAACATGTTCGCATCGGTTTTGCTGACTCCATCAACAAGAATATCGTAAGAATGGCCCACCATTTTTTTTGACGAGTCTTCAATTGACACTTCAAGGTGTTTAATTAGTTCTAAAAAACGCTTTGTCTTAATTTCTTTGGTCACATTGTCACTCATACGTGCCGCGGGAGTGCCTTTGCGGGGTGAATAGATGAAAGTAAAGGCTGATTCATATTTGATTTCATCAACTAATGATAATGTCTCAAAGAATTGCTCTTCTGTCTCATCAGGAAAACCAACAATGATATCCGTGGATAAAGTTAGTCCAGGAATTTTTTCGCGCATACTTTTCACTAAGTTCAAATAATGATCGCGATTATAACGTCTTCCCATCTTACGTAAAATTTCATCGCTTCCAGATTGAACAGGAAGATGAATGGATTTCATAATGTTTGGGTATTTGGCAATAACATCAATCATCTTTTCCGAAAAGTCCCATGGATGAGAAGTAGTAAATCTCAAACGGGGAATGCCTAATTTAGCAACTGCTTCGAGCATATCAGCAAAATCTTTTTCATCAGTAAGGTCTTTTCCATAGGCATTAACATTTTGACCGAGTAAAGTAATCTCTTGGTATCCTTGATTGACTAAGTCTTGGCATTCTTTGATAACTTCATCAAATTTGCGACTTCTCTCTTTTCCTCTGGTGTAAGGAACGATACAGTAGGTACAAAATTTATCGCATCCATATATGATATTAACAAAAGCTTTAAATTGGTTCATGCGAGAGACAGGGAGTTCTTCGACGACTTCTCCTGGTTTGCTTTCAACATCGATAATTCTTTGCTGGCTGATTACCGCTTGATAAATCAAATCATATAGATTAGGTATTTCATGCGTGCCAAAAAAGAGATTTACTTCAGGGAATGTCTTCACCACTCTATCGAGAATCTCTGGTTGCTCAACCATGCATCCGCAAAGGGCTAAAACAAGGTTTGGTTTGGCTTTTCTAAGATACTTGACATTGCCAATTTCGCCATAAACTTTATCTTCGGCGTTTTCTCTAACGGCGCAGGTGTTAACAATGATGATGTCGGCTTTCTGGACATCCTCGGTGGATTGACATCCGATACTATCAAGCATACCTCTCATTGTTTCTTCATCTCTCACGTTGGCTTGGCAACCATAAGTTTTGATGTAGTAAAACCATCCTTTTGCCATCTCCGTTAAAGATGTTAAATGTTCACTTTTTAAAATATCAAAAACCGTCTGCTCTTTTCTTCGAGAAGCAGCTTTGTTCAAGTCGGGGGCATGGATAATTTTACTTTTCATTTTTATCTTCTACATAGTAGATGGAAAATATGGAGTTCGCAAGACCGGTTTCGTCGTTGACATTGATGACAACTCCGCAAATCAGGCCTCTTCCTTCTTCGGGAGTATTGAAACGACTCATTTCCCCATAAAGTGTTTTTTTCATCACTGATTCGCTCTCAAAACCCAAAACGCTTTCATAAAGGCCACACATGCCAGCATCACTAATGAAAGCGGTGCCCTTTGGCAAGATGCGAGCATCATTAGTTTGGACATGAGTGTGCGTGCCTAAAACAGCAGTGACTTTACCATCAAAAGCGAGGGCAAAACACATTTTTTCTCCCGTGGCTTCACCATGAAAATCAATGATATTTATCACAGCGGGTTCTTCTTCAGTTAAAATCTGAAGCATTGAATAATAAGGAGCATTGACTTGTTCCTGGATGAAGGCCGATCCAAGTATATTCGTCACTCTAACGGATACACCATCGACATCATAAATAGCTGTACCTTCACCAGGAAACTCGTTAATTAAATTAGCGGGGCGAATTAACCGATCGACTTTATCGATATATTTGGTTATTTCGCTCTTGGAATTGTAATGATTGCCTAAAGTAACTACATCGACTCCAGCTTCAATTAGCTCATCATACTGACGATGAATTAAGCCTTTGCCATGAGTAGCGTTCTCGCCATTGGCTATAACAAAATCAATATTGTATTTTTTGGTGAAATAAGGTAATTTCTCGCGAAGTATTCTTCGGCCAACACGACCGACAATATCGCCAATAAATAGAATGTTCAAAAGATTATCTTTCTATGAAATAGGGTGTCTATTTCGCTGTTTCAACTGCTCGATATTCACGAATAACTGAAACTTTGATTTGACCAGGATAGGTCATCTCATTCTCGATTCTTTCCTTAATCTCGCGTGCGAGCTTGAAGGCTCCCACATCATCAATTTTATCAGGAATAACCATGACACGAAGTTCACGGCCTGATTGCATGGCGTATGATTGATATACTCCATCGTATGATTTGCAAATTTCTTCTAATTGCTCAATTCGTTTGATGTAGTTTTCAAGCATTTCACTACGAGCCCCTGGGCGTGCAGCGCTTAATGTGTCAGCGGCTTGAACTAAATTGGCAATAACAAATTTTGGTTCAACATCACCATGATGTGATTCGATGCTATTGATAACAACATCTGGTTCGCCATATTTCTTGGCTAAACGAATACCAATTTCAACGTGACTACCATCCATTTCAAAATCGGCAGCCTTGCCAATATCGTGGAGAAGTCCAGCTCTCTTAGCGAGGTTTTGATCTAAGCCAAGCTCAGCAGCCATCGTTCCGGCTAAAATAGCGACTTCAATTGAGTGATTGAGAGCATTTTGCCCATAAGATGTGCGATATTTTAAGCGACCGACATAGTCGAGTAATTCACGGTTAATTTTAGGAAGACCGAGTTTGAAGGCAACATCTTGACCAGTCTTATGAATGGATTCCTTAACGATGTTTTTACATTTCTCGACAATTTCTTCAATTCTTCCAGGTTGGATACGACCATCCTTGATTAATTCTTCAAGTGTGAGGCGGGCAATTTCACGGCGAATTGGGTTGAAGCAAGAAACGGTGAGCGCTTCAGGCGTATCATCAATGATGATATCGACACCTAATAATTGTTCGAGTGAACGAATGTTACGACCTTCACGGCCAATGATTCGTCCCTTCATCTCATCATTTGGAAGAGCAACGACAGATACAGTTCTTTCGGTTGTGACCTCTTGAGCGTATTTACTGACAGCATAACCGAGAATTTCCTTGGCTTTGGTGTCTGCAACTTCTTTTGCTTCATCTTCTTTATTTTTGATAAAGGTTGTTATTTCTTTGCTCATCTTACTCTCAACACGGCTGAATAATTCATCACGCGCTGTTTGAGTAGACATTTGAGAAACTTTTTCTAATTCTTGAATGATTCCATCAATTTTGTCTTGTAGGACTGATTCCTTTTTATCGACATCTTTCAAACGACGATTGAGTGTTTCATTTTTATCATCAAGTGAATTTTCCTTTTGAATAAGAGCGGTGTCTCTTCGATCAATGGATTGCTCTCTTTGCAAGAGTTTGTTTTCTTGAGAGGCAACTTCTTGTTTTCTCTCGCGAATTTCTTTTTCGGCATCTTGTTTCATTTCATACACAGTTTGTTTGCCGTCCAACTGTGCGTTTTTGGTAATGTGTTCGGCTTTAATTTCGGCTTCCCTGATTATTTTTGCAGCTTTAGCATTCGCTCTTTGTTTATTAAAAAGAGGAATGAGAATAATGGCGGTCGCACCAACGATGAGACCAACCACTCCGCAAATAATGGGTAACCCAATGCTTAAAAAAGCATCTGCTAATACAGTTAACATTATTCGGTCCTTTCATTATGTCATAAAGACTAATAGTTACAAAGTAACTATATTTACCTAAAATACCCCTATCATATAATAGAGATTTTTGTGTATCCATAACAGGCAGCGCCTGATAAATAAGTTCTCGAATGAGAATATATAGGTAAGTACCTTTCGAAGGTACCTTTTTATTATAATGGGAAAGCACAAAAAAGTCTTTAATAATATTTGAAAGAAAAAGCCAATGCGAGATTGGCTATTTTATAGAATCTGCTTTTGGTAAGTGTCCCGGGAATTTTACAGAATCTAATCATTTTTAACTAATAATTTGAAAACTTAACTT
>CAYFSI010000004.1:0-49166 GCA_964345825.1 uncultured Staphylococcaceae bacterium | reverse complement strand
GATTTAATCAGGACTTTATTTAAAATTTTAATTTCCAATCTGTAAAATTCAGAATTATAATGGGAAAGCACAAAAAAGTCTTTAATAATATTTGAAAGAAAAAGCCAATGCGAGATTGGCTATTTTATAGAATCTGCTTTTGGTAAGTGTCCCTTAACTTGTTTAGATAGTTCTTCAACGACATCGGGATTGGCCTTCAAATATTCCTTTGCAGCATCGCGACCTTGGGCAATTTTATTGCCTTTATATTCAAACCATGAACCGCTTTTTTTGACAAATCCTGCTTCGACACTGAGGTCAAGTATTTCGCCTTCTTTAGAAATTCCTTGGCCGTAGATGATATCGATAATCGCTTGTTTAAAAGGCGGGGAAACTTTGTTTTTCACTACTTTAACGCGAACGGAGTTTCCATAGATATCGCTTCCGCTTTTCAAAGCCTCGTTACGGCGAATATCAAGTCTTATAGAAGCATAAAACTTAAGAGCTCTACCACCAGAAGTTGTTTCTGGGTTTCCGTACATGACACCTACTTTTTCACGAAGTTGGTTAATAAAGATAACTGCACATTCTTTTTTATTTAAAATGCCGGCCAATTTACGCATGGCTTTGCTCATTAAACGAGCTTGAAGGCCAACTGAGTTGTCACTCATTTCTCCATCTAACTCGGCTTGAGGAACCAAAGCAGCTACAGAATCGACAACAATCAAATTGATAGCACCAGAGCTGGCTAACATTTCAACGATTTCAAGAGCTTGCTCGCCACTATCGGGTTGAGAAAGGATTAGTTCATCAATATTGACACCTAAGTTTTTGGCATAGATAGGATCGATAGAGTGCTCAGCATCGATAAACGCGGCACGTCCGCCTTGTTTTTGACATTCTGCAATGGAGTGAAGAGCAAGTGTGGTTTTACCACTTGATTCAGGACCATATATTTCAATGATTCTACCTTTTGGGTAACCGCCAACTCCAAGAGCATCATCCAATAGTAAAGATCCACTAGGAATGACATCAACATCGACAGATTGTCTTTCTCCAAGTTTCATGACGGCGCCTTTGCCAAATATTTTTTGAATTTGCTTCAAAGTCTCGTCAAGATTGATTTCGTTTGTTTCATTTTTTTCAATTTTTGCCATATGATATGCCTCATTTATATAAATCAGTTTTTTGTTGTTTTGTTGGAAAATTAATTTTTTTGCTCCAAAAGCTCGTGAAGTAATTGACAAGCAATCTGAACAGCTTGATTTTGAATTTCGCTACGCGAGCCAGCTAAATTATGCTTTGTTACGATAACCAAATCATAACAAGCCACAGCGACAAATATTTCGCCAACTGGTTTTCCTTCCATAGTTGATGGTCCGGCGTTGCCAGTAAAAGAAACACAATAGTCTACATTGAGTAATTGACGGGCGTGACTCGCCATTTCTTGAGCGATTTCCTGAGATACAACTCCGCATCGATCAATCATCTCGTAACTAATTCCAAGTATTCGGGCTTTTTCTTCAGTTGAATAGGTAACAAATCCGCCTTTGAAAAAGTGACTTGCTCCTGGGATAGCGGTAATCTCGTGAGAGAATAAACCTCCGGTAAAAGATTCTGCACATCCGAGCGTGCGACCCTTTTCAATGAAAATGGAAGAAAGTTCCTTTGGTGTTATCATTTCTTTGTGTCCTTAAAAACTTGTCGGTTTTGAATAACATAAATAATACCAGACAAAAGAGAAACCGCTGTTGCGATATACACAATAAAATCAGTGATATGTAATCCAGCTTGCCAGTCAGCATCAAAATAATTGAAGGGAAATCCGTTTAATAACACAAAGGTAATTGCCACCATTTGTAAGACCGTCTTAGCTTTGCCAAAGATATTAGCAGCAATAACAATTTTCTTTTGGGCAGCAATGAAACGAAGAGCATCAACAACAATGTCTCTTCCGATTAACAAAATAGCGCACCAAACATTGAATGTAAGTATTTGTCCACTCGCATATGGAGCAAAAAAAGTTGGGGCGATCAAAAAAATCACCATTGAATTTACTAAAAGTTTGTCAGCGACCGGGTCGAGAAATTTTCCTAAATCAGTGACCTGGTTATTCTTTCTGGCTAAATACCCATCGAGAAAATCAGTGAAACTAGCCAGTAAAAAAAAGACACAGAGAATTAAAAACACGAGATTAATTCCTGTGTTTCCTAATTTTGGAGTGTCAAAGTTAAAAAAAGACATTACAAATAATGCGACAATCATCAATGCGATAGCGACAATACGTGTGATGGTGATTTTTGTTGGAAGATTCATTTGTTCTCCTAAAGTGAGTTTCCGATCCTGTAAGCCATGTTTTGTCTAGGATAATTATTTATCTAAGCTAATGCTTGCCCGAGACAATTCGTTTATCATCTCTTGCTTCCCCTACCAAATTTGGGTTTCTCGCTTGTGGGGTTTACCGCGTTCCACCTTATGGTTTCCCAATAAGCTACGTCACTGTGGCACTTTCAGGTTTCACACCATAGTTTCCCTTAGGTGATTCACCGCCGTTACGCACTCCTGCGTACCTAGCGTTATTTTTTCCGCTAGCACAATCAGTACAGGCATCACAGCCTGTGCGAGCATGGACTTTCCTCTAACCGAAGTCAGCAATTATCCGGATCGAAATTTATTTGATAGAATTTGGATTAAAGCCTTGCTTCCAAAGGAATTTTTCTAAGGCGCTAATCCTTTTCACGAGGTTAATGTTGTCAGCAGATACACTTTTGTCATTGTTCTTAATACCTTCGAATCTCGCTTCATATCGCTTGTTATCAATCTCTAAGAATTTGTTTTTCTCTTCGAGTTCACCGATCTTGTTTTGCATAGATTCAATGTCTTTTTGAGAAACCAAGTAGTTTGATTCAATAATTTGATAGTCCCGAATCACATTGTCAAGAAAGGAATCGACTTCCAAGGAATTGTATCCATGAATCGCTCCTGTAAAGATAGTATCGAGAATTTCTTTAGAACATAGAGTAAGTTTAATTGCCATTAATAAACCTCTTCATCTATAATATAGTAGATTAGATGGTATTTCAATCTTTTTTCATTGAAAAAAGAGTATATATTGATACACAACTAAATCGCTACAAAAAATGAAAAAAATCGAAAAATTATTAAAACATCACAAAAAAATCGTATTTTTAGATTTTGAAGGAACTCAATATAGCCATGAGATGATCGCTATTGGGGCGGTGGCTGTTACATTGGACAAAAAGGGCTTCATCAAAAACCGCAAACCACCTTTTAAAATTTATGTAAAAGCCAAAAATAAAGTAGGAAAATACGTTACTGAATTGACTAATATTAATGACGAAATCTTGGATCAAAAAGGTGTCACATTTTCCAAAGCCATGGAAGAATTAAAAAAATACTCTGGTTTATCTTTCAAAAAGAGTTCATTTATTACCTTTGGAAATCACGATATGAGAATCTTGAGCCAATCAATTGCTCATAGTCTAGATTATCCAAAAGACATTTGCAGTCAGATACAAAAGAATTACATTGACTACGCAGCTTTTGTAAATGAATTTTTACGTGATGGAAATGGAAATCCCTTTAGTCTTGTCCATTGCTGCGAATTATTCAGTCTTCAGCTAGCTGGCGATCCCCATGACCCAGCCATTGATGCGATTAATTTAGCTAATTTATATGATGCATTTCTTAGAAATATTCCTCTTGTTGTCGAACAATACAAAAAGGCTCTTCCTTTGTACGGACATTTGCCGATGCCAGTTAACGAATTGTTAAAGAAACTTAATAGTGGCGAAACAATTACTATTGATAACTACGATGAAGAAATAAGAAGATATTTAGCATGATGATTAAATACCCTAATGGAGAGAAATATACATTTAATCCAAAGGCGAAGAAAAAAGGCGCCCAAGAGATTTCTTATTCCTCCGCCAATCGAGGGATGAGTCTAGAAGAAGATATTAACCTATCAAACGAACACTATTTGAGGAATGGTATCTTGCTAATTACAAAGCGTCCCACCCCAATTCGCGTTGCAAAAGTAGATTATTCTAAAAGAGCGAAAATTGTCGATGCTTTTTTCGAAAAGCAATCAACAACTGACTATAACGGAGTGTATAAGGGAAGATATATTGATTTTGAAGCCAAAAGCACCAAAAACAAGAGCAGTTTTCCTCTTTCAAACATTACATCTCATCAAATTGATCATTTAAAAAATGTCTTGAAATTCGGTGGAATTGCGTTTTTTATCATCGAGTTCGCTTACCATGATCAAGTGTTCTTATTAGACGCATCTTACGTGATTAATTTTTATGAAAAAGGGGAGAGAAAATCTATTCCCTTCACCACTGTTTGTCAAAATGGATCATTTATTAAACGAGGGTTCAATCCTCGTTTAGATTATCTTCCGGCTATTGAAAAAAAATATTTCACAAAATAAATTTTGTTTATTTCATTGTGCAAAAAACATTTAGTTTGCAATTGCCACAATTTGGTTTTCTTGCTGTGCAAAAATAACGGCCAAAATGAATGAGTTGATGATGAGTTAATATCCACCGCGATTGATTAATTTCTTTTTTAAGTTTCTTCTCAACAACAAGGGGGGTATCTGAAACTTTTGATATTCCGAGACGACGGCATATTCTCAGTATATGAGTATCGACAGGCAAATCAGGAATATGGAATACCTCAGCTCGAATGACTCCGGCGGTTTTGTTTCCAACTCCTGGTAATTCTTGCAGTAATTCTTTGTCCGATGGAATCTCTCCGTTGAAGTGTTCGACAAGTTTTTGAGCAATTCCGATAACGTTTTTAGCTTTATTTTTGAAAAGTCCGAGTGGATAAAGTATTTTTTCAACTTCAGATACATCTGCTTGAGTTAAGGATATAAGGGTGGGGTATTTTTTAAATAGTTTATTTGAAACAAGGTTAACCGCAATATCAGTGGATTGGGCGGACAGCATTACCTCAATGACAAATTCGTAATCTTTGTCGTGAATAAGTTCACAACCAGCATTAGGAAAAAGACTATCAAGATAGTCTTCTAACAGACGGTATTGCTTTTTAGTCATCGTTTTTATCAATCCAAGGAGTCTTGGCAATTCGAATTGTCTCTTCGAGAGACTTATTCCACTCTTCACTTTTTAAGGAGACGCCTTCATTTTCTCGATCATCTCGGGAAGACCAAATTAAGAGAATTTTGTCAACTGAACGGAGAGACTTTTTGCCTTTGCTCAAAGCTTCCTTGAGAGCATTGATAATAAGTTCATCTGAATAACCATATGAAACCCATTCACGGATTTTTGAGATTTCAACAGGGGCAAGAGAGCGGCCTAACATTTTACTAAACTCTTGAAAAATATTGTTGAGTTCTGTTTCCACTTCTTTTGATGCTTTTACTTCATCTTCTTTAGTCAAAGAGATTTGGAATTCACGATATAGTTTGGCTTTCAACGGATTGAGAGTCGTGATTGTCTTTTTCCCTTGCGCAATATATTCAATAAGCCCTCTCGTCAACAAAGAAACAAGAGTTTTATCAATTTCTTTGACATCGAGAGACATTTTTAATGAGAGTAGGTCGGCGGTAACAAATGGATTTCCTAAGCTAATGAAGTGATCAATCATGAAAAGAGTCACCAACTCTTTTTCGTTGATTTTTAATTTTTTATAGTTCTCCAATAGGAGAAAACGGAAATCAATAGCTTCAGATACCATATTTCTTTTTGCGCATTTACTCTATCATATCTAGCAAATGATGAATATCATATTCCTTAAAAAGTTTTTCAATTCTTTTCTTTTTATCACTTTTGATTTTGAGCAAGTCTTGTTTAATTTTGCTCTGATTAATCTTAGAAAGCAAATTGACGTGGCGTCTAATGGCATAATCTAAATGTTTTTCAATGACAAAATCAAAATCAATAGCGAACCGCAACGCTCTAATGATTCTAAGAGGGTCTTCTTTAATACGTGAGGAAGGTCTTCCGATTGTTCTAATTATTCCAGCATTGATGTCTTTTACACCTTGGCAATAATCAATGACACGAAAGTGGTCATCCATATACATGGCATTAATAGTGAAATCGCGACGAATGAAATCCTTTTTCAGCGATTTTACAAAAACAATTTTTGTGGGGTGACGAGCGTCTTTATATTTTTTCTCTTTTCGAAGTGTGGTCACATCAAAAAAATAACCTTCAAACATAATCTTTATCGAACCATATTTAGCGAAGGTAAAATCGCTGTCATAAGATCCAAGAAAAGTTTTCATTTCTTCCGGCGTGGCATCAGTAACGACATCTAAATCTGAAAGAGGTATCGATAACAAAAAGTCTCTGACTGTCCCGCCCACAATATAGAGGGTAAAGCCATGATGAGCGAAAACTTCATGAAGTCTTTGAAAAGAAAAAAGTTGATTGTTCATACATTTATTATAAGAAGGCAGAAAAAAAGAGACAACGAGTTGTCTCATTCTTTCGAAAAAACTTATCTTATTTGTTAAGTTTTGCTTTTAAACTCTTCGAGGGGCGGAACACTACGGTCTTGGATTCTGCTATCAAAATACGGCTGTGTTTCTTGGGATGGGTTCCCTCTCTACTTTTACGGGTTTTTGGGGAAAAAACACCAAAGTTAGAGATATTGACCTCTTCCCCTTTTAGTACGGCTTTTTCTACCAGCTTGAAAGAAATGTCGATTGCCGCTTGAGCATCTTTTTTAGAAAGGTGTGCTTTCTCGGCAACGATTTCAACTAGGTCGCGTTTGTTGAGTTTCTTCATATAATTATCTCCTCTAGGATTTTATTTTAACACAACTAAGTAAAAATAAACAAAAAGTACGCTCAAGGACCTACTTTTTGTTTCTCAGCAAAATGTTAATTGGGGTACCTTCAAATGAAAAAGTATCACGTAAACGATTCTCAATATATCTCTGATAACTAAAATGCATGAAGTTTGTATTATTGACAAATAGCACAAATGTTGGTGGAGCAGCAGAAACTTGAGAGGCGTAATAGATTTTTAATCTGCCACCATTAAAGTTGGGGGTTTGGTTCATCAGTTGCGCATCCTGAATAACATCATTTAAAATGCTTGTTTTAACCCTAGTGTAATAGGCTTGGTGTACTAAATCTAGTGCTTTAAAGATGGTTTCAATTCTTTGCTTTTTTAGGGCAGAAACAAAACAAATTGGCGCATAATCAAGGAATTTATATTCATTGCGAATTGTCTTTGTAAACTCACTCATGGTATTTGTCTCTTTATCGACAATATCCCACTTATTGACAACAATAATGATAGCTTTGTGTAGTTCGGTTGCATATTCGATAACGTGCTTATCTTGATCAATAATCCCCTGATGTCCATCGACAACGAGAAGCACAATTTCGCTTCTCTCGATTGCTTTTAATGCACGAATAGCGGAATATTTATCGATTGCTTCATAGATTTTCCCGCGTTTTTTTAGTCCGGCTGTGTCGATGACGATATAGTTTTTATCATCTTTAGAAAAAGGTGTATCAATCGAATCCCTTGTGGTTCCAGAAATATCGCTGACAATTACTCTCTCCTCATTTAATAGGCAGTTGATAATAGAAGATTTTCCAACATTTGGACGACCAACAAGACAAAAAGTGACTTGGTCAGCCTGAATTTCATATTGTTTCTCGGGTAATAAGTTGACAATTTTTTGCAAAAGATCGCCAATTCCAATACCATGTGAGCCACTGACCGCAATGGGTTCTCCAAGACCAAGAGCATAAAATTCTTGGGTGTCGGAAATATGAATTCCTTCATCGATTTTGTTGACGACAAGGATAACTGGTTTTTTCACTTTATAAAGCATTTTTGCTACTAGGCGATCATCAGAGGTAAGGCCGAGATGACTGTCAGTGACAAACACAATAACATCAGCCTCATCAATAGCAATTTGAGTTTGTATACGAATTTGTTCTTGAAAAGGACGATTTTCGACTTCAATGCCACCAGTATCGATGACAGAAAAAGAATGGCCTAACCACTCACATTTTCCATAGAGGCGATCGCGAGTGATACCGGCTTCGTCATCAACGATGGCGTGTCTTTCGCCAATGATACGATTAAAAATTGTTGATTTACCAACATTGGGTGAGCCAACAATCGCAACGATGCCATTAAGCATGGCTTTCTTTCTCCTTCATCTTTTCATCGATGATATCAAGCACATTTTGAACGACTTCATCGACAGTCATATAAGAGGTATCTAACAATACTGCATCGGGAGCGGCCTTTAAAGGGGCAAACTCTCTATGAGAGTCAATATAATCTCTTTTACGAACATCAGCATCAATTTCTTCCAAAGTACATTTAATACCTTTACCAAGGTTTTCTTCATAACGTCGGACTGCTCTTGTTTCAACGCTAGCAATTTGGAAAATTTTGACTTCCGCATTTGGCAAAACATATGTTCCGATGTCTCTTCCATCCATAATAACGGAATCTTTTTCAGCCATTTTTCTTTGCGAATCAACTAATGCTAGTCTTATATCCTTATAAGAAGCGATATAGGAAACTTGAGAAGAAACGCGAGGTTCGCGAATTTCTCTTGAAACATCTTGTCCGTTGCAAAGGACGATATGGTTGGGTTTAAGTTCAATATGAATTTCGGAAATTAAACTAACGCAGGCCTTTTCATCTTGGCAGTCAATCCCTTTTTCAAGGCAATACCAAGTAAAAGCTCGGTACATCGCACCAGTATCAATGTAAGTAAACCCTTTAATCTCAGCAACTTTTTTGGCTACTGTCGATTTTCCAGCGGCGGCTGGACCGTCAATCGCTACAGCTATTTTTATCATATTATCCCCCTTTAACGGAACGCCACAATGGCGAACCACACTAACCCCGCAACTATAAGCAAGGCACCAAAAGAAATTAACAAGATGGTCAAAATCTTTTTTCTTGTTCTCTTCTTTAAAAAAGCCACTTGTTTCCTATCCTCTTCAATAGTGTCAATTACTTGATCGATGGGGAGAGTCGAAGTGGTGTTTAAAGCTTTTTCGATGCTATCTTTTTTCTTGTTTGATTTTGTGGTTTCTAAAACAGGAGAATTGTCTTTTGTTAATGACTGGCGATATTTCTTGTATTTTACAACTCTCGTTTCTTCCATAAACCTTATGCCTTTTAGTTTACTAAAATAAAACGATAATTTATAGACCCTTTTTAATATTTTTGTTCTTTTTCGACAAAAAATGCTCGATGTAAAAAAGCAAAGGTAAAAAAGAAAGGTCTAATAGTTGCAAAATAACGATTTTGTTTTTATAATCTTCCTATACAATTAGGAGGACATATCGATGGACAAAAAGAAGATTAAAATCGATAAAAGCTTATGCATCGGTTGTGGCTGTTGCGCAGGCACCTATCCCGACGATATTAAAATGAATGATGATGGTCTAGCAGAAACCATCAACGGCGTCGCGGATGAAGATGCAGTTGGCGTCTGCCCTGTTGGTGCAATTTCCGTTGAGGAATAACTGATATAAAAAAGCTAGGCTTCACTGCCTAGTTTTTTTGTGCTCCAATTTTGTCTATTAAGATGTGCATTCTCTTATATAAAAGGAAAGTCAGAAGTACCACCCCAATATCTTTAATGAGATTGAACGGAATAGCAACAAGCCAGAAGTATGGCCATCGTAAGGAAGTAACCGCGGGGTTAGCCAATTGCACGAGGCTAAGAAGCATCTCTTCGCTCCATCCCATGACAAAAATATAAAAGTCCAAAATGACAAATGTTGTGAAAAATGAGGCGACGACAAGTTGGCATACAGTTCCAATTGTTAAGCCAATAATGGCAGAACTGACTTTTCTTTTCCTACGGTAAAAAATTGAGGCTGGGATGACAAAGGCCAAAGAGATAATTAAATCCGATAATTCTCCAACTCCAAGTGTGGAAGTCATTGGCAATTTAACAATAGTCTTCGCAACGATAACAAGCGTTGCCGACCATGGCCCATATGCGAATCCAGCAATCAAAGCTGGCACTTCATCAAAATGAATATTAAGAAACGGCGGAAAAAAAGGAATATTGAAATTAAAGAATGGAATAATATATAAAATGATGGAAATCGCTGCAAAAACGCCACTTCTTGCAAGAATTTTAGTGTTTATGCCTTTAAATTTTGATTCTGAACCACGAAGCAAAACAAAAATTAAGATTGCTATTAAGCCAGCTGAAGCTATGACTATTCTCCATAAATCCAAATCAGACATAAATAAAAGGCTCCTTGTTCCAGAGCCAAAAAACTTCTTCTATCCAGACTTTACTGTCGCCACTTGAATCTCACAAGTTCCTGCTTTTCAGCTCGCGGGGTTTACCGCCGGTCACGTTTATCGTTGCCCTGAAGTGATAACTATTATACATTATCCCGAACTAGAGAGTGAATAAATTTTTCACGTTCCTCTTCGGTTTTGAAACGGAGCGAAATTGTTTTTGGACTGATACTTACTTGGCAGTTTAATAATGTTTTCATTTTCCTTTCTTCTTCTAATAAAGAAGGGGACTTTTTCATTGAATAGACTAAACGTTCTACTTCCCTAACAGATAGGTTATCATGATAAATAATTGACAATGTCTTTTTGATATTCTCATTAGAGAGAGTAGACAGCGCTCTTGCGTGACCAAAGGAAAGAACATTATTCGAAATATCCCGAAGAACAAAATCAGGCATTTTAATAAGCCTCATAATGTTTGTGATTTGAGATCTTGATTGTTGCATCATCTCGGCTATTTCTTTCTGAGTAAAGCGATAACTTTTCTGTAAGCGATTTAAAACAAGAGACATTTCAACAATATTACTATTTTTGTCTTCCTCTAAACGCTTAGCTAAAAAGACAAGCATATCTTCTTCGGCGATTTTAACAATGCTGCATGGAATTGTTTCAAGTTTCAATTTAAGAGCGGCGATATAGTAAATACGTGGATAGAGGATTTCGTATCGACCATCTTTTTCTATAACTAGTAAGGGGGAGGTTATACCTTTTTCTCTCACTTGGTTGATGATGTTTTCAAGTTTTTGTTCATTAATTCTAGCTTTTTTGAGTATTGTGTTGTCATCAATCAATCCAACACGAATATATCCAGGTGTAGAACTTGAATATTCTTTTTCCAAAGAAGAAATGATATCGGTGCTCGAAAAGCGCTTCATTAAGGTGGAGAGCGAGGAACGAAGAATTTTGGAATTGTTATCTTTCTTCATGATCGATTACTTCCTTGGCTAATGAAAAGTACGCCAAAGAACCACTGCTGTTTGGTTTGTAAACGGTAACTGGAAGTCCCTTCGCGTTGCTCTCTGGAATTGAGATATTTCTTGGAATTTGAGTTAAAAAAGTATTTTCCTTGAATAACCCTCTAATTTGCGTAGTAATTTCTGTCCCTAATCTTGTTTTGGAATCATACATTGTCATTAAAAATCCTTCTATACCAAGATTTGGATTATAGGTTGTTTGAATTCGCGACACACTCGACAAAATTTGTGCGACCGCTTCCATGGCAAAATATTCACATTGAACCGGAATTAGAACTGAGTGAGCAGCAACAAGAGAATTGACAGTCAAAAATCCCAAGCTTGGAGGACAATCAATAATAATGTAGTCATATTCCTTTTTAATTTGTTCAATTGCTCTTCGTAAGAGAAAAAAGGGTTTTTCAGTTTTGTTGGCTACTACGTCAACAGAAGCTAAAATTAACTTTGAAGGAAGCAAGTCAAGGGATTTCAGCATTGTCTTTCTGATTACAGAGTTAACATCGGAATCACCAGTAAGAACTTCGTAAACACACTTACTTATCAAAGTTATATCGATGCCAAGACCTCGAGATGAATTGCCCTGAGGATCCATATCAATAAGGAGCACTCTCCTTGTAAAATGAGCAAGGGCAGATGAAAGATTAATGGCGGTTGTGGTTTTGCCAACTCCGCCTTTTTGATTGGCAATAGCAATAATTTTTGTCATGGTGTGTTCCTCGTGGAACATTATATATCTATCTTATTAATAAAGTAAAGGAAGATATGCCCTATAAGGGTTTTTTCTTAATCTCGGCAAAGTCTCGGGGGTATTTTGACGACGAATCTTGATCTTTTTCAATGATGACAATTGCCCTTTGTTCTTTGGATTCAGGAAGAGTTTCTTCATAGACTTTTGACATATGGCAATTCATTTTCTTTAACGCTGATTTGGCTTCAAAATACTCTTTTTCCCAATCAGGGCCTTTCATAGCAACAAGCTTTCCACCCTGTTTTAGAAGTGGAATCGCCAATTCTAAAAGAATATTTAATGAAGCGACTGCTCGAGCATAAACGAAATCAAATTCTCCGCGATGATTTCTTCCATATTCTTCAATTCGTTCGGAGACACAATCAACATCCCATTTTTTGTTAATGGCATAGTTCTTAAGATAGTTGATTTTTTTCTTTGTCGAATCAAGAAGAGTTAGCTTCATATGGGGGTTCAATATGTAAAGAACGAGACCCGGATAACCGGCCCCAGTTCCGATGTCGATGACCTTTTTCCCACTCAAATCGATGTCGAAAAGACCAAGCGCACTATCGAGTACCATTTTTTCCATAAATACAGATGGGTCAGTAATAGCGGTCAAATTGAAATCTTCATTGGTTTTTAATGTTGAATTCATTAATTCTTCAAGCTCATTAGCCTGAAAATCTGTGCAAGACACACAACGTGTTTCTAAGAATTTTCTTAATACTTCTTTATTCATATCCGTGGCTCCTTTTTACATTCAATATCAAAATCGTTACATCGCAGGGGTTAACACCTGAAATGCGCGATGCTTGTCCAATGGTTAACGGCTTAAATAAAGTTAATTTCTGGCGCGCTTCAATTCGTAAACCATCCATGTGCAAATAATCAATTCCCAAAGGGATATTCATTTCATCAATCTTTCGAACATTATCAGCTTCCCGTTTTTGCTTAGTAATGTACCCTTCGAATTTTGTAATAATTTCGAGCTCTTCCATGACATCTTTAGAAAGGTTCAGGGACTGCAAATCAGAAACAATGCTCAAAATATGCTCAAATTTTATTCCCGGCCTTTTTAAAAGTTCGTAGGCCTGAACACCACCTTTAAGTGGCACTGAACCGATTGATTCTAGCAAATCATTGACCGATTTTTTGGCTCCAACATAATTCTTTTGCAAAATGTGTCTAGTTTGATCAATTAATTCCATTTTTTTAACAAAAGTGCCATAACGAGATGATGAAATTAGGCCAACTTGATATCCAATTTCAGTCAAACGAATATCTGCGTTATCATGTCTTAATAACAAACGAAACTCAGCACGAGAGGACATCAAACGATAAGGCTCGTTAGTGCCTTTTGTCACTAAATCATCAATCATAACTCCGATATAAGCTTGATCTCTTCTTAAAATTAAAGGTGCTTTGTTTTCAATCTTTAAAGATGCATTAATGCCAGCCATTAAGCCGAGTGCGGCGGCTTCTTCATATCCAGAAGTCCCACATATTTGGCCAGAAATATATAAACCAGGCCATTTTTTGATCTCTAAAGTGGCATCGTATTCATGGGCCTGAATTGCATCATATTCGATTGCGTAAGCATATTTTAAAAACTCGGCATTTTCAAATCCTGGAAGAGTCCTAACCATCTCTTCTTGTATATTGGTAGGCATCGATGTTGAAAAACCTTGTATATAAATTGAATTAGTATAACGAGATTCAGGTTCTAAGAATAGTTGATGGCGATCTTTATCTGGAAAATTTATAAGTTTGCTCTCAATGGAGGGGCAATATCTTGGACCAGCTCCGGTAATTAATCCACTAAAAAGGGACGTTTCATTAATGTGCTCCCGAATAAGTTTATGGGTCTCCGATGTAGTGTAAATTAAGTGGCAAGGAATTTGTTCTTCAAATGGAACAAATTTTGTAGTTTCAAACGAAAAAGCTAAATCTCCTTTGGTGCCAGGTTGAACACTGGCTTTTGAAAAATCAATCGATTCACTTTTGATTCGAGGTGGCGTTCCTGTTTTAAGTCGAATTATATCAATTCCCATAGATTTTAAATAAGGAGATAGACCCTTGGAAGGTTCTTGACCATCTGGACCTTCTTCTTTCACATCATGACCTCTAAAAATCTTACTTTCCATGTAAGTTCCGGTCGCTAAAATAACAGCTTTTGAAGAGATTTCTTTTCCGTTTTTTAACTTAACGCCATTGACATGAGAATCATCATGTAAAAGACTTACTACCATTCCTTCGATAATCATTAAATTTGGGCAATCAATTGCCAAGCTTTGAATATATCCTGGGTATTCCAGTTTATCTTGTTGTGAACGCAGGCATTGAACTCCTGGGCCTTTTCCAGTATTTAACATTTTCATTTGCAAATAATGATGATCGGCTGCTTTTCCCATCATCCCACCAAGAGCATCGATTTCGCGGACCACGATACCTTTAGCTGAGCCTCCAATAGAAGGATTACAAGGCATATTTCCCATCAACTTTTTATTCAAGGTAATAAGGAGGGTTTTATGTCCTTTGTGGGCAGAAGCAAAAGCGGCTTCTAAGCCGGCATGTCCACCACCAACAACAATTATTTCAAAATCATTCATTAACCAACACTGCCTTCCATATCAAGTTTAATCAACTGATTAAGCTCGACAGCGTATTCCATGGGCAATTCACGAGCAAATGGCTCAATGAATCCCATAACAATCATTTGTACTGCATCTTTTTTACTGATTCCTCGCGACATCAAATAAAACAATTGATCTTCGCTGATTTTGCTGACGGTGGCTTCGTGTTCAATATAAGAGGAATTATTTTTTACTTCGTTGGTTGGAATTGTGTCGCTTAAAGATTGATCATCTAACATAAGGGTGTCACATTCAACGTGGGTGCGAGAATTATAAGCTCCTTTTTCATGTCTGACAGTCCCGCGATAATTCGTTAGTCCACCATTTTTCACGATTGATTTTGAGATTATGGTAGATGTTGTATTTGGGGCAAGATGAATCATTCTAGCTCCAGCATCTTGTTGCTGATTTTTTCCAGAAACCGCGATCGAAATAACAGTGCCTTTGGCTCTTTCGCCGACCAAAATACAAGCAGGGTATTTCATGTTCATTTGTGAGCCTATATTTCCATCAATCCATTCCATTTGAGCATCTTCGTGAACAATTGCTCTTTGGGTTACTAAATTTATGATATTTGTAGACCAGTTTTGGACAGTTGTGTAACGGCATTTCGCGCCTTTCAAAACAACAATTTCAACAACGGCAGCGTGGAGAGATTCTTTCGAATAAGAAGGGGCAGTACATCCCTCAACATAGCTAATTTCTGCACCCTCATCAACGATGATAAGAGATCTTTCAAACTGTCCTGTTTTTTCGTTGTTGATGCGGAAATAAGATTGCAGTGGTTTATCAAGATGAACGCCTTTTGGAACATAGATAAAGGATCCGCCGGACCAAACTGCGCTGTTTAAAGCTGAGAATTTATTGTCAGCAACTGGGACAACGGAGGCAAAATATTTCCTGAACAATTCAGGATATAATTTGAGAGCTGCATCAGTCGAAAGGAAGATAACGCCTTTGTCACTGATTTCTTTTAACATGTTGTGATAGATAACTTCTGACTCATATTGTGTGGAAACACCAGCCAAGAATTTTTGCTCGGCTTCGGGAATTCCTAATTTTTCAAAAGTGTTTTTAATTGTCTTTGGAACTTCATTCCAGTCTTGGGATTCTTTGCTCGAAATACGAGTGAAATATGTGTAAGAAGAAAAATCCAAAAACTTTAAATCGAGACCAAATCGAGGTAGAGGCATGGCATTAAAAGAATTCAACGCTTTTAAGCGAAAATCGAGCATCCATTTTGGCTCATCTTTTATGGCTGAAATTTGGCGAATTGTGTCTTCTGTCAAACCTACAGCGGTTTTCAAAATAGACACATCTTCATCTTTGAAGTCGTACTTATATTCAGACTGAAATTTTATATCCTTGTCTGTCATATTATTTATTGCCTTTCAAGATTTCATCAGCAGCCATCCAACCGATGGTCGCGCATCGAACGCGAGCGGCCTGCTTGGAAGTGTTAATGAAAACAAGAGCTTCTTCCAATATTGAATCATCAAATGGTTCTTCGTGAATCATGTGATGAAATTGTTCAATAATGAATTTTGCATCTTCAACGTTTTTCCCTTTTAAAAGGTCACACATAATATCCGTGGATGCGGTTGAAATCGTACACGCTATGCCATCAAAACAAGCATCAACAACGATGTTGTCTTTCACAAGCAAAAAGATATCCAAATCATCAATGCAGTTATCAGAATGCATATGAACTTTGGTAAAAGAAGCATCCGTTGGTTGATGTTTGTTAATTGGATTAGCGTAATGATCCATGATGATTTGACGCATCATGTCGTTAGTTAGAGAAATAGGCATCGAGTATGTCGCCTCCTTCAAGCAAGGCATCAACAAAATAGTCGATGTCATTCTTATTTGTGTAGAGATAAGTCGACATTCTAACTGTCGCTTTGCATCTTAAATAATTGTCGAGAATCTTGGCGCAATGTTGGCCAGAGCGAACCGCAATTCCTTTTGAATTCAATAAGGTCGCCTCATCTTGTGCGAACACTCTTTGACGATTGAAAGTAATAATTCCGTTTTTGGCATCTTTATTATATATAATAATATCCTCGCACTTGCTTAGTTTATTAATCGCATATTCAATTAACTCCTGGTCGTGTTTATGAATATTATCAATGCCGATGGATTCAATAAATTCAATAGCTGTTTTAAAGCCAATAATTCCCGAAAGATTCATGGTCCCAGCTTCAAACTTAGCAGGTGGGTCCAAATATTCCAAACTTCCGTCCATGTGAAAATCAATATTGTTTCCACCACCAGAAATTAATGGATCCATTTTATTTAAAAATGAACTCTTTCCGATGAGACAGCCAATACCAGTTGGTCCGCACATTTTGTGCGCAGAGAAGGAAAGAAAATCAATATTCCATGTCTTAAAATCAGTTTTGAGATGAGGAACTGACTGAGCGCCATCAATTGAAATAATTGCGCCAAATTCATGGGCTACTCTCGCCATCATTGCAACATCATTAATATTGCCTAATACATTGCCAACATGTGCAAGGGACACGATTTTAGTATTTTTATTCATTACTAAGCGAAGGTTTTTTTCAGTGATATATCCTTCTTTAGTCAAAGGGACATATCGAATTATTGCTCCGCTCTTTTTAGCGACATCAAACCAAGGTAGAACATTTGAAGCGTGTTCTTCTTCACTAATGACAATTTCATCACCTTTTTTAAGGTGTTTCAAACCATATCCATAAGCAATTTGGTTCAAAGACATCGTCGTCCCAGAAGTGAATACAACCTCATTAACATCACAATTAACAAAGCGTGCAATAGCTTTACGAGCATTTAATACTTCAACATCCATTTTATAGAGGAGATCATAATCACCACGGTGAGCGTTCGAGGTTAAATCAGTGTAATAAGAATTAATCGAATCAATCACACATTTTGGCTTAAACGTTGTCGAACTATTATCCAAATATACAAGGTGATGCCCTTGCATTTTTTTAGATTCATGAAGCATCGGAAATTGCTGCCGAATTTTTTCAACGTCATATCCCATGATTACATCCTCCTCTCAATCAAAGAAATTATTTCTTCACGGACTGATTCATCAATGAAACCGCGCGTAATTGGTTTCAAATAACCATAAGTAATCAAGCGTTTGGCTTCAGATTCATGAAGACCCCGAGAGGTTAAATAGAAAAGGTGTTCTTCCGGTATTCTGCCCACAACCGCACCATGGCTGGCTTCAATATCTTTTTCATCAATTTTTAATAGGGGGCGAGCAATAGCATCGCAGTTTACATCAAAAACCATAATTTTAGAATTCTGCCGGGTATGACTTCCATGAGAACCTTTTAGAATAGCTGAACAGCCTGAAAATACTAATTTAGATTGGTCTTTACATACGCCGTAATTGTCACTAAGCGCTGATGTCTGATAAGATAGGTGATTAATATTAATGTTAAATTCTTTATTGTCGTTATTCGCCGACAGCGAGGCTAAATGCCAGTAAGCAGAAGATGCTTCTCCATTGAGATTTATTGTTACTTTTAGTTTTTCTTTGTCTTTGGAAAAATCGGCGAAATAAGCCACAAAAGAGGCACCTTTTTCTAGATTTACATTGATTTCAGCTTTGTCGAAATTATGTTTTGCTAAAAATGAAAGTTGCAATTTTGCATTTTCTTTTAAGCAAATGTTTAAAATTGAACCAGTAGAAAAATCACTGACAAAAAAGTAATTAGTGTCATTTGAATTGACAATTATTGGAATCTGTTCATTTTCCTTCAAAGAAATAATACGTGGTTCACATTTCATCAAGTCTGATTCACAAAGGAGAACTTCTTTTTTCATCTAACGTACGATTTCCTTTATTCCACACTCTCCTAGAGAGACTTTGTTCATATCCATTTCTTCTTTATAAATTTCAATTCCTAACTCGGTTTTGATAAATTCATATCCCGTTTGATCAATTCTCTTTATATATGATGGGTCTCCATCAATTACTATTTTTCCGTTAATCATTACAATGGCTCTTGTAGGTTTAATTAACTCAAATAATCTTGCATAGTGTGAGATAATTAAAAAGCCCATGCCTTTTTCTTGTTCCTTTCTAATTACGTCAGCGACAGTTTGCATGGCGTCGACATCTAGTCCAGAATCAATTTCATCAAGTAATGCGATTTTTGGCTCAAGCATGAGGAGTTGAAGTATTTCGTTTCTCTTCTTTTCTCCTCCTGAAAATCCTTCGTTAAGAGATCGAGTTGCCAAATCAAAAGGCATTTTTAACTCTTTAGTTGAATTATCCAATATTTTATAGAAGTTATAGGTCGAAATTGGCTTGTTGCTATGTGCGTTTACAGAGGCTCTCAAAAAATCTGAGTTTATAACACCTGGTATTTCAACAGGGTTTTGCATCCCAAGAAATAATCCGGCTTTTGAGCGTTGGTCAACGCTCATTTCTAAGATATTCAAATCATCGAGATGTATTGAACCTTTGGTTACATGATAACGTGGATGACCAATAATAATATTTAAAAGTGTCGATTTTCCATGACCGTTTGGTCCAAGAAAGGCAACTGTTTCTTTTTGATCAATTGTCAAATTAATTCCTTTGAGAATTTCTTTGCCATCTACTTCAGCGTGAAGGTCCTTAATAATTAGTTTCGCCATTGCATTTACCTCGAATCCTACCTATTTTAATCATCTTATAGATGGTAATCAAACAATACGATAAAAAAATTACTAAAGACGAGATTTCTTCTATCTTAATTCGCGGACACCGATTATATCGCTTAATTGGCAAGAATTATGTTGCATAAAACCGCAATAATATTTAAAATATTAACGCTATATTTCAGAAAAGGAGAAAAAACATGAAGAAAAGTAAACTATCCATAGGTTTAGTTACTGGTCTAATCGGCGTTATGGCGATGTCGGCATGTAGTAGTGTTACATCTAAAGATGGCGCCGTTGTTACCTTCAAAGGCTACGATGGTCAATCTTCATACACAATTGTCACTGACGAAATGTATGACGAATACCGCAATGCTGTCGATGGCATCTCCAAGTTTTATGAACAAATTCTCGAAGTTTTGATTCGAGATGCTTTCATAAAGAATTCAGTCGATACTAAAAAGACTTTAGGAACGATTGAAAAAGAAGCTTGGGATGATGTATTAGATCAAAAAGAAGCCGCTAAAGAGAGCGCTGATTCTAAAGGCACTTCTTATAACACCGAATGGAAAGCAATCCTCGATAGTAATGGTGTTAAGGATACTGATGAATTATACCAATTATTCATCTATCAAAAAGAAAAGGAACAAATCAAAGATTGGTACTATGAAGAAAACCTCGATACTCTCAAACAAGAATATCTTGGAATTACCACGGAGGGTGCTGCTGTTCAGCCGCAAGCTGATTACAATGGCAAGATTTCTTCTCGCCTACCATATCATCTTCGTCACATCTTGGTGAGCGTGGACGCAACTAACGCGAGTTTTAATCGCGACACTATCACAGCCGAACAAGCGACAAAATTGTATAACGTTGTCTCTAAGTTAAGAGATGGATCATTAACATTTGGCGCAATCGCTGCTTCAAACAGTGCCGATCCCAGTTCATCATCATATGGTGATGTTGGCATCGTAACCAACAAAGCCTCAAGTGATGGAAGTCTCACAATGGTTGATGAATTTCAATTAGGCATTTATGCATATGATGCAATTGCAACAAAAGTCACTGCCAGCAAAAACGCCGCAATTAGCGAAGGTCTTGGAATTACTGGAAATTTCACTAGCTTGTCAAATAACACCACTTCCACAATCAGCCAAGCATATGATGACATCACTGGTTCTTTAGCCAAAGTTCCATACGAAGTTTTCACTGCTTTAAATGATTACAAAGAAATGGAAAACGTTGACGGCCAAGTATTATTTGATGGCGATTCAATGATTTATCCAAGAAATATTCTTTGGAATAAGTACCTCAATCGTCACAATGTCTTTGTTATCACAAACAATACTAGAGACTATAGTTCTGTACCAAACCGCACTGATAATCCAGATGCAGTTGGCCCAGTTGACAATTCTTTATTGCTCATTGACCCAGCCTCAAAGAGGACTGGATTCCGTAAAGTAAGCGATATCGTTTCTTTAGAGAATTCCGCTCTCGCTTCAAGCGATCCAGACTTAGGAATTTTAACCGATGAAGAAGGTCGAGTTATTGTTGGTGTCCGTAGTCAATATGGTATCCATTTTATGGTCATCCAAAAATCCATCTATGAATTTGCAGAATCAGCAAGCAATGTTGATTATGTTGCTCTAGAGGATTACTACACGACCGCAGTACCAAGTGATCAAGATTACCCAACAAACTTAAACGGTTCACCCAAATCAACATATGTGAACTTCCTCAATACCGATAAGACAGGCTATAACGCTCGTGCTACCCAAGTTAAGGAAGCTATCAAAGGATTTGATTCAACCTATGATTATCGTTTGTACGAATATCTTTACGAAGCAAACAAAGCAAATCTTGAATTTAGTGATAATTTAGATACCAAAATTATTAACTATCTCGACAAGCAAAGAGAAAACAATAAAGAGTCACAAACTCTTGGTTTAAACCGCGCTTGGGAAAGCTATCTTGAATTACTCGAGGCTCAATCAGAAGCCAGAAGTAATCAATCGCGCATGGTTCCAGAAGGATGCATTATCGCTTTCACTGATGGAATTACAAACGATTACTACGTTAATGGAGGCGAATGCTACTATGGCAACAAATAATAAAAAAGTTTCTCGCTATCTAGCTGTTGCTTTACTAAGTGTTCTTGGCTTAACAGCTTGTAATGAAGTTGTCGCCAGACCATCCGACTATGATTCCAACATCATTACTGATGGAGTTACAGCCGATATGAACAGCAACCTCATGAGTATCGTCTATGATGCTCTTCGAAAGGGAACTCTCGCTTCTGATGTTTTAGAAGAAGTTCTCTATCAATACTCCGTTTCTATGCTTGGAAGATATAACAAGTTAGTTGGTCCATCCGACCCATCTTCAACTCTCTCTTCTGGCACTACTCTAAAAGAGGCTGTTGCTTCTGCTGATAGTAGTGACAAGAGTGTGGCCAACGCTTTTATCAAATCACATCGTGCCTATTGGACTGTCAATGCTAACGGCGAACGTGTCGATGACAATGACGCAGTCCGTACCGATGCAGGAGACACCGCCAGCGATTCAGAACTTGAAACTTTAATCGCTAAGTGGAATACCATTGAAAATCGCATCAAAGAAAAAATTTATGATGAAATTGTTAATGGAGCTTACTCCTATCGTTCTCAATTCTCTGAAAGAACATATTTAGTTTCGCTTAGAGCAAGTCTCGAAAAAGTTGCTGACTATAATGTTTTAAATCAAACCAATGATGCTGGAACAGCTGGATATTTCACTCCACGCGTGTTTGATGCTCAATACGATTACGAAGATGTTTTTGTTCATTATTTACATCGCGAAAACTATCAATCAAGTTTTGAATTAGGCGAAGATGAGAGCGCTAATACCGTCTCTTATGTTGAAGACTCTTTCATTCAAGATATCTATCGCGAATTATTAACTGAGCAGTATCTTCTCGATGAGACCTATAACACTCTCGGCCGTAGCTATGCTAGAAAAGTTAATATCATTTCTCTCGCCACTAAAGATGTCAGTGATAAGAGTGCTCAATATTTGATGAACTATTTCGTCAATAATGTTGTTTATGCTGAGCCATTAAGCAGCGGTGAAGAAGTTGCCACTAGAATCACAAATTCTGATGGAACGCCAGCCAGCATTAATCGCGTTGGTGAGGATCAATTCATTGCCTTATCCGATGCTTACAAGGGTGTTATTAACGGCGATATGTCAACTTTAGCGGCTTATTATCTAACGAATTCCTCGGCTTTTGACCAAGTCCTTAGCGGCGGATTAGTTAGTTACTACGCTGGAACTGACTACGGCGATTTAATGAAAGAATATGGCAAAATTAAAGACAACCCATTAACAACTGATACTTCCATTGAAAATGATTTTACCAATAATGGTGCATACACCAAGGAAGTTGGTCTCGAATTAAAGACTCGCAATCTTGCTAGCAATAGTTACGTGACCAAAGGTTGGTTCATCAAAAATGGCGGATTAAATGATTTCGGCACATTCCGTGATCGTTTATTCAACATTGGCGTCGCAAGTGCTTTAGATAATATCAAACCACAAGATGGCGTGCTAACTGACTATGATCAATATGATCGTTTCTATCTCAATGAAGAAGAAACATGGGAAATTGATACTTCTCGCGATTACAACAAGTATGTCGCCCGTATTAATGGTAGTTACTTCCTTAAGAGTGCCACTTCCGAAAGCGTTTCCAGCAAAGATGACATCATCTTCTACAATTCTGACACCAAGACATACTATCTTGTTCAAGTTGTCGAAGCAGTATCCTCTTCAAAATTCAATAAGAGTGCTGATGCTTGGAACTACGCAAAGCTTCGCGACGACCGCAAAGTTTTAGCGGACTATGTTAACGAAGTTGCTAAGATCTTATCAGAAAACGAATCCTATGTTACTCTAGCCAAAAAACATTGGCTTAAAGAAATGGGGATCGAATACCATGATGAAGTAGTCTACGATTATTTCAAAACAAACTTCCCTGAATTATTTGATTAGTAAAAATCTATCCAAATTAAATTTAGACCAGACTCAAAATCTGGTCTTTTTTATTAAAGCATATTATCGCCATATACATTATTCGATATAATATACGTAAGGAAATAAGGAGCTCATTATGAAAGAAAATGATGTTTATTGTAAAATAGCTAACGGAGAGATTCCCTGCTATAAACTGTATGAGGATTATGATGTAATCGCTTTCCTTGATATTAGTCAGGTAACCAAAGGACATGCTTTGGTGATTCCAAAAAAGCATTGCGATAACTTTCTTTCCACTCCTCAAGAATTAATGCATAAAGTGATGGATGTCGCTCAAAGAATCGGCCAAGTGGAAATTAAGTATCTCGGAGCAAGGGGTGTCAATATTCTCACTAATTGTTATGATGCCGCAGGTCAAAGCGTTAAACACTTCCATGTTCATGTCATTCCACGCTATGAAGAAAAAGAAGGCTTCCAATTGGAAATGAAGTCTCATCCCGATGGATTAAATCTCCCTGCTTTGGCAGAAGAAATAACTAAAAATCTCTAATAAAAAAATCCCTCCTAAACGCAAGTTCGGAAGGGATTATTTTTACTTCTTTAGAGGTTGATACAGTGTTCGCCCATCAAGAGGGAAGACTCTTTGTGAGAATTCACCCGGTTTCACTTGCTCTAATGCTTTGCAAGCAATCACCATCTTGCTATCTAAATTATCAATCATTGAAAGAAGAAGAGCTTCTTTAGTAAGCGGAACAACAGGAGAACCAAATTCAGGGTTACCATGATGAGAAAGAACCATATGTTCAAGAAGAAGAGGAATTTCACTGGTGATATGATCGGCTTCCGCAATCTTGCGAATTTCGCTGACCATCATAGTAATATGACCAAGGAGTTTTCCTTCTAATGTGTAACGATAAACAACTGGCCCTTCAAACTCGTCCATTTTACCAAAGTCATGTAGCAACACGCCGGTCAAAAGAACATCTCGATTAACATCATCATATAAAGGAGCGAGATAATCAGCAATTTTCGCCATTGTCGTCACATGAACCAAGAGTCCACTGGCGTATTCATGATGGATGCTGACCCCCGCGGGATAGACGCGAAGTTTAGCATCGTATTTTTTGATAAAATGGGAAAGTATCTTTCGACAATCAAGATCCTTAATGGAATCGACATAATACGCAAATGTTTTCCATAACTCTTCAAAAGGAATGGGAGGGGCTTTGACAAATTTGCTGACATCAATTTCATCCATCACTACTAATTTGCCAGATAATATTTTTAATTGTAAGGAATCCTTATACTTCAATACTTCCGCTTCAAGAAAAACGACATTGCCCGTTACATATAAGGCTTCATCTTCTTCAGTAGAATCCCATTTTTTGCCATTAATTGAGCCAGATGCATCGCGAAACTCAATCGTTAAGTATATTGCACCAAAGTTATTGGTTCCCTTCGTGACGTTGCCAACTAGAAATTGCCCGCTAATTCGTGTTCCATCGACAAACTCATTAATCATTGCCATATTGAATCTCCTCCATCATTTTCACGATATTTGTATATCGATAACCTTTGTTTTTGAGAGTAGTAAGTATGTGGTTTCTCAATTCCAACCCCTCATACTTTGTCGCTAATCTTTGAACGACTCTTTGATAATCTTTCTTTAAGTTTTCTTGTTCTTCTTTAGGTTTATCTACCAATGTTTTGTTAATAACTTCAAGAGCGAGAGCAGAATCAAAACCATATGCTAAAAGGTGTTGATAATGTTTTTGCTTTCGCTTCTCAAAGGAAAGACGAGCCATTTTTGAATCATTCTTTTCAACTTGTTGACGAGCTTTCTTTCTTTCACTGGTTTCGGAAAATTTTATCTTTTTTAAATCTTGAAGAAAGATACCTTTTTCCTGTAAATCCTTTAAAATCCGATTCTTTCCATAACCTTTTTCTTCGGCGAAGCAAATATAATCCTCCAAGAACATCTTATCATTAATTAAATCTATCTCTTTAAGTTTAAAAATAATTGAATCAACAATCGGCTTGGTGGCCTCTTTAGCATAAAGCTTTTCTCTCATCTTCCATTCGGTGTAATGCCCTTTTTTTAGGATGGACATTGCATAGTTAAATAATTTTGCCCTTTGCGAACATTCAACAAGAATGGATATTTCTTTCTTGCTCATAGTTTTTCCAACATAGAGATAAGAAAGAAGGTAGGCATCATTTGATATCGTTATTTTTTTCTTGCCAAAATAAAGACTGACATCATTCTTGTTGATTTTGATTTTAGTGATGATTTTACCAGTGTTTGCGGATGGCACGACGGTATACCTCCATGATGCGATCATAAAATTTTTCTAAGGAATAAGTGTCGCAGATTTTAATTGCGGCTTCTTTAATATGATCTAATTCGTTAGATTTCATTGCAAAAATTCTCTCAACTTTTAAAACAAAGTCTTCTTCATCTTGAAAGAAAAAACCAGTTTCGTTATCAATGATTGTTTCGGCTAGATTGGTGTCAAAACGGGCTAAAACAATTGTTTTTGAGGCCATAGCTTCCATGAAAGTTAAACCCTGAGTTTCGGTGAGAGAGGCCGAGGTATAGATGTCCGCGATGTGATAATAAAAAGGAACTTCGCTGGCTAAAACAGGACCGATAAAATCGACGATGTTTTCAATACCTAAAGTTTTTACGAGTTCTTTCAATTCAGAAAGTTGGGGACCGCCACCGACAAATATTACTTTAATATCTTGTTCAGGGTGACGAGAATGATATAAAGCTAAGCATTTTAAGGAGAAATCCATGCTCTTTTCTTTGGCGACACGTCCGAGAATTAAAAACACTTTGCTATCTGGTTTGATGTCATGTTCTTTTTTAAAAACTTGTTGCCGAGCCAAATCAACTTTGTCATCACCAAATAAATCAAAATTGATACCAGTGGGGATGATATTAACATAAATATCACTTCCAGCATATCTGAGATATTGCATGGTTTTATAACTTGGGGTAATGAATTCTGTCGTATTATCAGCAACATTTATCGTGTATGTTCGAATAATACGCTTGGCGAGGCGATCAAAATAACCATGAGTGGCATAATAAGTGTAATCTTCGTAGGATGTGTGATAGGTATAAATAATTGGGGCTTTTAATTTATTAGCCACAATTTTGGCAAATTGGCCAATCGTTGAATCGGTTTGGTTGTGGATAACATCAGGATGAAAGTCGCGAATAATTTGAAAAACTTTTGGCGAATACAACTTAGTAATTCGATAACCATAAAGTTTTTTTAGTTCAATTCCTGGCACATAAACAACCCCATCTTTGATTTCTAATGGACCATCAGTGTGTTGAGGAGTAACAACAAGGACATCGTTGCCGTGTTTTTTGAGAATTTGGACCAAGTTGTAACAAGAGGTCGAAACACCATTGATAAAAGGAGGATAGGTATCAGTTAACAACGCAATCTTCATTACAATGAATCATCCTCATGATCAATGTTAACATCATCAAATGTATGTTTTACCTTAGCGTTTTTTTGAGTGATTTTCTTTTTGATTTTTGGTCCACCCCTTAAAGCTTTGAGAATTTCTTCGCGTTTTAGTTTTGAAGTTTCCAACATCGTGACCATATTTTCAGTTCGCTCCACCATGGTTTGGCTTTGCAGAGTGACAAAGGTTTCTCTATTAGGCACTGTATCAAGCTCATCCTTGGGAGAAGCGCGATAAAATGCAGTTACTAAACCAGACACAAAGACAGGAATGATAAATGTGAGTGACCGCCAAATAAGCAATGCGGCGGAGGACATAGAATTGCTGGCCACACTATTGGCTTTTGCAATTGCTTGTTGCATAGTCACACCACCAGAATTAAAAATTTGAAAGATAGATTCAGCGGTTCCTTCGTTGAAATAGAAACTATTTTCGGCTGTTGGTCCAGAAGCAACGAACAAACGGGCAAAGAAGTATTCCGAAACTCCAGCTGAACCAGGGGTAGGAATTAATCCGGTAACCATTTGGTGATAGTTGCTCAAGAATACAGCATCAAAAAAGTTAGCGGATGTTGATAAGTTTCCAAGAGCCAACCCCACAAAATAAGGAATGGAGTATTTTATAGTTAACAAAATAAAAAAGCTCAAAGTTATTAAAACTGTGAAGGGAATGTTCGAAAACAATCTTCTCATTTCTATCTTGAAGTTTTCAACCTGAACTCTCAGACTCTCTCGTTTTTTATCTGGATTTTTAATGATGCGAATCTTGGCAAAAAATGAAATAACTGGCCCCATGACAAAATTATGGAATTGTTTCCAATAGCCCATCAATAAAACAATGCTAATGACACTGAGATTTAATAAAAAACCGATAATTGTCAATGGCCAGATAGGCAAATAAAAGGCCCAATCAGCGATTTGGAACTTAATGGAACCAATACTATTAATGGCATCATATTTGATGATAAAAGATAAGACTCCATACGCAATAAGAACAACCTGGTAGATAATTGAATACATGGCCATGATTGATACGGCAGAAGAAATAGCAATTCCCTGTTTCTTATACGTATAAGCTTGCATAACCTGCCCACCGCTAGACGTCGGGGTAACAGAGTTATAGAAAACACCAATTTGGTCAACGGCAAGGCTTTGATAAAAACGATAGTCTCGAGTATATAGTCGGGCAAAGCAAAAAAGAGCGAATGAGCGAATTAAAGCCACTATAAGCATGATACCAAAAACGACGAGCAACCATCTCCAATCGCAGCTAGCTAATTGATGAATGACTTCATTAAAGTTTTGATAAAGAGCAATAACAATTGAACCCGCGGTTACGGCGATGACAAATATGAGATAAAGAACATACTTGATGACATCTTTTTTCTTTTTCTTTTTGCCATCAAGATTGTCATCAGTAGCGATTTGCTCAACCTTTTTTTCTAATTCTTCGTTTGTATCCATTTTTTTCTTTTTACATGCCAGTGTAATTGTTTTACTTTGGCATGATGATATCCTTTGGTGCAGCTAGCAGGAATCGAACCTGTACGGGTCACCCCACTAGATCCTAAGTCTAGCGCGTCTGCCAGTTCCGCCATAGCTGCATAAAGATATTTTAGAAAAGAATGGGGAGAATTACAAATGTTTATTCTTAAAAGAATAGGGTGTCATAAGAAAAAACAAGAAAAAAGACTCGCCCTTGTTTTTTTATTTCAAGTGAGTCTATTTAAGGAGATTATTCTTTCTCCATGTCGACGATATCAGTGGCTTTCTTGTCAATGATATCAATAGATAATTTAATTGACTCGCCAATTGCGGCGTCAATGTCATCTGGTTGAACGCCAAGAAAAGTCGCTCCTTCATCTTTGTCAATAAATAAATTGGTGGTTTGAAGTTTAAGAAACTTAACCATGTTAAGACCACCTTCAATGTTATGCTTCTTTCTTTCCTTTTCGATTTTAATCATTGAGGAAAGGGTAAGGAATGATGGAATGGTGATAACAGGGCGAGTTTCTGGAAGATTCATGTATCTATGGACGTGTTTAAAGAATTCTACCCAAGTCATGTTGTAGTAGCCAAATGGATAGGCCTTTCCACCTTTATTCTTCTCAAGGGCTCCAGCAATACCTTCGCCAACTTGTTTAACAGTTACCATTGTGGTTCCACCCTTGGTATAGAATGTCTTATCTTTCATTCCTCTTATCATCTCAACGAGAAAGACCCAAACTGGTTTTCTTCCTTTTTGAGTACCGAAGATATATGGAAGTTCCAAAACCGCAACATCAAAGTGGTCATCAGCATAAGATAACGCCATATTCTCTTGGTCGACGCGAGAACGAATGTAGTGATGGTATTTAGTGAGCTTCATCTTTGGCCATTTCTTCGCCGCATAGGAGAAGTAAGAACCTAAGATAACTGTATGTTTGACACCATTTGCTTTTGCTAATTTTAAAAGCCTTTCCAAAGCATCGATGTTGTACTTTTTAAACATGTCATAAATCGGAGGTGCGCTTTCCACTCTTTCATCAACTCCAGCCGCGAAAACAAAACCTTCGCATCCTTTCATTAATGCAACGATTTCTCCATCGTTCATTTCTAAATAGTTGCCCTCGTGGAGTTCCATTTCTTTTGGAAGTTTTGACCCAAGAGGAATGCCTGGCAACGCAATAGAAACAACTTGATGACCTCTTTTAATCAGTTCAGCAGCGGCTTGGCTGCCGAGAAGTCCAGTTCCACCTATCATAAATATTTTCATAAAACTACCTCTATAATTTTATTATAACTGGAATACCAATTTATGCACAAATCGGATACATAATAAGTTGATTGTTTCTCGCCAATTTTTTAGAGGTTTCATTAAAAAACCTCCTTAATCGCACCTTTTTTGGTTCAATAAACGAAGGAATTTCATTAAAATGGTGCCTTCTATCGGAATCGAACCAACAACCTACTGATTACAAATCAGTTGCTCTGCCAATTGAGCTAAGAAGGCAATATTTTCTGGTGGACACTACAGGGATTGAACCTGTGACCTCTTCCGTGTGAAGGAAGCGTTCTCCCGCTGAACTAAGTGTCCGATATTTCGCGCTTATTTATACTAGCAAAAGGCATTTTGTTTATCAACAAATAAAAACTACTCGCGGTGAGGCGAATAGTTTAATAAGTTTTAACGACTAAATATTAAAGAGCGTAAACCCAAAGTTGGAAGTATCCCTCATAACTATAGAACTGAACTTCAATTTTAGATGATGCATCAGCGTAGAAATATCCATAATCTTCATAAGTGTAATCGGCATCATTGGTGTTAATCCAAGAAGCGCTTTCAAGTAATGCTTTGTAAGTGTCTTCTAAAGAGTTGGTTCCAGGTGTTCCGTTGTCGACTGCATAGACGTAGAAATTGGTTCCTTGTTTTGGATCGTCAACATTTTCGATATATGAGAATATTGCACCAAGACTATTGCTTAATGAAGGAACGGTGACACCAGTTACTCCAAGAACATCACTAACAAATGTGGCCATTTGAGAACTTGGGAATAAAACATTTTCTTCCCCTACAACTTCCGGTTCGGCACCAATAACCCAAATTTCCAAAGCTTCAATAGCAGGAACATAGAAGAATTGAATGCTTAAATCTTCAGTAGGAGAAACAGCGTTGTAAAAATTGCCGTTTTCTTCATCAACAACGTATTCGACTGTCCAAGAAGCGGTTTCTAAAACTGTTTCATAGCTCGCTTCGCAAGTTGCGACGTCGACCCCATAGGCATCAACGACGAGGATATCATAACCAAAAAGGTAATAATCCATTACTAAATCATAGCGAGATGCACCAACGAGTGCTGGAACTTCTGATGAAGAAGGAACAGCGAATGTTGCTATGATATCAGACAACGGAATGTCGCCCCAAACATAGAAATATGGATCATAGATATCAAGGCAGAATGTGCCTGATGTAGCAACTTCTTCAGCCTCATCAAGACAATAGAATTGAAGTTCGATATAACGAGCACCTTCCTCAGTGGTTACTTCTGCGATGAAATCGTAGATGAGATATTCTTCAATATATCCCCCTTCATAACCATAAGAGTCAAGAATCGTAGCATAAGCCTCTAATTCTGCGGCGGTAGCTTGACCACCAGAGATCGATAAGCAACCATAGTCTTCGTCATAGACCATCTCTTGGTTTCCTTCAAAATAAATGAATGGAACATCCTCGCCATATGCGTAGGTTTCTAAGAGACCTTTTTCTATATCAGACCACGATTTTTTCTCACCGCCACCAGTATCGCCGCCACAAGCAGTCATTCCAATTAGGGAAGCGGCAAGAATAATGAAATTTAATTTTTTCATATTTTATTTCCTTTCCGAGATAATGCGTAAAGTCTACAAGAGGAATGCTTCCGATGCAATATTTTTTAAATAAAAAAGTAGAAAAAAACCGCATGAAGCGGAATTAATCGTTTGGTGGGCCCAAATAGACTTGAACTATCGACCTCGCCCTTATCAGGGGCGCGCTCTAACCAGCTGAGCTATGGGCCCATGTCTTCTAAAAGACAGCGTTAATAATATACAATAGCGATTTATAAAAATCAACGATATTTCTTTCTTGGTTTGCCAATCAAACACAAGCACATCTAGTGGAAGGATGATATGAAAGAAAAAAAGGAAGGCAAGCCTTCCTTTTCAAACTTCTTAAACGTTTAACGTTTGCTGAATTGAGGAGCTCTACGTGCGGCTTTAAGACCGTATTTCTTTCTCTCTTTGGAGCGAGAATCGCGAGTGAGCATTCCAGCAACTTTTAAGGTTGATCGATTGACACCGGCTTCTAATAAAGCGCGGGCAATTCCGAGGCGAATAGCACCGGCTTGTCCTGTGAATCCGCCACCTTTAACGTCGGCGCGAATATCATATTTGCTATCGGTTTCGGTGAGAACAAGAGGTTGTTTCAAATCAGTAACTAATGTCTCATAAGGCATATACTCATTGACATCTTTGCCATTTACAACGATTTTACCTGTTCCAGAAGTTATGAATACGCGAGCGATAGAAGACTTTCTTCTTCCTGTTCCGTAATGTTGAAGATCAGCTTTTTTTGCCATAATTCAATTTCCTCCTAGAATTTGAGCTCAAGAACTTCTGGTTTTTGAGCATCATGTTTGTGATCAGGTCCTGCATAGACAAATAATTTCTTCTCAATTTGGCGACCTAAGCGACCTTTTGGAACCATTCCATGGACACTTCTTTCAACCATTTCAGTAGGATATTTGTTGATCATGACTTCGGCAGTTCTCGTACGGAGTCCGCCTGGATACATAGAAACATTGTAATATTTCTTGGTGTGAAGTTTATCGCCCGATAATCCAACCTTCTCCGCATTGATGATGATGACATAATCACCGCAATCAACGTTTGGAGTCCAGATTGGTTTATTTTTACCAATTAACACTTGAGCGACTTGTGAGGCTAATCTACCTAATGGTTTGTCGGTTGCATCAATGACATACCATTTTCTTTGGATTTCTTCTGTTTTTGCAATTGTAGTTTGACGTTGCATATAACTAAATCCTCCTTTTCAAACTAACTTTGTCTTACCGGGACTACGCTAATTTGGCTGTGCTGATAAATAATACTTGTTTCATATGGCAATGTCAAACATTTATTTATTAGATAAATGGGTATAATTCAATAGCTAAACAAAATGTGAAAAAAGAGGAGTTGTCTCCCCTCTTTAAAATAAATTTATTTTATTGAATTCGATAAATTATTCGAGAATTTTCTTACTTTGATAGTGAGAGTCATCCATGATAAAAATTAGTATGGCGGAAATGGAGGATCCAAAAAAGATATTTAGGACTCCCAAAAGAATCATCTCATCTCGGCTCTTAGCTTTATCCAATTTGCGTTTGGTAATTGGGCAGAGCACGAGGGGCCCGACCATTGCAAAGGCGGATAACATCAGAGATATAAAGGTGGTATAGATTGTCACTTGGGAAATCAAAGCAATCTCTTCAAGTGTGTTCTCTCCAGTGTCAGATGACGCTATCATCCAATCTATTAAAGATTGAGAAAAAATAAGTCCAATTAATCCACCAATGAAAAAAACAATTGCATAAGCCAAAGCCAATCAGAAAGTAATTGTGAGCAAAATGCGACAAGCTTTTTTCATTTATTAGTCTTCCACATTGGTGTAAACGTTCTGAACATCTTGAAGTTCATCAAGCATATCTGCTAATTCGCGATATTTTCTCGCTTCTTCAGGATCTTCGAGCCTGATAGAATTATTTGGTAAAAATGTCACTTCTGCGACTTCGAATTCTTCAATGCCCATGCCATTCAGAACATCACGAGCGCCTCCGAAAAATGATGGCTCAACAAGTACTTCAACAGTACCATTATCGTTTTGATTTACTTCACGGACATCTATATCCGATAAAATAAGATTTTCTTCAACTTGATCTCGGTTAGTTCCTTTGAAAACAAATAAGCCAGTTTCCGAAAAATTGAATAAAACACTTCCAAGGTGTCCGCCTTTTCTAGTTATTGCAGTTCTTACCTCAGTAAACGCGCGATTGCTGTTATCGGTGAGTGTATCAATAATAAATAAAGAGCCACCAGGGCCTAAAGCCTCATAACGTCCACTTGAATATGCTTCGCCTGAACCACCCTTTGCTTTTTGAATGGCGCGTTCAATAACCTCACGTGTGACGCTTTGACCCTTCCATTTATCAATTGCTGATCTCAAGGCTAAATTCATTGCTGGATCAGGTTCCCCTAATTTTGCAGCCATGTAAATTTCCTTTGATGCTCTCATGTAGAGGGCGCTCTTTTTTGCGGCTGTTGCTGCCATTGATTTAGCTCTAACTTCGTGTGCTCTTCCCATAAACAACACCTCCCATAGTCGTCAAAATTCTATCAAAGCTTTAACTTTATTTAAAGTTTAATATTTAACATCCTCTAAAACTAGACCTTCACTCGGGGCTTTGTAGCGAACAATTTCTCTCAGTTTTTTTTCGTTTAAATGCTGCGAAATAAATGCGATTGGTTCTCGATTTTCTCCAATCGCTATCGCGGTTCCAACCATGAAGCGAATCATGTATTTCATGAAACCATCTCCGAAAAAGTCAATTCTAACTCTATTTTGATCTTTTTGGATTTCAACCCTCACTATTCGAAAGAAGTTCTTTTCATCAATCTCTTTTGAGGTAAAATCCTGAAAACAGTGCTTACCGACAAACTCATTCAATGCCAAAATAAATAATTCAATATTAATGGGCCTTAAAAAATGATAAGAGAACTCATTACTAAAAGGATCTTTCTCATCAAAAACTATCGAGTAGGAATAGTGTTTCTCTCTAGCAGAAAAACGAGCATGAAAATTCTCATCAACCTTGGTAAAAGAAACGATATGAATATCGTCTGGTAGAAGTTGGTTGCAAGAATATCTCAGCTTATTAATATCTGTATCGTTATTAACCTCGAAATGAAAATATTGCCCTCGGGCATGAACGCCAGCATCTGTTCTTCCGCTTCCACAAATTGAAACATCCCTGTTTAATATTTGCGATAAAACCTTTTCAATCGCTTCTTCAATTGTGGGAGCATTTGGTTGTCTTTGCCAGCCATGATAGGCAGTGCCTTTATATCTTACTTTTCCTAGCAATTTCATATTTTTGTCCTTAAAAACCTGGATTAATTTTGAAAATTATTTCAAATATATTTATTCCGCCAGTGGATTTTTGGTCAAATACAAATAATGTGATAATTCCGCCAATGAAAAGAATGGTAAATAAGAATGCAAATAAATCAGAGATTCTAAAACGAAGGACATGAAAATGAGTTCGTTTGGCTCTTGGGTTATAACCTCTAACCTGCATTGCGTTAGCAAGTTCTTCAGATCTCTCAATAGCCGAAACAAAAAGAGGAATGATTAAAGAGATAATTGCTTTGAAGCGCTTAAAGATACCACCATGATTAAAATCCACACCCCGAGAAGATTGAGCTTTCATAATTCTCGCCGTCTCGTCTAATAGGGTTGGAATAAAACGAAGAGCGATGGAAATTGTCATGGCAATCTCATGGGCAGGAAATCGCACTAATTTCAAAGGACTCATGTACCACTCAAGGCCAAAAGTCAAATCCATTGGCTTAGTGGTCGATGTTAAAATCATCATCAAGATAAGCATCAATAAGAGACGCAAAATAATGTAACCAGATTGATAAAAAGCTTGCCAATATATCGGATAATCAGCAATGCGAAAAGCAATCGAAGTACCAGTGTAATTGCTATTCGGAATAAAAACATAAACAGCAACGACAAAGATAACTAAAAACCACATCCCTCGAAGACTGCGCAATAGATTCAAGAAACTGACCCGAGACACAAGCATCAGTACCAAAAACAATAAAAGATAGAGACCACTAAAAAGAAGGGTGGTTGACATAACTTTAAATTGGAAAAAAATTACCACCATCAGCACAATTGCCAACATCAGTTTGTTTCGAGGATCGAGGCGGTGAGTAAAGGTGTTATAAGGAGTGTATCTGCCTAATGCAATGCTGTTCATGATTGCTGCCATTCCTTGATTTGCTTGATTAAATCTTGGGTATCCTTAATTCGGTTGATGTCAATTGGGAGACCTCGATTTTTAAGCTTATTTGCATATTGGAAAAGTAGAGGTATTTCAATAGAAAATTTGGTATCACCATCTTTAAAGAGATCACTTGCTGTGCCTTCAAAAATCAATTGTCCTTCTTTAAGAACAAAAACTTTTTGACAGTATTTAAGAACCAAATCCATGTCATGGGTGACAAGAATTATTGATTTTCCTTGGTTATACATTTCTTCCACTAGAGACATAATATCGGCGGCCCCTTTAGGATCTAAACCAGCAGTCGGTTCATCAAGAACCAAAATATCCGGTTCAATAGCTAAAATGCCAGCGATAGCTACTCTTCTTTTTTCTCCGCCGCTTAATTCAAAGGGAGAACGTTTAAAATAAGAACCATCAAGTCCAACCGAAATCAACGCCTGATGAGCTTTGTTTAATGCTTCTTCCTTACTAGCTCCAAAGTTTTTTGCGCCAAAGGCAACATCTTTTTCGACAGTTTCTTCGAAAAGCTGATATTCAGGAAACTGGAAAACAATGGCTAAGTGTTTCCTCAATTGTTTTATTTTTTTGTTTTTGTTTTTCTTACTTGTAACAAGGAAGTCGTCGACGTGAACTTCCCCTTTTGTAGGAACTAACAAAGCGTTCAACGTTTGAATCAGAGTCGATTTTCCACTTCCTGTTTGGCCTAAAATTCCACAAAAAGAATGGCTCTCAATCGCTAAAGAGACTCCTCGTAAAGCTTCAGTTTGGATAGGAGACTTTGGCAGATATGTATAAAACAAATCATTCACTTGGATTGACATATTGCTTCCACAATTTCATCGATAGATTTGTCTTCTGAGATATTGATATCAATTGACTTTAGTTTCTCTTTAAAGTCCAAAATAAATGGCATATCAAGTCGATATTTTTTCAGTGCTTCTCGATTAGAAAACACGATATTTGGCTTTCCGCTCAGGACTATCATACCTTGCGATAAGACAATTACCTCATCACTTATAAAAGCTTCTTCAACATCGTGGGTAATAGAGATAATTGTCAAATCAGGATTGTTGTTTCTCATGCGTTTAATAACATTAATGATCTCTTTTTTCCCGTTTGGATCAAGCATAGAAGTGGCCTCATCAAAGATGATAATATCAGGAGATAACGCCAATGCACCTGCAATCGCAACACGTTGCTTTTGTCCTCCCGAAAGCATACTGGGTTCTTTATTTAGATATTTTCCCATGCCAACTTCTTCAGCAAAAGATGCGATAATGTCTTTCATTTCAGGTTGCGAAACACGTTTGTTTTCTAACCCGAAAGCAATGTCGTCTTCCACTGTTGAACCAATAAATTGATTGTCTGGGTTTTGAAATACCAAGCACATCTTTTCACGAATACCAGTGATGGTTTTTTCATTGAGAAGAATTCCGTCCACGAAAATTTCTCCACTGTCCCGTTCTAATAAACCAATTAGCAATTTAGCTAATGTGCTTTTACCAGATCCATTATGTCCAACAATGGAGATGTGTGAACCCTGATGAATAGAAAATGATACATTCGATAAAACCGGATGGGTCTTATCGTATGAAAAACTTAAGTTTTTAACAACTATTTCGTCCATAGGGGTAATTATATCATGTTGAATATTTTAAAAAAATATCAATTTGACATAGTGTTAGTGCTTCATACAGGAGATTACTGAGGTTAGTTTTTCTTTGGCGTTTCTCAAAGCGTAATAGACTTGAGATTTTGACCATTTGAACATTTTCATAATATCAGTTGGCTCGTATCCTTCGATTGTAAGAGTCATTACCAATTTTTCGTTTTCTGAAAAGCCGTTTTTGGAATCATTTATAATCGCAAGAAAAGTATCTTCCACAAGTCCTTTTTGAATTTTAAAATCAGGTTCGCCAATCAATTGGTCATTTGAGAAATTTTCATCATTTTGCTGATCGAGTGAGATCCCGTTGAATGTTTTTGCGTGATGAAAATAGGAATTTTGCTGGTTGTATTTAATCATCGCGTTTGTCGCAATTGTGCGCCAATAGGGATAAAACAATTGAATGCTATTCGAAAAGTTCTTAACCGCGATCAAGACTGTTTCTTGGGCAACCGAAACCAAATCATCAACAGTTATTCCGCTTTGCCTGTTGGAATTGAAAAAATCAATGGCTAGTCCATAAGAGTACTTTTGGTAGCGAAGACAAAGTTGATTAAGCGTATCGTGATTTCCGGTTTGCGCCAAAAGAACGCATTCTTCATCGCTAATTTGTTTTAATGACATAGAGTCCTCCTTTCTCGGGAGGAATCTATTATTTATTTCTGATTTTGCTTAATAAAATCCCGGCCGCAACGGAAGCGTTGAGAGAGTTTATGTGCCCCATTAGAGGTATCTTGACGACATAATCCGAATTTTTCAAAGTCAATTGAGATATGCCGTTTCCTTCGCTCCCAATAATTAAAGCAGTAGGAAAGTCGTAAGCAAGGTCAGAATAATTCATTGTGCCAGCACCATCAGTGCTCACAACCCAGAAGCCGTTCTCCTTCAACGTTCGAATCGCATTATTTAAATTGCTAACCAAAACAACTGGGACATAATTAATGGCACCGGCAGAAGTTTTAGCTACAGTAGCGTTCAAAGGAACTTGTTGATGTTTAGGAATAATGACACCAGTCACATTAAAAACGTCGCAGCTTCGTAAAATTGCTCCGAAATTATGTGGATCAGTAATACCATCGAGTAAAACGATAAGTGGATGATCAACTTTTTTTGATAAAGACAAAATGTGATCTAAAGAAAAGTACTCGTATTTTTTTATCTCGGCCACAATACCTTGATGTATTTCGTTCGAAACCATTTCATCCAAAGACTTGGAGTCAAGATAAGTTGTCGGTACATTTTTTGTGCTTGCTAATTCAGCAATTTCACATTTTTTAAGTGAGTTACTAATGAAAAGTTTGGTGACTTGTCCAGAAAGAATGGCTTCTTTAACAGAATTTCTCCCATAAATATATTTATCGATTTTATTCATATAGGCATTTTTAAACTACAAAATATTCCTTTCTATTAAAATGCTTCTCAGGCGATCAGAAAGCGCGAAATCTCTATTAGCTTTCGCTTGAAGATAATCATAATAAATGCGTTTATCTTCTGGGGTTAGTTTAGTATAAAAAATATCCAAACCCAGCACGTAAAACATGTCGGTAAGTGTTTTAAATAAATCGGCGGCTTTTTGCAAATTAATTTCTTTATTTCGGAGTATTTGATTTGATTCTTTTGTGATTTGATACACTTCAGCAAGAGCATTAGCGGTGTTTAAATCGTCCGCTAAGGAGTCTAAAAACTTATCAATGTTTACCGTTTTTCCAGAACTTAAATCAATATCATGCATTTGCAAAATTAAAGCAAGTTGACGATAAGCAAATGATAGTTTGTTAACCTCTTGAGTTGCAGCGTTAATCGTTTCTTCTGTGAAGCTTACAGGCTGACGATAATGCGTGTTTAGGATAATCAAACGGCAAGTTGCTCCGCCATATTTTTCAATTACATCTTTGGCTAAGAGAACATTCCCTAAAGACTTTGACATCTTTTCAGTTCCAAAATTGATAAATGCATTATGCAACCAATAATGTGCAATTTTGTTGTGATGCATTGCTTCAGCTTGAGCAATTTCATTTTCGTGGTGAGGGAATTTTAAATCATATCCACCACCATGAATATCGATAAAATGATCTTCAAAAATTGTATCGATCATGACACAGCACTCAGTGTGCCAGCCGGGGCGACCTTTGCTCCAAGGTGAATCCCAATTAATACCAGAATCAGTTTTTTTCCAAAGCACAAAGTCTAGAGGGCTCTCTTTTTTGTCGTTTTCTTCAATACGAGCGCCGACTAAAAGATCATTGATGTTAATTTTGCTAAGGCATCCATAATCATTGATTTTGGAAATGCGAAAAAAGACGTCGCCTTCGACAACATAAGCTGCGCCTAATTCGACTAGCTTAGCAACATAAGCAATAATTTTGTCAATGTATTCAGTAACTCTTGGAGCAATTGTAGGAAGAAAGCTTCCAATTTGTTGGGTGATTTTTTGATATTCGCGAATATAAAATTCAGTTAATTCTTTTTCGGTTTTATTTTGTTTTTCTGCTTCTTTGATGATTTTATCATCAACATCAGTGAAGTTGCTGACATATGTCACATCATAACCAATATAAGTAAAAAAGCGTCTTAATGTATCAAAAACAACGACCGGTCTCATATTACCAATGTGGGGGTAATTGTAGACAGTCGCTCCGCAAATATACATGGAGACTTTGCCTTCATGGATCGGTTTAAATGGTTCAACGGAATTGGTTAAAGAGTTATACAATTTTATATTCATAATAAAACTACACTTCTATTCTATGAAAATGGGGCAAGATTTCATATGATTTCTTGTCCCATTCTTCAAAATCTTTACTTTTTGTTCGGATATTTTTCGCGGTGAGCGTTGTAGTGAGTGTGTAATAATTCTTCCGCTAACTCACTTCCTGGCTCGCCGAGAAAGTCCTTATAGAGTTTTTGAATGTCTTTATTATTGTGTGATTGACGAACGACTTGTCTCTCATCTTCGCTATAAAGAACACTGGCTCTCTTTTGACAGTATGTGTCCAAAATATCATCTTCCTCATTTGGGAGAAGCATAGGTTTGACATATGGCATGCCACCACCATTAATGCATCCACCAGGGCAGCCCATGACTTCAATAAAGGTGTATGGCGAGGTGCCGTTTTTCACTTCTTCGAGAAGAGGTTTGGCGTTTTTCATACCAGATGTCACAGCAACCTTAATTATTTTACCATCAACATCGATAGAGGCTTCTTTAACGTATTTCAAACCGCGGACTGATTTAAACTCAATAGCGGGGTATTCTTTTCCGGTTAACCAGAAGAAGGTTGTTCTTAAAGCAGCTTCCATAACACCACCGCTGACACCAAAGATAACACCAGCACCAGAATAATCACCTAATAGATCTGGATCGAATTCTTCATCAGGAAGTTTTTTCCAAACCATGCCAGCGCGTTTAATCATTTTGGCTAATTCTCTAGCAGTGATAACGGCATCAACATCGTTAGCCATTTCTGGGCGAGAACGTTCATATTTTTTCGCGGTGCAAGGCATAACAGAAACAACGAAGATATCTTCGGGTTTAATATCATGGCTCTTCGCGAAGTAGGATTTAATAATTGCTCCAACCATCATATGGGGAGATTTGCAGGTAGAGATATTAGGAATAATTTGTGGATAGAAGTACTCCATATAGTTTATCCATCCCGGTGAACAGGAAGTGATTTGAGGGAGAGTTCCACCAGTCTTAATCCTATGAAGAAGTTCGTTAGCTTCTTCCATGATAGTTAAGTCGGCACCGAAGTTAGTATCAAAGACACGGTAGAAACCTAAGCGGTGGAGAGCGGCGACCATTTTGCCAGTTCCGGGTGTTCCGATTGGCTCACCAAATTCTTCCGCAATGGCCGCTCTAACGGCTGGAGCGGTTTGAACGATGACTTTTTTACCGGCTTTAATAGCGGCATCAACTTTATCGATTTCACTGTGTTCCATTAATGCACCAGTTGGGCAAACATTAACGCATTGGCCACATTGCAAACATGGGGATTCAGCAAAGCTGCGATTTTGAACTGGAGCGACAATCGTTTCGAATCCACGATTTTCAAATCCGAGAATAGAAATCCCTTGAGCTTCTTTACATCTCTCGATGCAACGTCCGCAAAGAATACATTTCGCAGTGTTACGAATGAGACCAGGAGCGATTTCATCAACAGTGGTTTTGGAGAATTCACCAATGTATTTTTGATCGCGAGCTTGAACAATTTCAGCAACATGTAAGAGCTCACAGTGACCATTTTTTGAGCATTGTAAACAATTTTTCTCATGATTGCTGAGAATTAGTTCAACAGAAGCGCGACGAGCCTCCGTTGCGGTTGGCGAAGAAATGCTAATTTCCATTCCTTCATTAACGGGATATACACATGAAGCGCTAAGTCCTCGCGCACCTTTGATTTCTACTAAGCAGACACGGCAACTAGCAAGAGAGTTTTTGCCATGATTGAATGAACAAAGAGAGGGAATAACAAAGCCACACTTACGACAAGCTTCTAAAACAGTTAGTCCCGCTTCGACTTGGAAGGGTTTGCCTTCAATTTTAATATTAATTAATGACATATTCTATCCTCCTTACTTCTTAATGATGGAATTGAAGCGACAGGTCGCCATACAAGATCCACATTTAATACATTTGCTTTGGTCGATGACATGAATGAAGAGACGAGGATTCTTCTTAGACGGCTCTTCGGTCTTGGAAATAGCATTGGTTGGGCAAGCACGTGCACAAGATCCGCATCCAAAACAAGCATCCGGAATAATGTGATATTGCATCATGCTCTTACAAACATGAGCATGACATTCGTGATCGACAACGTGAGCTTGATATTCTTCAGGGAAAGCGGTCATTGTCGAAATAATCGGATTAGCGGCTGTCTGTCCAAGACCACAAAGTGAATTAGCTTTGATAATCGTAGACAACTCTTTTAAATCAGCTAAATCTTTTAAAGATCCTTTTCCATCACAAATATTATTTAAGATTTCCAGGCATCTCTTTGTGCCAATACGACAAGGGGAACATTTGCCGCATGATTCTTCACAAATAAAGGTCATATAGAACTTAGCAACATCAACCATGCAGTTATCTTCATCCATGACGATAGCTCCGCCTGAGCCCATCATTGAGCCATGGGCAATTAAGGAAGCATAGTCGATTGGTATATCAAGATCTTTTTCAGTCAAACATCCGCCAGAAGGTCCACCTGTTTGAATGGCTTTGAATTTCTTTCCTCCTGGAATACCGCCACCAATATCAAAAATTAATTGTCTTAAGGTAGTTCCCATAGGAATTTCCACTAAACCGACATTGTTAACTTTACCGCCGAGAGCAAAAACCTTTGTGCCTTTGCTATCCGCAGTGCCAAAAGAGGCATAATGTTCAGCGCCTTCACGGAAAATATAAGGAACGTTAGCTAATGTCTCAACGTTATTGATGACGCTTGGTTTGTCCCATAAACCTTTTACGGCTGGGAATGGAGGACGTGGACGAGGCATGCCTCGTTTGCCTTCCATACTATTTAATAAAGCAGTTTCTTCACCACATACGAAGGCTCCAGCGCCAAGACGAATATGACAGCGGAAAGAGAAATCAGTTCCAAGAATGTTGTCTCCTAATAAACCAATTTCTTCTAATTCAGCAATGGCTTTCTTTAAGCGTTCGACAGCGACAGGGTATTCAGCACGGACATAAAAGTACCCGTTTTTCGCTCCGATAGCGTAGCCAGCAATCATCATACCTTCGATGACGTTAACTGGGTTTCCTTCGATGATTGAACGATCCATAAATGCACCTGGATCACCTTCATCTCCGTTACAAATAATGTATTTTTCTTCAACATCCACGTTGTAGGCGAATTGCCATTTTCGACCGGCTGGGAATCCAGCACCGCCACGGCCACGTAAGCCTGACTTTAAAACTTCATCGATAACTTGTTGACGAGTCATGTGGAGAGCTTTGTTTAAAGCGATGAAAGAGCCATCGCCAAAAGCTTCGTCGATATCTTCTGGGTTGATATCGCCATTACCACGAAGGGCAATGTCACGTTTTTGTAATCTATAGAAATTGATTTCGTGTTGTTTTTTGACTTTTTGATTAGTGACAGGATCAATGAATAAGAGACGTTCAACAACTTCTCCTCCGATGATATCAGTATCAAAAATTTCTTGAACATCCGTCGTTTTCACTTTGGTGTATAAAGTTTCTTCTGGGAAAATCTTGACGATTGGTCCTTGTGAACAGAATCCAAAGCACCCAACGATGTTGGCAGTGACTTTTTCACCAAGTCCTTTTTCTTCAATAAGACTTTTGAATTTGGCTAGGATTTCGCTGGATTCACTGGACAAGCATCCAGTTCCGCCACAGATGACAATGGCTCTATGTCCATCCTGGCAGTGGAATTTTTTCTCTAAGCAGGTTCCGCAATGACTAATTTTGTCTAGCAATTGTTTTTCAGATTTGATTACTTCAATTTTCGCCATGATTATTGAACCTCCATTTCTTTATGTTCGTATGTGTTAATAATTTTTATAACATTATCCACTTTAACTTGGGGGTAGACTTTTCCATTTACTGACACTGCTGGTGCAATGGCGCAAGCGCCTATGCAACGAAGGACATCAATAGTGAATAATCCATCTGGAGTTGTTTCTCCGGGTTTAATTTTTAAAATCTCGCAAAATTTGTCCAATATTAATTGGGCACCCTTAACATAACAAGCTGTACCAAGGCAAACGCCAATAACGTACTTGCCTTTTGGGGTCAAAGAGAAAAAGGAATAGAATGTCACCACTCCATAGATTTCACTGACCGGAATGTCTGTCAAATCAGAAATTAATTCTTGAACCTCGAGAGGAACATAACCATATTCTTTTTGAACATCCTCGAGAATCATCATTAATGGGGTTGGTTCATCTTTGTAACGTTCGACTATTTTTGTAATCTGCGCTACAGCACTACTTTGTAAATGCGCCATAATAACCTCCTATTTGGTTTCTCGCATAAAACCAGCGCATTCATTTTACGCAGGCACACGCACATTGACAAGTATAAAAATGGTTTACACCCACATAATCGGCACAAAAGAAAAAATCCCGGCCTTTTTAACCGAGATTTATCTTAAATCTATGTTATAGGATTATGACTGTCCCATCTTCTTTGATTTCAATTTTATCACCTGTTTTCACAGTTTCGAGGAAATCTTTGCCTAATTGATCAATAGCGATAACGGGACTATTTTCCCAAATTCTGGCTAACACAATTCCTGATCCCGCTAAAGAATCAATGTGTTCGGAGAAGAGAAATGCAGCAGGAGCGTTGCCCATTGCGCAAATCGTTTGGATGACTAATCCTCCGGTTGTTGAGCCGATGGTAAGGGGTAAACACAACGCTTTTCCTGTCACTTCGAGTCCATAGAGGTCCTTATTTCCTTGATCAGAAATGGTAGCAATTTTTTTGTTTCCAATAATCGCTTTTTGAAATGACGCTAATGTGTTGACACCTTGATGTGTGACGACGGCTTCACCAACGTAAGTTCCTGATGCCAGGACTCTACCTTTAAATTGTTTCATTTTATTTTCCCTCCTTGCCAATGACAAAGTTTAAAACTTCTTCATCCTTGTAATATCTAGCTAAAGAATAGGTTCTTAACTTGTTAGAAGAAGTAATAATTCTCTTCTTTTTGGTGAGAGGATTATTCGTATACATTAATGGGCAAATACTCGATAACTTCGCTCCAGTTGCTATTAAAACAGAGTATTTATCTGACTTCTTAAACTTTTCAACTACATCAGGAGATGAGGTTAAAATTGTTCTAATTGCCACTTTCTTTCTTCCCGTCTCTTTTAAGCCATTGCTAATCTTGTCGGTCCATTGGTTGAGTTGCTGGAAAGTAAGGTGAGGGCAACCGATGAAAATGAGATTGCCTTTCTTAGTTTTATCTTTCCACATGATGGGATAATCATGATAAACGCGTTCTAATTCAGCATCATCAATGATGTATTCTTTTGCGTTTGGAACAAGTAATTTTTCTCCAAATTCCTTTGCTTCAGGGGTCAAATTGGCGATATGGTATAAACCAACCGCTCCATTTGAGGCTGTTGCGGCTCCGAAATCCTTAAGATATCCGATGGCAAAATCATTGAGTTCAGTTCCAAGATATTTGTCGAGTCCCTCAACATAGGGAACATCTTCCATGACTTTCATTCCAATCGCAGATCCGAGAATTTGAGCTTCGGGAATCTTGCTTGTTTTTACAATTATTCTCCAGGTTGCTTTTCTTCCTTTGTCGGTTAAAAATCCAAACTCAGGAACATAGCCAATAATTGATCCGAAAAGGTCAAGCATACCAGAGTTGCGATTGCATCTTGCACCTAGAACTGAGTTAGCAAAAACCACCGCAGAGCTTTCAGCCCAAGAAAGGATGTCACCCTTCTTTGGAGTGTTTCCAACTTCTGGTAAATAGGATGTGCAGGTGAATGCATTGCTATCGCGAAGACCAACTTTTTTTAGCTGTCCTTCATATCTTTTTTGTTGGGAAAAGAGAATTTTGCTATAGACCAATTTATCAAGAAGTGAACACTTCACATTCTTGTAGTCGTAAGGACGGGGGTCGACAGTAAATTTACCTTTTGTCGTAATTCCTGCCTCATTGATTCTATCCATAGTTGAGAATAGGGGCTTGCAGATTCCAATGCCGAAGGAAGTGACTAAATGACCATCATCATGAGTTACTTTGATTAGGCGTGGGGCTTCAAACATATCGCCAAACATCACGACTGTTTCCATGATTTTGGCCATTGTTTCGCCTTGCTTACCATTCAAAATGTCACGCTGTTCATTTGTCAGTTCCATTTTAGGTTCATACATAAAAGTTTCTCCTTATTTTAATAAACGCGAACGTTGTTCTTTGCATAAATAATAACACTATTCGCTTAATTTGTTATACAAGACCTTCAATTATCATCTAATATAGATAATAGAGGTAATCTTATGAACAAAAAATATGACCCACTTTTTACATCGTGGAAAATCAGAAATGTCGAGATTAAGAACCGTATTGTCATGACGTCAATGGGCGGAACCAGTCTTTTTGGATGGATGGAACCCGCTCATTTTGATGAAGAAGCCGCGAAATTTATCATGGGAAAAGCCAAGAATAATGTCGGCTTAATTCTCCCTGGTATCGCCCCAATCAAAAACCCGATGATGGGTGGATGGTTATATTCCAATAAAGGAATGTACAAGAAACTAAAAGTTTTCATGAATGAACTCCATAAAACAGGCGCTAAATTGTTTGTCCAATTAACGGCTGGTTTTGGTCGCTCCATGGCATTAAACGATATCATGGTCAAATGCAGCACAAACAAAGTGTTAGGTACATTAATGAAACCAGTTTTTAATATGGATTGGATTAATTCCGCTCCAAGTGTCACTCCTAATCGTTGGAGTGATAAGGTCATGACCAAAGAAATGACGGAAAAACAAATTCATAAAATCATTGAAGGATTTGCTAAAACCGCCAAACTTTGTATGGAGGCTGGTGTTGATGGTGTGGAAGTCCACGCTGTTCACGAAGGCTATCTGCTCGATCAATTCACAATGAAATACACCAATCTTAGAAAAGATAAGTGGGGTGGAAGTTTTGAAAACCGCTACCGCTTCCCCGTTGAGATTGTTAAAGCAATTAAAGAGGCCTGTGGTAAGGATTATCCTGTCTCCTTGCGTTATTCTGTTGTCAGCAAGACAAAAGGCTTCAATCAAGGCGCATTACCAGGTGAAAAATACACTGAGGTGGGCCGCGATATGGAAGAGAGCGAGAAAGCCGCTAAATACCTCCAAGAGGCTGGTTATGACATGCTTAACTGCGATAATGGCACATATGATGCTTGGTACTGGGCCCATCCACCAGTGTATATGAGCAATAACTGCAATCTTCCTGAAGTTGAACACATCAAGAAGTTTGTTGATATTCCCGTCGTCGTTGCTGGCCGTATGACTCCTGAGATCGCTGCGGAAGCGATTAAAGAAGGCAAAATTGATGGTATGGGCGTAGCCCGTCAATTCCTCTCTGACGAAGAATGGGTCACCAAATTGATGGAGGGCAAAGAAGAAGAAATTCGTCCTTGCATCCAATGTCATAACGGATGCTTCAACATGGCTAATTATAAAGGCGTAGCCAATGATCAAGATTTGCATGACGCTCTTCACATGGCTAGATGCGCACTTAATCCGGAAACCATGCAATCAAAGAAATATAAGATTATCAAAGCCAAGAAAGCGAAAAATGTTGTCGTTATCGGAGGCGGTATCGGTGGTATGGAAGCCGCCATTGTCTTAGCGAAACGTGGCCATAAAGTCACTATCGTTGAAAAAACCGATAAATTAGGCGGCGTCTTTACTGCAGCCTGCACTCCTTCATTTAAGGAAAATGATAAGCGCTTAGTTGAGTGGTATCTCAAAGAGATTAAAAAATACCCCGCTATCAAGATTCATTTAAAAGAAGAAGCAAACTGCTTAGATTGCTTTACTAAAGGATTTGATGAAGTCGTTATCGCAACTGGTTCTAGAGCTCGCCATCTTCATGTACCCGGAAGCGAAAAAGCCATTGAAGCGATTGACTTCTTATCTGGAAAAGCTGATGTTGGTGAAAACCCAGTTGTTATCGGTGGCGGATTAACCGGCTGTGAAATTGCTTATGAATTATGTCTTAAGGGCAAGAAACCAACGATTGTCGAAATGAAAAACGATCTTATTGCTGTCAAAGGAGTGTGCTTGGCGAATAGTTCTTACTTACGCGATTATTTCGCTTTACATCACACGCCAATTCATCTTGAAACAATGGTCAAAGAGATAAAAAAAGATGCTGTCGTTGTCGTTGACAAAGAAGGTACTGAATCCACTATTCCCGCCAGCGCGGTTATCAGTTCAATCGGATATATTCCTTCTCCACTTTCTAAAAAAGGAAAACATATCCATCTCGTTGGTGACTGTAATGGTGTTGGCAATTTGCGCACTGTCATCTGGCGAGCTTGGGATGTGGCGATGAAAATCTAAAGAACAAAAAAATGCGACCGAATTCGAGAGACTTCGGTCTTTTCTTTTTGGCTCAGTGAAATAAAGTGTGTATAATTGTGTATTTCGATTCATAACTATACAAAACTGTGAAATAAACTGTGCATAAGGGACATGGAGAAATCCGTGTCCTTTTTCTATGGTTTCTTTCGATATGTAGTGATCAACATAGCCCGCTTTCTAAAACGTTCAAAATTGTGATATCCATAAGCGGACTTAATAATTGTTTTTAACTGATTATTCAAACATTCAGCAATTGCATTCGTATATCTGATTTCTTTGTTTCCAACCGTAAATGCATTGGCGATTTCAAATCTCCATTGATGGTATGTTTCACCAACTTTCTTCAATAGATCAGAAAATGAGTTATTTAATTTTTGAGATAGGAATTCGATAAACTTTAACGATTCCTCATAATCGCTGGAATAAGGGAAATGAAACAAATCTTGGAGAGCTAAATATCCAGAAGAGAATTTATTGTTAAAAGCGATGCATTTATAAACCATCTCATCATAATGAAATGTCTCTCCCGTTTTCATGTACGTGTATCGTTTGTCCGGAATCTTTTCTGCTCGGCTTAAGAAGCATTTCCATTTGCTTTTCATAAAATTGTAATAAGGATCTTTTTTCTCGGTATAGCCGTTCATTGTGTTAACCCTTAGCGTGTTCACCGCGCGAGTTAATTGAGTGACGATATGAAACATATCAACAACGTGGATGGCTTTAGGAAAATATGAGGTACATACTGAAGCATAAGCATCATACATATCAGAAATAAATACTTTAGTATTCTCCCTTTCTTTTATAGGGATGTTACTAAAATATTCTCTTAGAAAAGGCATTTGTCTATTTTTGATAATATCGACGATTTCCTTATTTTCAAAATCATATAAAACACAGCAGTATTTTTGATCTAGTTCTTCCGAGAATCTAATCTCATCGATACATAAAACGTGTGGCATCTTTCTTCTTGGGACATATTTAACTTTCTCATCAAACATCTGCATTATTCGATTCTTTGTTAGATGATTGGGATCCTGACTATCGAACCTATGCCGACACATCAACG
>CAYFSI010000003.1:5735-52449 GCA_964345825.1 uncultured Staphylococcaceae bacterium | reverse complement strand
TATCAAGGTTCTAATAGTGTGAGTTATCTTTTGCCGATCACCATGGATATGAATATCGTCGACTCATTCTTAGCCAAAGGATTAACTGTTGATATCAAAGGCGACAATCAAGCCACCGTCTATGTCAATCTCTATCTCATGATTGGAAGTAGTACTTACCAAGTAAGAAAGAACCTTTCAAAAGTTGCTGATTCATGGAATCGTTACGAAATTGGCTTTGACAATTTTGTCGATTACACCGCTCCTAACGGCTCAACAGTGACTGGTAGAAATATCGTTTACTTAAATAAAGTGACATTTGGGATCGTTAATTCGACTGGCAATTCATCAGCAATTTATGTTGATAACATCCGTCTGAGTAATGGCTTTAATCGTTCGCACTTACTTGTGTCGCCATTGGAGGCAATTTAATATGAAAATTGAAAAAAACGCTCAAAACCCTATTCTTTCTCCTCTTTTAAAGAATGATTGGGAGTCTTTAGCCGTCCTTAATCCTGCTGTAATTTATAACGAAGAAGATAAACTTTTTCATATGTTTTATCGTGCAGCCGGAAATGATGAGACCCATTATATTTATCTTGGTTATGCTACTTCCAAAGATGGTGTTCATTTTGAAAGGCAAAGTGATAGTCCGATTATTGAACCAGATAAGAATGGTGCTGATGGCGGTGGTGTGGAAGATCCTCGCATTGTTAAAATCGAAGATTATTATTATCTCACTTATGCGGCAAGAGTATTTGCTCCCGGCCAATACTGGAAAGATGATAAGAAGTATTATGGTTTCCAACCTAAAGCTGGACCCATGGTTCTTAACTATAACAATACAGAAACCCATCTTGCGATATCTAAGGACTTAAGAAATTGGAAGAAACTCGGTCGCATCACGGACGCCAAGGATGATGACCGCGATGTTGTTATTTTCCCACGCGCTATTAATGGAAAGTTTTATCGCACTTCAAGGCCGAGTGCTCGTTTTGGAGAGGGTTATCCTTGTGCAACTCCCTCGATTTGGTTAACTGCTTCTGATGATCTTCTTTCTTGGAATGAACCTCTTAAATTATTCTACGAAGGTCAAGAAGACTGGGAATCACTCAAAGTTGGCGCGTCTTGCCCTCCTTTTGAAACAAACGAGGGTTGGGTGATGATTTATCATGGAGTCTCAAAAAAAGACCATGTCTATCGGGTGGGAGCTTTCCTAATCGATAAGAATAACCCAATGAAGATTCTTGCAAGGACCATAAAGCCATTTATGGAACCAGAATTCGATTACGAAACTGAAGGTTTCTATAATGGTTGTGTTTTCCCTACTGCAAATGTCATAAAAGATGGAATTGTTTACATTTACTATGGATGTGCTGATCGCTTTATCGGTTTAGCGACCGTTAAGCTCTCCGAATTAATTGAGGAGCTTAAAAAGGAGGAAAACAAATGTTTATAAGAAAACTAATTCCCATTTGCCTTTTGCCTTTTCTTCTTTCTTCTTGCAACTCTGGTGAACTCAATATCGCTGGAGGAAATATAAAGGAGTGGGAAATGAAGACCATCGTTAATTTCATGACCAATTATAATAATCAAACGTATTCGTATGATGATTTTGATGCGATTGCAAACAATCTCATCTATCAACAAATTGAAGTTGAAGAAAGTGGAGAAATAGCCCCTCCAGAAGTCAACCCTTCAAGAGAAGATTATTCCTTTGGTGGATGGTATAAAGAAAGCTCTTGTATTAATGCTTTTGATTTCGCCAATGAAATCGTTGAAAATAGCTTATTCCTCTATGCTTCATGGGAAAAAACAGGGGATAGCGCTTATCAAGAGCCAGAATATATTGTTCCTGACCATGTCGATGACACTTTGACCTCGTTTATTAAGGTTAATGGCATCCTAAATGGAGAAGTTATCGATGGAATTGCTTATCTACCTTATGGCAGCCTTTTAAGGCTTCAAAATCACATTGAGGATGTTCGTTTTGCCATTAATTATTCCCATCAAAGTGGGGTGACCCTAAAGAGCGCTGTTGCTTCTATAGAAAACATGAACATTACCATTGTCGCTGAAAAAGATGGTAGTGAAGAAACCACAATTATTACCGCTCAAGAGATTGTTACTGCTCATAGACTGACTAATGCCACATATGAAGCCAAAGCCACGGCATATGAAGAACAAGATGCGGAAGCGGAGAACTATCATGTTATGATGGCGGGTTCTTCCTCTATTGAGTTCTGGACCGATTACGCCAATGCTATGGATCCAATTATCTGCTACAACCACGGCATTGGAGGAACGACAGTGAACGACTGGATCAATCATCTCAACGAGAGACTAGTCTATCCTTACATGCCAAAGGCTGTGACCTATTATGTGGGAATTAATGACCTCATCAATTCTCACAACAACCCTCAAACAATTATTAATAATGTGAGAACCTTGTTTACTGAGACACATGAAAGATTACCAGACACCAAAATCTTCTATGTTTTACTTAATCGTCTTCCCGGATATTTTCTCTCTTATAGTGATAGCATTGACGACATCAACGAGGGAATCATTGCTTTAACTGAGGAATTATCATATGTCACCATCATTGATGCCGGCAAAGTCCTTTTGAAAGCAAATGGAGTAGCGAATGCAGCTTATTTTAGACTCGATTGCCTCCACTTATCCGCCTATGGATATATTCTTTGGGGCAAAGAGATCTTTAACGCTATCAAAACTTATCTCGGGTAAATTAATGGTTTTAATTGATTATCAAAAAGAAATAGAAAACTATCAGAGAAAAAAAGTCCGCTCGATATTCTTTTTATCTCTCATTTCGTTATTAGTAGTGGCAATCATTGCGGTGGGAATCATTTTTTCTCCTCCCCAATTCATCGGGATTTTGATCGGTCTTGTGGTCTTATTTATTGTTTATTCGATAGGAACACTCCTGTTTTTAATTGGACCTTTCAAAGAGATTGTCGTGAAATTAAAAATATTCCAGAATATATCTGCTTCTTCTATCTTTGAGGAAGAACTCGTATTAACTGGGATTAATGATGAGACATCTCATTCGTATCAAGGATTAGTTTCTTTGCAGATTAAATTCTTTTACTTTGATGAAGAACAGAAAAACGAAAGAACTCTTTATGTCCTCCTTCCTAATGATTCAAAGCTGGAAATTGGAAAGCGTTATAAGGTTTGTTCCTCCAATAATCTCATCCTTTCATATAAGGAGATTCTATGACCCTGTCTTCTAAACAATTTATCAAGAATGGAATTCCCTATTTCTGGCCTCTTTTTGTGGCAATTCCCCTTGTTGGTTCGTTTTTGATCACTTATACGATGAATTTGATTCACTTACCAAAGAACTATGAAAAAATTGAGATTTTTGTGGCTTCTAGTGGTGTTAATTCCAATGGACTAGCAAACAATATCGAAACCGTTTTCAAAGAAGCGGGAATGAAAGAGGCGGGAATTGTCACTTCGAATCCCACTGACTTAACCTTTTATCAGAAACTTAAAGTCATTGGTTATAATTCTAGCGATCTATTTATTCTTCCTGCTTCAATTATGGAAACTTTAGATTTAACCGAGATTATGCTCCCTATTTATGACCTTTTCATTGAAAATGAATTAGAAGGAGAACACTATTCCTATTTTGAACAGGATGAAAAACAATATGGAATTGAGATTAAATCCTCAACTAGTGAATCATGGCTCGAAGATTATATACCCTTTGCCGATGAAAATTACTATCTCACTATCAGCGCGACTTCTCTAACCATCAAAAGTTATGGGACGCACCCCAATAGCGTGTATGATTTATCGCTCCAAGCGATGCGTTATTTATTAGGAGGAAACAATGGCTAAAGAAAAAATACCCGCTCAAGATTTTGATCCTTCTTCCTTGCCAAGAAGTAGAAAAAAACAGTTTTTTGATTCATTAAAAAATGAATGGAGACTCTTTCTCTCTGTTTCTTTACTCGTCGCAATCTTTATCTTGCCTTTATTTTGTGATTATTTAGTCTTTTCTTTCCTAATCAGCGGTGCTTATAATTCACAAGCTGATAGTAGCCAAATCTTTTCTTTGGTCTTCTACGGCGCTTTAATTGCCGTCCCTTGCGTCATGATTTTCTATATTGGCTTAGCAGGAGCTTTTAACATCGCAAAAAAATTAGGTTATTCGGAAATGCAAATTACCGCCCCAATTTTTTTCTACGGAATGAAAGAAACTTGGAAGAAAGCTCTAATTCAAGGTTTGATTGTCGGCATCTCGACGTTCATAGCGATTGTGGGCTGCCTCTATTTGCTCTTCTTCTATATCGATCATCCAATTTGGGTGGGCATTTTAATGGGAGTTGATATCCTTCAGTTCATTATTTTTACGATGGCCTCTATTTTTACCCTTACTCAATCTCTTGTTTACTCCAATAAAGCCACCGCGGAATACAAGAATGCTTTTTTGATGACCATTGCTCATTTTCCGATGAATTTCGTTTTCTTTTTGATTGGCCCTGGCCTTTTCATTGCCCTATTTATTATCTCCAATATCACAGCCTTTATTGCCTTTGGAGTTGCGATCATCTTCTCTTTTCCATTTATCTATCTATGGGAACTGAGAGCTTTAGTCATTTTTGATAAGATGATTAATCAATATCATTATCCAGAATATCTCAAAAGGGGACTATATGTTCCTAAGAATAAGGAGGACTAGTTATGTCTAGAGTTACTTTAAAGCACATTTACAAAGTGTATGAAGGAGGAGTTCGCGCGGTTAACGACTTCGACCTTGAAATTAAAGATAAAGAATTTATCGTCTTTGTGGGACCTTCGGGTTGCGGAAAATCAACAACCCTAAGGATGATTGCCGGATTAGAAAATATCACCGCTGGTCAATTGTTCATTGACGATACATTAGTAAATGATGTTGATAGCAAAGATCGCGACATCGCGATGGTATTTCAAAGTTATGCTTTGTATCCCCATATGACAGTTGCTCAAAACATGGCTTTTGGTTTAAAACTTAGAAAACTACCGATGAAAGAAATCACCACCAGAGTGCAAGAAGCGGCGGAGATTCTAGAAATTGAAGATTTGTTAACTAGAAAACCTAAAGCTTTATCTGGCGGACAGCGTCAAAGAGTAGCGTTAGGAAGAGCTATTGTTCGTGAACCAAAAGTCTTTCTTCTCGATGAACCTTTGAGTAATTTGGATGCGAAGCTTCGTGTTCAAATGAGAACCGAGATCAACAAACTTCATAAGAGATTAGCCACGACATTCGTATATGTTACACACGATCAAACTGAAGCGATGACGATGGGTGATCGCATTGTAGTTATGAACAAAGGTTTCATCCAACAAGTTGATGCTCCAATCAATTTATATGAGAATCCTACCAATCTTTTCGTGGCCACTTTCCTTGGCTCCCCCCAAATGAACATCATTAAGTCCACGTTATTATTTAAAAATAATCAAATGATAGCCCATCTCTTTAACGATGAGGAAGAAGAAGTGATATTCCCCGACATTAAGTCCTTCCAGCTCTCTAATGAGCGATATGGTGGCAAAGAAGTCCTCTTTGGCATTCGCCCAGAACACATTACTGTCAGTGAAAAAGGGATTAAAGCAAAAATCAATGTTGTTGAGAAGCTAGGAAACGAAACGATTATTTACTGCCGTATCAAAGATAATAAGCAAGATGTGGTAATCAAAGGCAATAACAATGTTATCTATGAGAGCGGAGACGAAATCTTCCTCAACTTTGATTTGAATCAATCCCATCTCTTTGATATTGAATCTTCGCAAGCCATATTGGGTGTCCCAAGAGAAAACCGTTTAGATATGTATATTAAAGACGGAGAGATTACTCTTGCCAATAAAGTGATTAAGATGAGCGATAATTTTAAAAGCCGAATCCTTTGGGATGCTTTGGGTGGTAAAAAACTCTCTTTGTCTTTCTCCCCTAAAAGCGTACATTTCCAAGAAAAAGAAAACGATATCGCTTTTCATGTTAAAGTTGCCTTCATTGAAAATAAAACTGATTCCAACACAGTGTTCACAAAGATGAAAGGATATGATAAATACATTGTTTTCTCTTTGCCAAAGAAAGTATCAGTCGCCATAAATGATGAGATGACTTTCTATATTAACGAAGAAAAACTCTACATTTCTGATGAACATTTCAATCGACTTATTTCTCATGAAACCGTTTACCCCAACCTTGTGAGTGGTGAAGTTAAAGTGAGTAAAGGATTAACATATTTCCATTTTGGAAAGAATAAAATTCTTGCTCCAGAATTAGAGGGATTGAGTGGTAAACAAGATATTGTCATTAGTCAAAACCTCGTCTCACCTATCTTTTCCAAAAAGTATTATCGAAAGAACAAATTAACAACGCCCGAAATGAATAAAAACCGCGCAATAGAAGTATCAGCTTATGATGAAGACTTACTGGGGAATTATAATGCAGTATTTGTTGCTCTGTCAGGGATGGATACCTACGCCACTTTCTTTGTGGATAATGGTCACTCAGTTTATAAATGTCCAAGATTTCACCTTGAATTACTTCCTGGCGCTTTAAAGAAAGCCGATTAAATCCTTATTTAGAGAAATCTTTTTCTAGTTTTTGTCCCTTGGATTACTTTTTAGCATAATCATTCAGTCGGGGGTTTTGATTTCAAACAACAAATCATACTGAGAAGATGATGGAACTCGTACTGAATTAACATAAAAGAACAAGACAATCACTTTTCATGGTGGAAAATTTTTAAGAATATTCCAGGGCTTAAATAGATTTAGTGAAGATCTTGATTTTGCTCTTCTTAGTAGATATTCAGACTTTAAATTAAATGATTTTTTGCCTAAATAGAAAAATTGTCTTTTTGCAAATAAAATAAGGCCATAGAAAGTCTGAAAAAGAAGTAGAAAAAAACAACCTATTTCTTTTAAAATAGACAGTTAACAATTCAAACAAATGTTGCGGTATTACCTGATTAAACGATAAAACTACTTTAACTAATATCCGCTTTTTTCATACTTAAAAAATATTATCGCGATGATTTAAATTAGTGATAGAACATAAACATTAAAGGGAATATAACTATGATTAAGAAAAAAGGACGTTTTTATGTCGTGGGATTAACTTTTTTGGTCTCACTTTCGTCTGCCGGAGCTCTCTATGCAATGAATAATGCTGGAAATTCTATCTTAATGGCCGAGCCGGGTTCTTTTGCGATTGCCTTCGGCAACGCAACCAATAAACTTGTCACTGAACCATTAAGTCCGGGACAATATTATTCCGGAACCAATGAAGCGATAACTGCTTTGAATAGTTCAATCACTTTCCAATACGTCGACTTCGCTAATGCGACTAGTGCTTGGCAAACCATAAAGCTAGGAGGTTACTTGGCTAATATGGACGCTCTTCATGGAATCAGAAGTTTGACAATTGCGACTTCTGATCCTGATGCAAATGTCGGACTTTACTGGTCCAACTTCAATCTGTTCACTGAAACACAGTACGAAGCATTGAACGCCGATAGCAATCTCATTATTAAAGAATTTTCGACTAATCGACCTAACTTTGTTAAATTAGTCGCTCTTGATGATGATTTAATAATTGAGGATATCGAAATTGTTTACTCATGCGCCGATGAAGATCCAGTAGTCGGTGGTGGAGTCCAATCATTTCAAATGGGAAGCTATCCACAGACTGAAGTAACCGATGAAGGTTTGGTTGCCACATTGAACACTGAAGCAGGAGATTTGCCCTCTTCTACAGATAGAAAAGATTGGGTGGCTTATGACTTTTATGTCAGCAACTCTAATGAAACAGAATACATGTGGTATCAGGACGTCGTTAACAACGGTGTTAAATATCGTGGAGTTTATTTCACTAATTACCGTTTGAGAAATCCGATGGAACCATATGACCTCTCCGGTCCATATATCGATTATTACACTGCCCAACCAGCTAATGGATATGAAATACTAAATACTTATTGGTTTAAATTTGAACCAATCACTTGGGATCTACTATCAGTCAATGAACTACAAGGACCCCTCTTGGTGTCGCATTCTGTTCTTGATAGTCATGATTATCATCACGATGATTATCAAGTTAGTCCTTGGGATCCATATTTTCCAGAAGAAGACCCTCCAGTTGAAGAAGAGACAGGCAGCACTAAGGCAAAACATGAAACAACAATTGTTTGAAAATGATGATGTTAAATATCTAATCGAACATCAATTGTTTAAGACTGATAAAATCGCTATGTATCTAAAGAAGCATTATAAGCAAATAGGTGAAGTCACAGCAAAAAGAAGAGCCTCAACGATTAAAGCATGGATTAAGTGGATTAAGGAATAGTCCACTTTTTACTATGATGAAAAGGAGTTTGTCCTATAATAGCCTCTACGCTGAAACTAAAATGTGCGCGCACGTAATTGCACGCACATACGAGGGCACGTTGAGATAGTAGTTTGTTTGCACGTTAACAATCGTGATTAATTACTTTTTAATAACTACTTTCATGGCATTCTAATGAAAAAATCTTTTGGAATGAAAAAACAAGGTTTAACATTGTATTTAGGGAACAAACAATATAAAATCTAATCATAAAGTTCCCTAAGGAGTAAATATATGGAAAATATTGAAAGAATTCAAGAATTGCTAAATAAACGCGCTGAGTTACAAGCCAGGTTCAATCTTTTACCTTATGATGGAACTCCGGAAATAAAAGATATCTCTGGAAAACGATATATCTATATTAGAAAAAGAGTGCTAGATAAAATAACTTCAACTTATATTGGGGAGTTTTCTGACGCTCTTTACAATCAATTATTGCGAAACAATAATGAATCAAAGACACTCAAAAAAGAAATTCGAATAATTAATAAGCAATTGATTTCTCTTGGATATGCAGAAAACGAGATTGAAACTGATGTTATTTTAAATATTGAGTTTGCAAAAACTAATATGAAACAAATCATTTATGACCAAGCAGTTTTAGAAGGTGTGGCGACCACTTTTCCTGATACAGAAGCCATTATTGACAACGGAAAAGTAAACAACATTAAAGCCGAGGATGTTCAAAAAATATTAAATCTAAAACACGCTTGGGAATTTATTCTAGATAGAGATGTTGTGACCTCTAAATCAGATTATTATTTAGCTTCCTATATAGCAAAAATTGTCAATGAAGGATTCTATCAAAATGGTGGAAGAATTCGAGGTGTTCCGGTCGCAATCGGTGGCTCAACATATGTTCCACCTATTCCCTTTGAAATAGATGTCAAAGAGCATATAAACAATCTACTTGAGAACTCAAATAATAAGATTGAAACCGCTATAGAGCTTTGCCTTTTTGTTATGAAAACTCAAATTTACAACGATGGTAATAAAAGAACAGCAGTTATCTACGCCAATCATTATTTAATTTCTAATGGTCTAGGATTATTGGTGATAAATTTTAACAAAGTTGAAGAATTTAAGAGAAAACTAGTTTCTTATTATGAAGAAAAAGATATAGTTAGCATTAAGGATTTTTTGAAAGAATGCCATCTCCCACTTAAAAACCTCTTTGTTAAATAAATAATAGTAATGAATACGATGTTATCAAATAAAAATAGTTTAATGCCATAGATGCCATCGACTATCTATATCAAACGGCCCTTAGCAAAAAGGGATTGATTGCAAAATATAAACACGTAGACAAGAAGCCACTTATTTTTGTGAAATAAACCGTGGTGTTTTAATGTTTAAAAACATCATGCCTTTTGGTCCAGCAATAATGGACATCATCGTGTTCTCAGGACATTCGAGGCAACTCCAAGTCTCAACATCGTGATTCGTGTTTCCAATCGTAATCTTTCCGGATCCCTCTAACACAAAAAATGTCACATGGACAGGAGCTTGATGTTGTTCAATCTTTTGATTTGGATCTAGTGTCAATGCCTTAATAAATGCATCGGGATGATTCACGAGGGTTCTTGCTTTTACGCCGCGAATATTGGTTTCTAGTTTAAAGTCTGAAATATGAGGACTCATGATGAAATCTCCTTCCTTGTTGTATTACCTATATGATAAGCGATAAATCATTTTTTTCATCATATACGCATATTCTTAAAGATTTGAAATACTGAAATTGTGTGATGCCAAAATTATTCTCAGCGCCACTTCGCAAAAAAATTTAAATAGACATTTCGGTAAAGATAAAAGTCAGATGCAAAGTCCGATTTTTTCTTTTGTTATTTTTGAAATGTATATCTCAACCTTTATTCGTTCCTTTGGAGTAAGATATCCACTCTGGGAAAAGAAAACCCAGACAAAGTAATTAGTAATCGATTTTTAATCGATGATCATACGCAATATCGAGAGGAGGACGCTTATATGTCAAATTTACAACTTAATAACATCAATTATGGTGAAGAACAAACTGAAAAAGAAAACACCAAAGATAATGACTTTGATGAAAATAATTTCGGTTCAGTTTTAGTCGACATTATTCAAGGAAATCAAGGACAAACCTTCTAATGTTTTTAGCATCTATATTTTTAGGTCTATCTTTACTAGCCAGCACGGCTAAATCGATAGTTGGAAAAAAGGTCTCTGTGGCCACCAACACGGTTAATGACGTGTCCTTTTTCCATGGCGTGAGAATGGTAATATGCGTGGTTATAGGAGCGGCTCTTGTTCTTATCTTTGATGGACCGAAAGGTTTTATCATCGATTGGAGAACTTTAATCGTCGCGGCTATCACTGGTTTTGGATTTGCCTTAAATATCATGATGTGGGCCTTCTCACAACGAAAAGGCGCTTATGTCATCAGCGATGTCATGATTGTCGTTAGCTCAATCATTCCAATCGTGATGTCATATATCTTTTATCAAGAGGCCATCTCAGTGGTAGATATCATCGGATATCTTGTTGTCATCGGTGGCTGTTTTCTCATTGTCACCTATAACAATCAAATTAACAAAAAAGTTACTTTCACTTTAATCGCCATATATGTTGTTTACATTATCGCTACTGGTGTATCTGACTTTGGTCGGAAGGTTTTCCAAGTTGATTCCGCCAGTGGCGCATCCTTAGTAAGCGCGAATGGATTTACCTTTTATTCCGTTTTATTTTCATTACTGACTTTTGTTATTTTCTACGCTTTTACCTTTAAAAAGACATCAGTCAAATATCAAAAGTCAATATTCTGGAAAGAGTTTATCTATGTCGCAATCGCTGCAGTTATGACTTATGCCTATTCATATTTATTAGTTCCAGCATCAGTACTTCCCACCACAATCCTATTCCTAGTTAAAAATGGTGGTGGTTTGATTATTAATGTCATCGTAGCGGCTTTCCTTTTCAAAGAAAAACCAACCCCTCGTTTATTTATAGGGATTGGGATAACTATCGCTGCGATTGTATTGATTGGTTTGTTTTGACAACTCGTGTAATTTCAAGAGACTTTTATTCTTCGATTATATATGTGACTTCCATCGAATGAATGAATATACGAGAATGATCTAATTCTCTATTGAATATTGATATATTTTTGGTCGCGTTTTCATAAATATATTCAATATCACTTTTAGTTGGTTCAACTCCCTCTTCACTCACTAATGGAAATTCGTTACAAGCGGAATCAATATACACTGCGGTATCTAAGTCAGTTCTATAAACTTGATTATAGCTATCGTATTTGCTATAGGCAGAAACATTTAATTTAATTTTTCTAACATCATATTTGAAATTGAAATTAATCTTACCGTTTGAGTTTCCTGAGCCGATGCACAAAGTGACAAAGTCACCAAAGCTATTCATTTGAGCGTATCCAGTCACATTGATGGAAGATAATATATCTCCATTAGTATTGAACCAAGCAACAAAGTTTTTTTGCGTAGTTGTTAGATCAAGCGAACCAGTGAAAGTCGCGTTCTCGGTTGAGGAATAGAATGATACGATTTGTGTTTGAGTAGTTTCTTCTTCATCTTCATTGTCCGGTGCAGGGTTTGGTTTTGTGACACATGCAGAAAGGAGAAATAAAACTGCAAAGAGAGAAGTAAAAATATGTTTTTTCATGCTACTATTATAGACCGTAAGGCCAACCCTTAACACTAATTTGACTCATGCCGAAGTTATAGCATTGCGAAGACTTATACGGAAAAGCATTGAGGCGAATTTCGAAATAAGCCATCTCTGGGTTTGCTATATAAAACTTGATTTCTTTAACGTTAGCAAAATTACTTTGTTGTTCGTAAGTTTGCATACCTAAGTAATAGCCCTCGCTATCGTAACTATAAATATGGAATATTGGTTTATTTTTGTACTGATTAGCGTTTTGACTGTTTCCACGAACTTGGCTAACAGTTAATCTGACTTCGGTTTTTAACCACGAATTAAGTAATGGAGATTGCAATCCATAATTCACTTGTGAAAACTTAAAACCTCCACCCGAGGATTCTGCATAGAAATCTGAAGAGGTGGCTTTTTTATTATTGCCCATAATGAATGACCAGTATGGTGGTAGGGATGAAAAGAAATCATAGTTTACCCAATTAGTGATATCCGTCGGTGTGGTATTATTTGGGCCACTGACAGAAGTATTGCCAATAGGTAAACTCTCGCCTCTAGAGGGAATTGGCTCTTCGCCTGGATTTGGGTTAACAGTCTTTTCAGTAATGGTGATATTGACAGTATCGTTTTGTTCATCATTGTCTAATAAAGCATTTCCGTTCTCATCGACATAACCTGTAATGATAGCGTTTCCCACTCTAACGCCAGTTATTCTTCCATTACTAACTGTTGCAATAGATGTGTTTGAGCTGAACCATGTCACAGTTTTGTAGGTAGCATTGCTCGGCAACACAGTTGCATATAACATATCAAAACTAGCTTCCTCAATGGAAAGGCTAGTGGTATTGATACTCACACTAGTAACCCAAACAGTTGGACTTGGAGTCGTTCCTGAAACAGTCACTGAACAAGTAGCGTATTTTTCATTTATATCTCTTTGTGAGTTTAAATTTTCATCTACATAAGCAGTGATAGTGGCACTTCCTGCATTTATAGCAGTAATTTTTCCATTGGTCACTGAAGCGACAGTGGTATTGTTACTTACCCATGTAATTGTCTTTTCAGTTGCGTTGCTCGGCAAGACAGTGGCAGTTAATGTTGTCTCTTCATTTATTCCGAGATTTAAAGAAGTTTGACTCAATGTCACACTATTCACTGCGATTGGATCAATAACTGAATCAATAACAGTGACAGTGCAAACGTCAAATGGTTCACCAGGATCAGTGAACATGTTGTTATTTAAATTTAAATAGACCGAAACATTGGTAGTGCCTTCCGCTAGTGCGGTGACAGCACCTTCATTAACTGTAACAATTGAACTATCATCGACAACCCAAATAAGATGTGGATTTTCAATGTCATTGGGTTCAATAGTGGTTATCAATGTTTCTGTTTCATTGACTTCCAACTCTAAAGTGTTTTTATCTAGTGTTATTGAATGGTTGTTTTGTATCCCATTACATGCCGCAACTGTTAGGCATGAAATGCCGAGTAAAATTAACAGTGATTTTCTCATAGTGCTTATTCCTCATTCAAACTGTGCTAGACAGCCAACTGTAGAATTATAACAAGTTATGATTCTTTTCCAAGGCATATTTTTGCTTTATTAACCCATTTACTTTAATTGTTTAGCGTCCTTATTGCAAATACACGACCCATTTTTGAAGAGTGTTATCAATCCTTGGGAAACGAATTTCAAAATTTGAAAATGTGAAAATTACTCACACATGACAAAGGTCAAACATGGAATATAATGAAGAAGGTTTCTGATAGCTTAGGCTACAACTATAAATATGCAATTTTGAATGCTGCTGATTATAATATCCCCCAAAAAAGAAGAAGATTGTTTGTCGTTGGATACCAAAAAGGAAGTAACGCTGATTTTGAATTCCCTCCAGCTTTTAAAGAGCTTTCTTTTCAAATGAAAGATTTTTTAGAGGATAATTGTTATGTTGGGGGTTTAAAATTTAATTCAAATGGTGAATTGGTTCTTTCTAGAGAAAAAGGGTCCCCTGAAAAAAATATACCTTAACACCAAAATTGTATTCGTATGTAATGAAAAGTGGTACTAAAACATGGTATCAAAAGCCAGAAATTAATTTACCAGTTGCAAGGACTATTTTGAAAACGATGGGTAATAGGCATAGGGCTGGCGTTGATAACTATTTTTCTTTTGATGGAACAACAAAGCTAGGATCGGTACGAATGCTCACTGAAAGAGAAGCACACAGGCTCATGGGTTTCACCGATGATTATAAAATAGTTGTATCGGCAGCCCAAACTTACAAACAATCCGGAAATTCTATTGTGGTTGATGTATTAATGGAAATAATAAAATCCTTAATGAAATCTAAAATAATTTAAAAATTAAATGATAAAAACCTCCCCCTGTTTATTCATATTTTAAACACATTTCTAGGATAATATTTCTTTAGCTTCATTCTTTCCTAATTTATATAAACGGATTTTTTATTTTAATCACTTCTTTTCGGTGATTGTGTCAAATTAGTTTGATATAATTATTCCGAGGCTTTTATGGATTCCCATTTCAAAAACATAATTATAAAAGACAACTTTTATCAATCTTCCTGCTTTTTTCCAATGCCGCTAACAATGATTGGCACTTTAACTGAAGATGGCAAGACAAGTTATGGATCCTACTCTTTAATTTTCCCTTATTACATCGCAGGTAAAGAACACTATGCGATGGTGCTTGAATGCCGCAATACAAGTAATACTGCTAAGTCATTATTAAGAACAGGTAAATGTTCTATTAACTTCATCCCAGGAAATAAGAAGTGTTTTCAACAAGCAGTTAACTGTGGTTTCCCTGGAGACACTCCTGAAGAAAAGATGAAAAACTTTAAACTAACTCCAATTGACGGATTAAGACAAAAAGAGAATCCAAATGTAGTATTTCCTAAAGTTCTTGATGAAGCTATTCAAGTTTTTGAATGCACATGGTGGAAAGAACTAGATGACGCGCAAGATGATAAAGTCTTAGATGATTATGAAGGATACAAATTCCATAACTTTAACGGTATTACTTCTAGATTTGGTGCTCACTTCATTTTGATCATCGATAAGATACTCATCAAAGATAAGTATGAGAAATCAATATTAGAAAAAGCCACTAAAAGAAACTACGCTCCTATTCCTACTAACTGGGGATATCGCGATAGCGCTAACTTCTGGTGTTCAAAATTTAAAAAGCCATACTCTTTAGAGATACCAAAAAGAAACGCTGATTTAGAATCATTAAGATATGCGGCACTAAGACTAAACACTAATGTTAAGTTCACTGACGATGCATTAATGGTTATCAGTGGTGCTCCGAGAGCGTTCTTAAAGTTAATTCTTAAGGGTTGTGTTGAATGGGCTGAAGCAAAAGGCTATTCAGTCATCACTGAAAAAGAAATGACGGAGATGAATGCTGAAAGAAAATCCAAAAAGAAGAAAAAATAAACAATTCTTAGAACCAGCATAATAACACTAATCCATGCTGGTTTTCTTTTTCATTGAGTAAAAAACTTTATTTGGTATAATCTACCCGAGGTAAAACATATGAAACCAATCAAACTACTATCATTATCAATGATATTCTTAACCTTGATTACAGCCTGTGGTGGTTCCACTGCTTCTTTGGAATCCATTGAAGTCACCGCTGGCCAAAATACTAAATTAAGTTATATTGAAGGTGAATCTTTCGATGAAACAGGAGTGTCTGTTTTAGCCTATTACAGCGATGAAACAAGTAAGAACGTTAATAACTTCACATTTCTTCCAGAGGGTCCTCTGACAGTCTCTGACACTCAAATAACGTTCTACTACACGGAGAATGAAATAACTAAGAGCGATGTTCTCACCATTACTGTTGATGCTGTCAGCAACAAAGTATTAACTAGCATCGCTATTAGTGGCGATGTTAGAACTGAATACAGTGTGGGAGATTTGTTTGATCCCAGTGGTGCTGTAATCACTGCCACATACGATGATGCTTCAACTAAAGAAGTAACAAACTATACATATAATCCAACAGGTACTTTAACTGTTGATAATACCATGGTTATCTTTTCATACACCGAAGGCAGTATCACTAAGACAGCCTCTTTAAGCATTACTGTTGTGGGTGGCCAAACTGGCCCCACTCACTTAGGTAATAAAACAATTGAAGAAGTTAAAGCATTATGCGAGACATATGTCACGGAAACCAACGTCGCTGATATTGGGGTTGATATGACTCGCACAGTCACAATCACCTCATTAGCGATTGAAAGGTTCTCTCTTGTTAAAACCAAGTCTGCTTTTGGCTTAGATGTCTCTGCTCCTGGCAAAGTCATCATGGCGGATTCAACTGGATATATTGCTTGCGCTTCTTCCACTGGTCAAGGTTCTTTGTTCTACAAAGTTGATGACCACGCGGGTGAATCTACTTCTAAATATACTGTTACTGGATATTTATCCATCTACTTAGGACAACCAGAAATCTATGTTCCAGGTAATACTTATACTTTTAATTCGTCATTAAATGTCAGTTATGATCCTTTTACGATTGCGAAAGATGAAATTGATATTAATGAGTTCTATGCCAAAGCAAGAGACAACAATTATAACTGTGCTGGTCATGGATACGAAGGTATCTACACTGTTACAGGAGTTAAATGCTTAGAAAAGAGTGGTGATGTTTATCTCTTCACTGATGGCGAAAAAGTCATGAAAGTTGTTAAAGACCGAGTTTCTTTCTCCATCGGTAGTACCTACGATATCGTTGGTATGATTTCGCTTCAAAACTATTCCCCTGCTTTAAGAGCTTTAAAGGTTCGCGCTAGTAGTGAAGTAGTTGGTGACATCAACACTTCAAAATCAGTCAACACGACAATTACCGATTTCAAAAAGAAAAAAGCCAGCCAAGAAGATACCTTTGATAGATTTGATTCATTCATCATGGACTATAGTAGCATCTATAAATCCACTGTCTATGTTAGTTACTACACTGTTGCGGGAAAATACTATGTCACCCTTGCTGATACTGATTATTCAAGCGAGACAACCGTCATCCAATCAAGAACGACAGCTCAAAATGAAAAAGGCATGGCGGATATTGAAAACTCATCGTGTTGGAATGTTTATTGGGATCAATTAGAGCAATACTGTGTCTTAACCGATTACGTTGATTACCCAATCGCTGTTGAATTATATTACACTGCTTGGCAATTGGATTACTTATCCAGCAAACCAGCCTGGAAAGTTTATGTTATCGAAAGCTTGATTCCTATTGTTGAAGCATAATTCCTTTCCGCAATTAATACTTTTTGAATATTCCATTTTCTAATCATTGGAAGATATAATTAGAAGGTGGAATTTTTCATTTATTTCGGTGTAGGTGTCGCTCTTTTTTGGGAATATAGATTTCCTTTCTCTGCGTTAGAAAGAAATACAGAGACTTTGTATTAAAGAATAGTTGTGCTATTAAGAAATTAGACGAGATTAATAACAAATATTCTTTCAACAATGTAGAAAAATTTTTTCTCCATTATGCGTACTACAACGTAAATTTTTCAACGAGGTATCCTGCCGAGACTTTTTAGTGTATCAACTAGTGTTTATCCAAAAGAAAGTTAATAAGGCTTTCGCAGACACTTTACAAAACCAAAATTTGTTTAGAACATATTCCAAGGTAATAAAAGAAAATGTTTGAGAGTTATGTCATTTACTGAATTTGATTAGGTGCTTTTTCCTACTCACATAGTTCCCTGTACTATTCATCAAAATTCCAAACTTTGTTTGTTATTCATTTCTAATAATCCCTCTTGATTATTCATTAAAAACTTTTTAAATTAATAGTGGCGAAAGCCTTGTTACAAATTCTCCCCCCGCGTAAGCGAAAAATTAATCAAGTGAATTTGATTTGTGTTTTCAATACACGGAGGTAATTTATGGGAAAAAGAATCCGACATTTAACCACTCTGATTTGTGGTTTTTTTGTTGCCATTCCGGTTCTAGTTGGCTGTGGAAGTCAAACGATACTTCCCACATCAATTACGGTGACAAGCGAAGATAACATTACGACAATTGAAGTAGGGGAGACTCTAGAGCTTTATGCTTCTATTCTCCCTGAAGAAGCCGAAGTAAAAACTGTTTCTTGGTCAAGCTCTAATGAAGAAGTAGCGACCATCAGTGAAACTGGTTTAGTGACCGCTCTGGCAGTCAGCGGGAATGGAGTTACCTTGAGCGCCACTTCAGTGGTGGACAACACTATTAAAGGTGATTTCACCCTCTATATCGATCCAATTACTCCTAATTCCATCACAGTAACAAGTGCTGATAATAAGACTACTTTAGAAGTTGATGAAACACTGCAATTAACTGCCAATCCATTACCGAGCAACGCTAATAACAATGTTACTTGGTCTAGCTCTGATACTGACATTGCCACTGTCAGCGAAACGGGCTTAGTTACTGCTGTTAATTATTCCTATGATGGTGTTACTATTACTGCTACTTCTACTTCAATGGCTTATGAACCAATCGAAGGAAGTATTACTCTTTATATCAACGCTCCAATGACTAATGTATCTGCTATTCGTAACCTCGATAATAATACTGAAGTAGTAATTACAGGTATCGTATCAAGCTTTGTCTACACTGGTCAAAGTACTCCGTATATCACAGGTATGTACGTTGCGGATGAAACTGGTTGTATCTATGTCTATGGTGAAGATCAAGCCAAGAGCGTCGCATTGCATAACGAGGTCGTGGTTAAAGGAAACAAAACCTATTACATTCCTGCTACTGATACTGGTAGCGCTGCCTCGATGAATTATAAAGGTGCTTTGCAACTCACCAGTCCTATCATCTTAAAGAACAATGGTGGAATCCATGAAGTTCCCGCTTCTGCCATTACTGTTACAAATACTTTATCAACCATCGATGATGTCCCTCTAACGACTGATATCACTGGTAACCTATATCAAATACAAGGAAGAATCATCCGTGTTGAAGGTACGGGATTCACAAACTATTATCTCCAAGATTTAAATCGTGTCGATAGTCTGCTTGTCTATACTCAATGCAACGGACTCGATTTCTCTTACTTAGATGTCTATGATGGAAAAGCTGTCTCCATTTTGCTTAATATCATCTTAGCTAAACCAGGCGTTAACGCTTGGAGAATCTACCCCACTAGACAAGTGGAAGAGATTACTATTACCGATGTTCAAGAAGTCGCCTATGGTTTAGAAAGAGCCAAGGATGATATCGATGATGAATTCGCCGATGAAGTGACAATTACTTTTAGTAAAACCGACGCTGTCTTACTTGACATGACTAGAACTATTGCCTCAACTGATCCCAATATTTCCATCGTGGAGAATGTCGATGATTACTCAATCTCTATTACGATTGATGATCTACGAGATGCCGATTTAACAATCACTATCTCTTATAAAGGATTGGTTGATTCAACAACCAAAACCATTCACTTAATTGGTAAACCAGAATACACCGCGATCAGTCTCCATGAAGCTAGAAGTCAAGTTGATGACACAGTTGTTACCATCGAAGCTGTCATCGCTCGTCTAGTCTATAAGAGTGGCAGCAGTATTCCTTGTGGTGCGTTTCTTGTTGATGAAACTGATTCCTTCTTTGTTTATAACGATGCCAAACATATGGCTAGTCTTGAAGAAGCAGTTGAAGGTAATCTCATCGCTGTGACCGGGACAGTCACTCACTTTATCAGCGCTGAGAATATCGATAAAGCCACCGCTAATAATTACACTGGTGATTTCCAAATCAAAAATATCACTCTTATTTACAATGATAATGGTAGCCATGTCATTTCTGGGACCTCAATCGTTGAAAAGACCGTTCAGTCAATCTTAGAAACGACTGGTTCAACCAATTTGAGTGGGACGATTTTTAAAGTAAGCGGAGTAATTACGAAAACCAGTTCCCCATACTACTCCACATATTATGTTAAAGACGCCACCCAAACCTATTCTCTTAATGTCTATTCTCAAAAGAATGGATCAGAATTTGGATGGCTTGATCAATATGTTGGCATAACTGTCACAATGTACTTAGGTGTGCAAAACGCTAAACTAAGCGCGTCCTCTCTCACTTGGAGAGTGTGTCCCATCGCTATTCTATAATTTATAAGCCCCTTTTCCATATAGCGCGTTCAAGACCCCCTTCTTGGCGCGCTATTTTCATTTATTTTATAAAAAAGACAATTGTCTCTATATGAAGATGCCTGTTTAGAGACCGATCAGACTTATTACTATACGAAGATATCCAACTTCAAGCCTAATCTCGTTTCTAAACTCGCGAATGGATTTGGTGAATGGATGAAAGAGAGAAAAAGCGAAGCGGCTTATTATTATCGAAATATTACTAATATTAATGAAGATGGAGAAATTGAATGCCCGGTTTGTCATCACATTCATCATCATAGTCACTAATTATTAGACTATTACTTGTTAACACAATCACCCGTGCGAAAAATAGTTGTTATAATATATACAATCGATGAAACAAGACACTCCCTTAAAAAATGAATCATTTCGTATTATCTTAGAATTTGTCATTCTTTTGCTTATCGCTGCCCTCATTGTTACCTTAATCATCACCAGTCAGATCGATGATAGTGGAAAAAAAGCCAGAGAAGAAGCTCAATTAATATATGACAATATTACTGAAGTGATGGGTGAGAAGTCTTCTAAGACGATTGATAAACTCCTCTGCCTAAGTTTTGATGAAATGGAACACAAACTATTAGCCGCTGCCTATAGCGGAGATGATGTAATCGATTTTTCGATGGATGTTGAATCATTGACTCTTGAAGAATATCTTCCTTCTTTAATAGAAGAGGATTTTCTGGGCGATACTTCATTTGATTGTCTAACGATACCAATCAACACTGGAATTACCTTAACGGACAATCCTGCGATTGAAAATATCTCCTATAAAGTAACCACCCTTGGCGAGGATACATTAATTTATGGAACTTCTCTAGCAACGGAAGGACCATATGTGTCCTTCTATCAAAGAACCTATGACTCAGTGAACAATATATGGAATGAAGATGGCTATTCATCTTCTTGCAACCAAGATGGAAATAAAACATTATTTGAATTATATAAACTGATTCTTTCTGATTAACATTAAAAACAAAGGAGAAAATATATGTGGAAATGTTCAAACTGTGTTCAAACGAGTGTCGACGTAGTTACCAACTAGGCCAAAGTTATAAGATAATTCTAAATATATGACTATAGATTCAATGGCAGATAATCTCGTGCCGATTTCAGGCATTAATGTAACAATTTTGTCACTTACCTTGCTCGAGTTTCTTTCCGCAGGACTGACATAGACTGTGGAAGTATAAAGACTATCAAAATAAGTTGTGGCTGATTTATAACGAGCATCGTTATTAACCGCTGGAGTTTCTGAGAATGTATCGGTAATGGATGCAGCGACTATTTCACTTGGAGGAGTTGTCTCATCAAAGAAGGTATATGAATATATAACTGATTTAAATTGAATCACATTTGAGGTTTGATCATCAATATAGGTGGTCTCATTGAAAGTCCTAAATAAGTCAGCTGAACAATCTATATCAAAAGCGACATAGTCCGTAGTAGAAAGACCCTCAGTGAAGGTAGCTTCTAAACGTAATATTACATTAGCGTATTCGTTCTTCTTCGAAATGTATCTATCGTATTCAGGCAATTCGATAGCAGCGGGAGTTTGTCCATAACTTACTCCCAACTTTGTGTCATCATCAAATTTTAAAACATCATATGTCAGGTTGATTGGTGCATCACTTTCCTTACAGCGAACAGACATTCCTGAAGCAGTTACAGTGTTGTTAGTTGCAAACCAAGCATAAGTCGCTGTGCAAACTGAGACGATAGTAAAAACAATTGAGGCTAAGCCTGCGGCAACACTTAATACTTTCTTTTGAGCAAAGTTCATTGTCCAGATGCTAATAAAAATGCCAGCAACCCTCCGAAACTGGCAACTGGCTGTCTTTTCAATAAGACCCTATAGTTTTGAGTCACTACATTACTGTAGTTTTGCCCTTTAACAAATACATTGTATCTTCACGCTTACACGCGTGCAAGAGAAAGAATATTTGTTTCAACTTAAACAAAAATAAACTCGCTTGATGTAATCAAGATTTTGAAAAAATAATCTTTGCTTAAGAAGGTTAAATTTATAATAAAATTTAGTTTAATTACTGAACTTTTTCAGTTACGAATTTTTGGAAAGAAATAGCCTCTTCAATGGTTTGAAATTTTCCAAAGAAAAATTCATCACCCATCGCTTCTCTTATTCCTTGTGGATAATACCCATGCTCAAAAATATTATCTTTAAATTTGCCTTGAATCTCTTTAACGTTATGAACATAAGAAAAACGATTTTTTCTCGAGACAGAAATAGCTACAAAATGCTCCTTATTCATGTCAATGTTCGTTTTATTTTTAAAAATTATGTCAGCATAGATATCATAATAAGAAGCATTCATTGCTCCTTGTAGAAGGTCAGGAGTGTTTCCTCCAGGCGATCTCATGTTACATTCCAGGGCGATAATTTCACCCTTGTTTGCTAACCCAAGTTTATCTTCCAACAAACAAAAGAATTCAATGTGAAAGCAGCGTTTTGAAATACCAAAAGTCTTAACCACATTCTCCCCCATTTTTCGGAAGTAATCGGACATATCAACTTTGGCATAATAGTATAAATCAGAATCTTCGTTTTTTATCTCTGCAATCGGTTTAGGAAAAATTTCTTGAAAGGCTATAATAACATTACTTTCGTTGTCACAGATACCGTCAAAAGAAGTAATGTACCCATTGATGAATTCTTCAATTATGTATGGCTCAGATAGGGTTTTTTTATGGAACAATTTAAGCTCTTCTTCATTGTTAATTTTGTATGTAGCATTGGCTCCAACTCCACAATCAGGTTTTGCAAAAAGAGGATAGCCGACTTTTTCGGCAAAGAATTTAGAACTTTCTAATGTACTCGCCATGATGTAACGAGATACTTTGACCCCAGCTTTCTCAAAGTATGATTTCATGTGGCTCTTGAACTTGATTTTATCCATCTCATTGGGCAAGAATCCGTTTTCAACTCCGGCGTGTTCTCTTAAGAAAGAGTCGCTAAATAGCCACCACTCATTATTTGATTCAATAAAATCGAGATGTCCGTATTTCCACATTAAATAGGAGATAGTATTCTTCATCCATCTCAAATTAGACATATCACTGACATAACAATATTCCGTTAAGTTATTTTTTAATTCTTGATTGAGCTGATCGTAAGGTTCATCACCTACGCCTAATACAGTCACTCCTCTTTCATTAAGAGATTTTACAAAGTGCGAATATATTGTGGGGAAGTTTGGGGAAATAAATACATAATTCATACCTACCAATATTAGGTCAAAAGTTTTGCAAAATAAAGTCCTATGAATATAGAAATTATTTTCTCCTCAAATAAATCCACATCTTTTCAACACAATTGCCTTTTGCGTTATTTTCGTGAATAATTAAGGTGGTAACACCAAAAGGAGAAATAATATGTCCCAAAAATTTTATCGCTGTGAGAAATGCGGCAACATCGTTGCTGTCGTTCACGCCAGTGGACAACCAATTGTGTGCTGTGGCGAAAACATGAAAGAATTAGTCCCCAACACAAGCGAAGGCGCTTTTGAAAAACATCTTCCCGTCATCGAAATCACTGGCAAAAAAGTTCATGTCAAAGTTGGATCAGTTGAACACCCAATGTTGGAAGCTCATTATATTCAATGGATTTCACTTGAAACTAAGCAAGGCAATCAGAGAAAATTGTTGACTCCAGGAACCAAACCAGAAGCATGTTTCTCGCTTTGCGAGGGCGATGAAGTAATCGCAGCTTATGAGTACTGCAATCTTCATGGTTTGTGGAAAACGGTTAAGTAATTAAATCGCTCAATGGAAATAAGGCCTTAAAAGGCCTTATTTTTTTAATCTTGTTAATAGTTTGAGATGGTATTTTTCGATAAGGGCGATGCCTTTATCATAATTCACTTTGTGAAACGCCTCAGGTCGATGGGCATCCACTCCGACATAAACCTCGATATTATACTCACTAGCGATTCGCCAAAAATCTTCATTAGGATAAGTAAGGTTGGCTGGATTGTTATAAAGGACATTCATTCCCAAATTGATTTCCAAAGGAACGTGCAATTTCTCCGCAGCTTGGCAAATGCGCCTCGCACATTCTTCGCATCCCGAATTAAACGTAGAATAAGGGGTGACAAAGATGTCTGGATGAGCGACATAAGCAAATAAACCAGTTTCCATTCCTTTGATTAAGTCGTCAGTGTATTGCTTAATTCTTTCATAAGGGCAGTTGTCGTAAAGGTACCAATGGAATCCAGTCTCATCATAAAAACAATGCTGTCCTAAAATGAGATATTCAATTCCATATTTGTTTTTTAAATCACGATAGTACTCGAGAAATTCGGGAAAGTACTCGCACTCAAAGCCAAGGTGAATATTGATATCTTTTTCAAATTGCTTTTTTAAAGAGTTTACACTGGTGATATATTCTTCTAGTTGATCAAAGTTTCCTCTGATGCCAGGTTGAGTTTTTCCAGGCAAAAAGACATGATCAGAAAAACCTAATTCAGTCATGCCTTGGGCAAGGGCTTCTAAAACAAAAGATGTGTCCTCGCCATCAGCGTGACCGCACCTATAAGTATGGGTGTGAAAGCAATAATCAATTTTCATTATTTTTTAAAATGAGCGGTTCACTCAGATTTATATTTTGCCCTTTTATAATGTTGTTTCCAAGCAAATTCATATATTCATTCTTTCCAATATCGATGGAAAGTGGTTTCTCGCCAAAATTAAACAATCCAATGAGATGTCCTTTTTCGATTTTTAAGGTATCTTTGTTAAACAAATATACTTTTATGGGTTCGAGCTTCTTGTCAGATTCTTGATGTTTGAGATTAATCAACATTTTTATGAAGTGACAAATATCTTCATTCTTGTTATTCCAGTTAACTGGGTCTTTTTCAAATAGCCCAGGCTTATGATCGATTCCATATTCTTGGCCAGCGTAGATAAAGGGACACCCAGGAAGGAAAAAGATAAACGCTAAAGCGTTTCTTAAACGTTTATCATTGTTACTGAGCAAATTAGCAATTCGATCATTATCGTGATTTTCTAAACAGTTCACTCGAAGAACTTTACTAGGAATATTTAATATATCGACAACTGATTGTAAAGAATTGCCATATTTTAGATATCCCTCGAATTGTCTAAACCAGTGGTAGTTATAAAGGGAATCAAAAGTTGGAATCATATCTTCATCTTTGGTGGCGTAATAACCTTGACTAACAAGCCAATTAAAGAATGATGTATCAATACTTTCAGCAAGGAAAATAACCTGCTTTCCTAATTCTTTTCTTGCGCGGGCAAAAAATTCTAAAGGTATCATTGTAGCAACATCAAATCGGAAGCCATCAACTCCTTGCTTAATCCAATATTTTAAGACATTAATTAGATAGTCTTGAGTATCATTTCTATCGACATCTAAATCGATGATATCGCTCCAGTCACCAATTCGGTTACCTAATTTTCCGTTTCGATAAAAATAGAATTCTGGATGCTGATTTAACAAGACATTATCGGGTGCCGTATGGTTAAAAACCATGTCTAAAATGATTCTCATGCCGAATTTATGAGTTTCCCTGCATAGTCTTTGAAATTTATCTAATGTGCCCAAATCACTAGAAATTGAAAAATAATCTTTACTTGCATAAGGTGAACCATATGTTCCTTTTCGGTTCATTTTTCCAATCTCATTAATTGGCATCAAATATATAATGTCTACACCAAGTTCTTTTATACGTGGCAAGTCAGAAATGATACTGCCAAAATCACCTTCAAGAGAATGATTGCGAGGAAATATTTGATAGATTATCTCGTTACTTTTTTGCATCGTTTTATCCTATATCATTATATGTTTAAAAAAGACATAAAATACAACAAGAGAAAACGTTTAGTAAAGACAAACAAAGTTATCTTTTATACACTGTATAGTTTTTAAGTCATTTGATTTTGATAATGTAAATATTTCTTATATGATAATTCCACAAGTGTCATAGGATATATAATCTATTTCACTTTCTTATCATTAAAAACGTTTTTCGCGTTTTTCTATCACCTAAATAAGGAGAGCTTTTTATGTTAAAAGTAAAAAAGAGGGATGGTTCCCTCGAACAATTTAAAATCGAGAAAATTGGCAAAGCTATTGAACGGGCGTTCATGGCAGAACACAAATTCTTTAATCAAGACATCATCGAAATGTTATCTCTACGTGTCACCGCTGATTTCAACCCCAAGATAAAAGAAGAAATAATTAATATCGAAGATATTCAAGACAGCGTTGAAGTTGTTTTAATTCAGGCTGGCTACGTCGATGTAGCAAGAAGTTATATTATTTATCGTAAGCAACATCAACAACTCCGTGAAATTAGAGCCACTAATCTCGACTATAAAAATGTCATCGACAATTATTTAAAGATAAACGACTGGAGAGTTAAAGAAAACTCTACGGTTACTTATTCTGTTGGTGGTTTGATTTTATCAAACTCGGGAGCGGTGACCGCCAACTATTGGTTAAGTGAAATTTATGATCCTGAAATTTCAGCCGCCCACCGCCAAGCCGATATTCATATCCACGACTTGTCCATGCTCACCGGCTATTGCGCAGGATGGAGCCTCAAACAGCTTATCCAAGAAGGTTTAGGCGGAGTTGTAGGGAAGATTACCTCTTCACCAGCAAATCATCTCTCTACCCTCTGTAATCAAATGGTCAACTTCCTTGGCATAATGCAAAACGAGTGGGCAGGTGCGCAAGCCTTCTCTAGTTTTGATACTTACTTAGCCCCATTTGTCAAAAAAGATAATCTCTCCTATAAAGAAGTTAAACAATGTATTCAATCATTTGTTTATGGCGTTAACACCCCATCACGTTGGGGAACTCAAGCTCCATTCAGCAACATTACTCTCGACTGGGTAGTCCCAAATGATATGGCGGAGCTCAATTGCATCGTCGGTGGAAAAGAAACGCCTTTTAAATACAAAGACTGTGTCAACGAGATGGCGATGATTAACAAAGCTTTTATTGAGGTTATGATTGAAGGAGATGCGAATGGCCGTGGTTTCCAATACCCCATTCCCACATATTCAATTACCAAAACATTTGACTGGAGCGAAACCGAGAATAATAAATTGCTCTTTGAAATGACCGCCAAGTACGGAACTCCATATTTCTCTAACTATGTTAACAGTGATATGGAACCAAGCGATGTTCGATCGATGTGTTGCCGCTTAAGGCTCGACTTAAGAGAACTCCGCAAAAAATCTGGTGGTTTCTTCGGATCAGGCGAATCAACTGGTTCTATCGGTGTTGTGACAATCAATATGCCTCGTCTTGCTTATTTAGCAATTGATGAGAAAGATTTTTATACCCGTTTAGACAAAATTATGGACATTTCGGCTCGTTCGCTCAAAGTGAAACGAAATACCATCACTGCTTTATTAGATGCCGGTTTATATCCATACACCAAGCGTTACCTCGGTTCCTTTAGCAATCACTTTTCTACAATTGGATTAGTTGGCATGAACGAAGCTTGTTTAAATGCTCGTTGGATTAAAAAAGATCTATCACAAGCTGAATCCATTCATTTCACTAAACAAGTGCTGAATCACATGAGAGAAAGATTGTCTGATTATCAAGAACTTTACGGCGATTTATATAATCTTGAAGCTACTCCAGCAGAATCAACTGCTTATCGCTTAGCTAAACATGATAAAGAACAATACCCCAATATCATTACGGCCAGCGAAGAAGGACATACACCCTATTACACCAATTCTTCTCATTTACCAGTCAGTTTCACTTCTGATATCTATCAAGCTCTTGATGTTCAAGATGGATTGCAAACCCTCTACACATCGGGAACTGTTTTTCATGCCTTCTTAGGGCAAAAACTCCCTTCTTGGAAATCTTGTATGAACTTAGTGAGAAAAATCGCCGAGAACTACCATATTCCTTATTACACGATGTCTCCAACATACTCAATCTGCAAAGAACATGGTTATTTGACTGGTGAACAATTCACATGCCCAATCTGTGGTCAGGAAACAGAAGTTTACTCTCGCATTACTGGCTATTATCGTCCAGTTCGAAACTGGAATGATGGCAAAACAGAAGAATACAAGAATCGCGAAAAATATAATATTGAAAATAGCAAGCTCGTTCATTCTATTCAATGCGATAAAGAAGCTAGTCCAAAAGAAGAGGCAAAACCTACTCCAAAGGAACTTCTCCTCTTTGCTACAAAAACATGCGCGAATTGCAAGATGGCCAAAATGTTATTGGACAAAGATCAAATCAAATACACCGTTATCGATGCCGAAGAGGAACGCGATTTGACTGAGCAATACGATATTACCAAAGCACCAACCCTCATTGTTCCAACTGAAGAGGGTTATGATGTATACGAGAATGCCTCAAACATTAAAGGCTATATAGAAAGTTTAAAAAAGCATGGTTCATGATGTTCTAATTATTGGTGGCGGTCCGGCAGGAATGACGGCAGCTTTATATGTCCTTCGAAGTGGCAAAAACGTTTTGATTTTGGAAAAAGAAAACTTTGGTGGGCAAATTGCAACCTCACCTAGAGTGGAAAACTACCCCTCAGTTAAAGCCATCTCTGGCCTTGAATTATCTGATCAAATGTTCTCCCAAATTAATGATTTAGGAGCAGAATTTGAATTGGAAGATGTTTCGGAAATAAAAAAAGAAAACGACATTTTTAAAGTCACCACAAATTATGGTGAGCATCTCGCTAAAACGGTCATTATCGCAAATGGAGTTACACACCGCCATATGAACCTTCCAAGAGAAGATAAACTCACAGGAAAGGGAATCTCTTTTTGCGCAGTTTGCGATGGAGCTTTTTATAAGGATCAGGATGCTTATTTAATTGGCGATGCTAATACCGCATTACAGTATGCAATGTTACTTTCAAACTATTGTCCAAAAGTCTATATGTTCACTTTATTTGATAAACTTTTCGGCGAGGAAATTCTCATCGAAAAAGTTAAAAAAACCGAGAACATTATCATCACTCCATGGATGAATTTAATTGAATATAAAGGAGATAATGAATTAACCGGCTTAGTTTTTGAAAACACTAAGGATCATTCACTCCATGAATATAAGACAAACAATGTTTTTGTTGCGATCGGCCAATTACCCCACAATGAAATATATAAAGATTTAGTAGATCTCGATAAAGGTTTTATTGTTACGGACGATAATATGAAGACCAAGACCGATGGTTTATACGCAATTGGAGACACTAGAAAAAAAGTTGTTAGACAAATCGTAACAGCTCTTAATGATGGGGCAATCGCCGCTCTTGAAGCCGTTAAATATATTGGTTAATAACCGCGCAATTTGACATCCTTAACAAAATCTTCCAGTAAAACTCGATAATTTTGCGCAATTTCAAAAGGGACTTCGTGAAGTCCTTTTTTTATGACTCCCTCGCGATTGACAAATTTTTGCAAATATAGAATATTAGCTCCTGAGATTAATTTGCCGAGTCCTTTTACGCTTTCTCTATCGTGATATTCTTCAACAAGAGTTGTTCTAAATTCGTATGGAACTTTATTATCCTTCAATAATTCGATTGATTCAATAATGTCATCCTTGTTAATTTGGGAAACGCCACATGTTTTCGGATAAGCTTCTAGACTATTTTTTATATCCATCGCGACATAATCTAAAAGATTGTTTTCAATTAAATCTTTTAGGCATTTTGGATTAGTTCCATTTGTATCGAGCTTAATTAAAAAACCTAATCTTTTAATCAGTTTGATTCTTTCCTTTAGTTCAGGCATCAAAGTTGGTTCTCCCCCGCTAATTACTACTGCATCAACTAATCCTTTTTTGGATTTTAAACAAGCCATAATTTCATCAAAATTGATTTGGCTATTACTCCTCAAAACGGTTTCCACATAATAACAAAAAGGGCAACGAAAATTACAGGTCGGAGTAAATAAAACTACCGAAACATAATTATCGAAGTCAAGAAGCGAAAAAGTATCAATTCCCACGAATTCCATTGTTTTATTATTATAGAGCATTTTGGCATCTTTAGTCATTCTTTTTATATATAAAAAACTATGATATGCTTTTGTATTTTGTTAGAATTAGTTCATGGAAAAATTAATTATTAATTGGGATGAATATTTTATGGGTATAGCCCAACTTTCTGCTTTAAGAAGTAAAGATCCCAGCACTCAAGTCGGTGCCTGTATTGTCGATGATGATAAAAAAGTTGTATCAATTGGATATAACGGTATGCCACGCCACATTGACGATTGTCAACTTTCATGGGAAAAAGGAGAAGGACTCAATAACAAATATCTCTATGTTTGTCATGCTGAAATGAACGCAATTTTGAACACCAGAAATGGTACTGCGCTACGCGGATGCACACTTTATGTTTCTCTTTTTCCCTGCAATGAATGTGCTAAAGCTATCATTCAAGTAGGCATAAAAGAAATTGTCTATGTTTCAAATAAGTATAAAGATTCTTTTGCGGTTCAAGCGTCTATGAAAATGCTTAATCTAGCAGGAGTAAAAATTCGCCAATACGAAGGAAGAGAAATATCAATTTCGGTGAAATAAAATGACGATAAAAGAGTATGTAAAAATTCGAAAAGAAAAAATTAGAGATATCGTCAGCAAAATGACGAGACCTCCATTTTTAGTTATTGTTCAAATAAATGAAGATGCAGGTAGCACTGCATACGTGAACGGTAAATTAAAAGATGCTCTAGAATTAGGTGTCAAAGCCGAACTAATCAAACTTCCCATCGATACAAGTGAATCGGAAGTTTTAAAAGTTATTAATCAACTCAACAACGATAAAAAAGTCGATGGCTTTATCGTTCAAATGCCTCTTCCAAAGCAAATTGATGAGAACAAAATAAAATTAGCAATCGCTCCGCATAAAGATGTCGATGGTTTTCATCCTTTGAGCAAGCTATACCCATGCACTCCAAAAGGAATTATGAACTTTCTTCATCATGAACAATTCCCTATTTTAAGCAAAAACGCAGTTGTTTTGGGACGAAGCAATATCGTTGGAAAACCGATGGCTCGTCTGTTGCTTCAAGAGAGTGCGAATGTCACTGTTCTTCATTCAAAAACAAGTCGAGAAGACAAAGAATTTTATATTTCCCATGCTGATATAATTGTTGTCGCAATTGGGAAAAAAGGTTTCTTAGATAATTCTTTCCAATATAAAAATGATGCTATCATCATCGATGTTGGAATCACTCGTGATGAAACCGGACTTCACGGGGATGCTGTTGCCAATTTACCGGTTAAGTTCCAAAGCCCTGTCCCTGGAGGAGTCGGCTTATTGACAAGGTTAGCATTATTTGAGAACTTATTAGAAATTGTAGGAGATAATTATGGAATTTAACATTAAGAACACTTCTGTTTTCGGTCTTGGCAAAGCTTACAAGGCTTCTGGAAACCCAATGAGAACCGTTATCGATAATGGAGATATCACCGATAAGGATCGATTAAGGGCCCAAAAATTAGGTAGTGCGAGAAATGGTTTAGGTCATGACAATTTTCTCAAGGGAATTATTGTCCAAATGGATGTTACAGCTCCTCTTTATTGGTGGAAGCAAGCCCAACGTTATCATTGGTTTGATTTTGTCTCCAGTCAATCAACCATGCATTGCTTATTAAAATTTGATGTTAGAACTCAAGCGGTGAGTGATACCAATCCGGAAGTACTTTCCTTAGTTGAGAAACTAAAAGAAAAATACCTGCAAATACCCGATGATTCACCGGAAAAAGTCATTAAATGGAGAGAATTAGTCGCTTCTTTACCTTGTGGATTTTGTCTCGGAGCCACAATGACAACAAACTATCAACAACTAAAAACCATGTATATTCAACGTCGAGTTCATCGCTTAACAGAATGGCATAATTTCTGCGCGTGGTGTGAAACCTTACCCGACTTTTTAGAACTAACAAATGTTAAGAACCTATGATTGATTGTCCATTCTGCTCTATTAAAGAAAATAATGATATACTTTTCGAAAATAATTTTGCTTATGCCATATTAGATAATTTCCCGGTTTCCGAAGGTCATACATTAGTAATACCGAAACGTCATGCTAAGACGTATTTCGATTTGACTGAAGAAGAAATAACTGCTTTATATCAATTATCTTTGAAGGTTAAACTATATCTTGATGAAAAGTTTCACCCAGATGGCTTTAACATTGGCTTTAACTGTGGTGAAAAAGCAGGCCAAACAGTTATGCATTGTCATATGCATATTATTCCTAGATATGATGGGGATTGTGATAATCCTCGTGGTGGAATACGAAAAATTCTTCGTAAGCCAAAAACAATTTATTAATTAACTAAGCGCGTATTTCTTGATACAAGTTTTCTAATTCTTTTTTGGTAAATAATTTTGGGGTTGGGTAAAGAGGAATAGCTTCTTTATAAGCATGATTTGCTAGTTTTGAAATATCGTTTTCTTTAATAATCTCGTGGAAACGATTTGTGATTCCTAAAACTTTGTTCAAATTTTCGATTTGAGCGATGAACCATTTTGCCTTTTCTTTGTCGTTATCCATATCAGGACAAGAGGCAGCATCTGCTAATTGGGAAAGTGCTTTGACGGCTGAGTGGCCGTATTTTTTTAATACTATCGGAAGAATTATCGCGTTTGCGTAACCATGCGGAACATTATAATATGCGCCTAACCCATGTGCCAAAGCATGAACAGTGCCAACGTAAGCTCTTGTGAAAGCTACTCCAGCTTGATAAGCAGCAATTTGCATATTTGAACGATAAGAAATGTTATCTCCATCAGTTGCGGCCTTAGTAATATTTTCAAAAATCAGTTTTGTTGCCGAAAGAGCAAATTTTCTTGTCTTTGGCGTGTTGGCCTTACCAATATAGGCTTCAACTGCATGGGTTAATGCATCCATACCAGTAGTGGCAACTAGGTGATTTGGAAGCTTTTCTAGAAGAGTAAAGTCCAAAATTGCAAATTCGGGGACTAGCTTAGGATCATTAATGCTGTATTTTTCTTGATGTTCTTCATCAGTTACTACAGCTGCTAAAGTAGCCTCGCTTCCTGTTCCTGCAGTGGTGGGAATAGCGATGAGCAATGGCAATTTATGTCTTATTTTTAATAAACCATGCATATTTCTTACACTTTGAGAAAGATTGTTGCTTCTAGCAGCGATGGCTTTCGCGCAGTCCATAACAGAACCTCCGCCTAGTGCGATGACGCAATCGCATTCTTCTTCAAGATATATTTTTAAACCCTTTTCAATTGTAGTAATCTTCGGGTTTACTTCGACTTCATTAAATAGAGCAAATGGAAAACGCTTTAAAACGAGAGAAGTCATCAAAGGATCAACTAGACCTAGGCTTGAAATTGTGGCGTCGGTCACTACTAAAACTTTCTTCTTGTTTAACTGGTTAAGCAAACTAGGCAAGTTATCAATTGCCTCGGGACCAATAAGGACCTTAGGCTCTCTGATTTTTAAAAAGAGGGTGAAAAAATATAAAATTTTTTGATAGATTCGGATGAAAAATTTCTTAAATGTGTTCATATAGTTTGTAATCAATAAAATAATCATATCACTATTTTAATTTCTTTGATGATGTTTATAATGAAGTTGAACTCACTTCACTAAGGAGACATATATGGATACAAATAGTAATTCCTTTTCCGTTAATGAAAGCTCAATCAAGCAACCAGTCCCCCGCTCAAAAAAGAAAAAAGGTAAAGGGTGGATTGGCTTTTTAATTTTTTTACTGATAGTTGTTGTTTTACCTGTTGCAACATTTTTTGGATTGTTCTTTGATCCAACGAGAAACCCAATTAATGTCGATCCTGATATGCAAATTAATGAAATGTTCAGCAGCTCTTTAGTGGATTCTTTGGAGAACACCACTGATCCAGGAGATGAAAGGGTGGACTTAGTCATTACTCAAGATAATCTGAATCAACTTCTCTACGCGGTGACTAGTTCATCACCTGACGGCGTGAAAAAATACGTTCCTCAATTGGATGTCAAAATTGATGGTGAGAAATATGATTTTTATATCAATTTAAGCTTTGGCTTTTTTAAATCTAAAGTCATTATAAAGACACTTATTAGTGAAGATGATGTAAACGGAGCCTTTGTTTTTCAAATTAGAGACATCGCTCTTTGTCGTCTCCAAGGTCTCCTTTCTTTCACTGCATCGATTGTTTCTAGATACATAACTGATGAATATATTGAAGGTATCTTAGATGATTATCTCCATTTGGAGATTAGCATAAAAGATCGAATGATTGTTTACCCCCAAGCCAATCTCATTGCCGATATTCAAAATTTAACTGGAGCAGTGTCGACACCTCTCTATTTCTCAATCATTTCTGAACTATTGGGAAAGAATATTTTAGACTTTAATTTTGATGGACAATTGCAAGCAAAATTAGTTCTGACTCAATTGATGGATAATGATTATATTGATGGTGGTTATAATCTTGATTTAACCACTGTTTTAGATGCAGCTGCGGATGATACTGAAGCCAAGATGGAAGATGGTACTATTGTTGCCACTGATAGCGGAGCCATAAAAACAAACTTTGATACTTATTTTGATAACAACTCGGGCATTCCTCCAAGCGATGACCCAGCCACCATTATGTTGACTCATATTCCTGATTTTAGTTCATATACATTACCACAAATCGCTGCTTTCAAGAGCAGTCCAGATCCAACGCTTTCTTATATTACTGAAGCTGAGCTAAACGGGTACTTGGCTAATATTGATTTTATCGGGACAACTTTCATTGTCAGCGCTTATATCGATGAAGTGGCGACCGTTCAATACATCACAGTTGATAATCTTTACTGTAACTTTGTCTCAAACGTCGAAGGCGATTTCATCTACTTTGATATCGGCTTAAATGTTAACGGATGCCAGACTAATGTTGTCTTTGTAACCGAATATGATTCCACCGCTTCTTCATCAAGATCATCCATTGCGATGAAATTTATCACCCGTCAAATTCTATATGGTGAAATTGTCATATTCGATTCGGAAGAAACGACCATTTCTGAGGCAGAAGGACAACTTGTTTCCGCCCTATTCGACATGATTGCTACGGCTTTAGCAGGCAATGAAACGATGAGCATCGAAAAAGATGATTTATCTATCAATATCGAATTTGCATTCGACTCTGTTGTTCAGACTGCAATTGATCTACTTAATTCGACTGCTCCCACTGGATCAGCTGTCCCGGAATTTTATGCTGATGATCAAGTCAATAGCAATGTTGGCAGATTAAAAGTTGTGTGGCAGAACGATTAATCACCACTTTTGTTATTTTTAATTTAAGAATTACTTTTATTTAATCGTTCTTTAAGAATCTCCAAATAATGTTTATACTAATGAAGATAACTTATATTGGAGATTTATATGAAATGTGATAAATGTGGTTTTATTTATAATAAAAAAGTAGATGTTTGTCCCTATTGTGGAAACCTTGTTAAAAAGAAAAAAATGCCTTTTTTCGATCGGTATGTTCCACTAGGGAATTATTCTCGCATCTCGATTCGTTCAATTATATATATCATATGCGTAAATGTTTTTCTTCTCGGGATTATTCTCGACCTGTTTTTTGGCTTTTACTCCGGTTACTATTTTTCAATTTATGGTTATGCGATTGGCTTAGGCTTAATGATGATTGTTGGGGTGCTGACAAGGTCAAAAGGGTTAATGCATGCTTTTGAAAGAATCAATTTATTCGCCGTCGGTCTCTTTGCTTTACTGCTGATTTTGCTCCCAACTCAATTTGTGACAATGGCTTACTTTGCCATTCCTTTGTATTTTATCATTAGCACAATTACTGCCACGACATTTTGCATCGCTGAAAGAAAGAGTCTTCAACCCATCAAAACGATAGGAGATGGTCTATTAAACTGGATTTTTTCTCTTGTTATTCTCATTTTCCTTCTCTTATCTTTAACTTTTCAATCCACTGAGGTCATTTCTTTGCTTGATAAAATTATCGTTTACATTTCATTCATTGCGACCTCGCTGTTTTTGTTCAATACCACCCTTTTTATTGTCGCGCGCGTGATTTCTGAAACGAGAAGGCCTTATGGAAAATAAACAAGTAAAAAACATTGGCATTGTTCTTTCTGGAGGTTTAGCTCGCGGAGCGATTCAACTCGCTTTTGCCAAGAAAATTGTCGAAAAGATCGGCTATGAAAGAATTAAGATGCTTTCCGCTTCTTCAATCGGTTCGATTAATGCCTATTCTATTTCTTGCAAGACATATGATAATATGCTCAATCTCTATCGAAAGTTCGACATTGAGTCAACCAAAGCATTAACTCTCTATGTTCGAAATAGCCTGTTTAATAAAATTTTTAATGCTGTTGAAAACGGCGGTATGGCTTTGCCAACCTATGTGACTGGCACGAAAGTAATTGGCCTCAATACCTATTATTTCTATTTGAACAACATGGATAGAAATGATATACGAACTACCTTGAATATTTCGATGTCTTTCCCCATGATCAATGGTCCTCACCGCTTTCATAAAAACGCCCTTTTTATCGATGGTGGGGCGACTGATAACATTCCCATCTATCCGATGCTTCATGAAGATTTAGACATGGTGATTATTTTGCATTGCTATCCAAAATACTACCCCCCAGTCAAACTGTTTTCTGACCAGACAATTGTCATTGATGTCGATGTCACTCTCGAATTGGAAAAAGACATTACCTCTTTCTCTCTATCCAAAGATAAACTCAACACAATGATTGACATTGGCGAGGCAGAAGGCCAAAAATTCGCTGATTTTATATTCTCTGATTACAACTGGGACGACATCAAGCAGAGATGTTTTGCTTTTACTAATTCAAATATCGAAAAACGAAGAGCGAAATCTGGTGATGGATTAATGAGCTTTGTCGACGTCTTAAATAGTTTATTTAGCATTAAAGGATATGTGAAATAATGACTAAAAAAATAGCGCTTGTTTTAGCAGGCGGTGGTTCTTTAGGCGCTTATCAGATTGGGGCCATTAAAGCCTTAACCGAATTAGGTTTTACTTTTGACATTGTAACTGGGACATCCATCGGGGCTTTAAATGGTGCGTTCTATGCTAGTGGGATGATGAATGAGGCCGAAACATTATGGAATAGTATTACTGCCAATAAAGTAATGAAGAATGGATTAAGCATTTCTAAAGATATGGTTTTTGGCAATCGTTACGCCTACTCCTTAAACGATTTTACCCAGTGGGCGGGAACCTATTTCAAAAACGGATTGTCCGCCGACATAACCCCCTTCAAAGATTTAGTCAAAGATTCTCTCGATGCTGATAAGTTGAAAAACAGCAAAATTAAATTAGGAATTGTTGTGACCAAATTGTCAGGCCTAAAACCCGTTTTCCTATGCGTCAACGATCTTTCCAAAGACAAAATTATTCCATACTTGCACGCCTCAAGCGCCTGTGTGCCAGTATTTCCTCCTGAGATAATTGACAAAGTCAAATACATCGATGGTTTTTATACTGATAATGTTCCGATGACTCTCGCTTTTGAATATGGAGCAGATGAAATTATCACCATTGATATGCGACTATTTTCTTTAAACCCTCAACATATGGCGTATTTAAAGTACGAAAATGTCACCTATATTGCTCCTTACGTTTCTTTAGGTTCGCTTTTAAACTTTGAACAAGAACCGATTCAAAAGAACATAATTCGAGGATATCACGATGTCATGAAACACTTCGGCAAACTAAATGGATTCTTTTTCACCTTTGATGGAGATTTCCCTTCTCATCGATATTTCAATAAGATAATCAACTGCTTTGGAAATGAATCTGATCAAGTCATTGAACTAATTTTTAAAGATGTCCGCAAAAGAAGTATGGATGACGAAGATTTATTTGTCCGCAGTTTGGAACTACTCGCTTTGGAATTGAACATTTCTGATGATCTTCCTGTTTATACATATGAAGTTTTTGTTGAACTCACTAAAAAAGCTATTGATGAGAAAAGAGCCAAACATGAAACAGGTACATTTCTTGAAAAGACACTCGAGAAGTTCCGCAAAAAAGCTTCTTCAATTATCGAATCAAATTTAAAAGCGAGATTCTTCTCTTTCTTCATCGAGCAATTCATCGATACCAAATATATTGCATAGATATCTTCTTTTTTCTTAAAAAAGATACAAATAGTGAACTAAATAACATAAAATAAAAAAGCATCAGGAAATCAACATGAATAAAAAATATCAATTAGTTATCAATTTAGGCCTTGTTTCGCTACTGACCGCGTGCGGTTCAGAATCATCTTTGTCATTAAGCGAAGGTTTGATTCAAGGAAACAATATTCGGGCCCAGCAAGTGAGTGAAGAATTCATCGCTCCTTCGGCTTTTTCGATTGAAAGAACTGTGGAAGAAGTCGCCCCCACAAAGACCACCCAAATCAAGCAAATCTGGCAAGATGTCATCGTTGATGTGAGTCATCATTACGCCTATCAAAAAGTGACCGCTTTTAGTAAAGTATTGGGAACGGATTCGCAGACTTTCTCGGAACAATGGACTTATGTGAAAGATGATTTTCTCTATGCTGTAACGAATGATGGAAAAGGAAACAAAAACTACACGGAAACAGCATTTAATGCTGAAACTGATACCACATTCACCGATATTAGAGATAGTTTCCAAAACCTATATTTTGGTAACGAATCACTAGATTATCTTCTGGTTAGTGTCGCTACTGCTGGAATGACTGAATCATTTTTGAAAGATAGTTTTTACACTCAGGATGGTGATACTTTTAGTACCAAAAAGATTTCGATTAAATCAGCTGGCGAAGGTTCATTAAAAGTGGATCTCAAACTCAATCAAATTCACAATGCCAAACAATTCAACTTTGTTTTGAATACCACATTCACCAATTATCTTTTAACTGATTATTTCTACTATGAGATTCAAGAAGCACAATACATTAAGAATCAAATTACCGTCTCGCACCAAGTTGAACGCCATCATCCTGATTTGACCACATTCACCAAGATTAGCTAATCTTAGTATTAGCATTTAAATAATTGAGGGCTAGTCATCAGCCCTTTTTTATTAACGCAATTGATAATTGTGTATAATAACTTTAATATGCACCCAACGATTTTTGGCTTCATCGATTCATATTCCTTAATGATGGTCCTCGCTCTTATAGCGGCTTTTGTCTTGCTCTATTTATTCCTTCGCTACAAAAAAACGAGCAAACAAGAAATGGTGGATATTGTCATATGTGGGTCATTCGCTATCGCCTGCGGATTAATATTTGCCATCTTATTCCAAAATCTCTATGAACTCGTTCAAGATTCTTCCTCTTATCAATGGACTTGGGGAATGACATTCTATGGCGGTCTTTTTGGTGGTGTCTTTGGATATTTACTTATCTATCAACTATTTATTCGCAAACATTCGACTGGTGATATCACAAAAGTTTTAGTCATCGCTCCGGCTTGCATCACATTAGCCCATGCGATAGGTAGAATCGGCTGCTTCTTAGAGGGATGTTGCCATGGCTTAGAAACTACTGAGTGGTATGGCATATATTTCCCTTCTGCAGGAAAAACATATATTCCCACCCAATTATATGAGTCAATTTATCTTTTTATTCTCACCGCTGTGTTAATCCTCTTAGCCTTTAACAAATCTTACAAATATACATTTGTTATTTATCTTCTTTCCTACGGAATCTTCCGTTTCCTCATTGAATTTATACGCGGAGATGAAAGAGGAGCCTTTATGGGAATTTTTTCACCCAGTCAAATTTGGTCAATGGTTCTCGTCGCTGTTGCAATTCCCCTTTACTTCATTTTGAAACATTTAATCTTCAAGGACCAAAAAAATGGAAAAGCGTAAATTTCTCGATTGGCTCTTAATTGTCTTTGTCTTTATCTTTCTCAACACTTTTCCCCTCGGCGATTTTATTAAGAATACATGGGTTTATTTCTTTACTTATTCAGCGATGAATATCATCTTTTTAGTTTTCGTCTATTTCTACGCTAAAAAAAGAAGCGTGCTTCAAACCTATCCCTTCAAACCAGTTAAAAAGAACGTTTTTTTGTTCATTCCATTAATCATTGTCTGCGCATCTAATTTTGCATATTTATCCTTTGTACCTTCTGATATTACTGGTTCAGTTAATTGGACATTTTTTCTCTATGCCACCCTCACGGTTTTTACCGCCTTAAAGGAAGAAGTGATCTTTCGCTTATTGCTCATCCCTAATCTCGATAAAGTGAAGTCTCGCTTTTGGCGCATCATCATTAGCGCTGCCATCTTCGCTATTCTGCACATCACTAATTATCTCATCACTTTTAATCCATCCTATTTCATTCAAATTATCTATACCTTTGGATTGGGTATTATTCTTGGTTTTATTTATGAATATGGAAGAAGCATATCGATGTGTATTATTTTTCATTTCTTGTTTAACACGGTTAACGACATCGTCTTTAACTTCTTAGCTCCCTCCACCAGCAACCTTCTCATCTACTTCCTCGCCAATGCGGCCGTGGCTTTAGTAGCTGGTTTATATTTGCTAATCATTTATTTAACAATCCTAAAAAAAGAAAATCCGCAAGCGGATCTTCCTTTAGTGAGAACTGAACAATAACCTCTACTCGAGTTCAAAGGCTCCAGTATAAAGTTGATAATACATACCTTTTACACCGATTAAATCTTTGTGATTTCCTCTTTCGATAATTTCACCATCTTCGAGAACCATGATGGCTTCGCTATTTTGAATGGTGGAAAGACGGTGAGCAATAACAAAAACGGTGCGACCTTCCATCAATTTATCCATTCCTTGTTGAACGAGTTTTTCTGTGCGAGTATCAATCGATGAAGTCGCTTCATCAAGAATCATTACGGGAGCATCCGCCACAGCGGCTCGGGCTATGGAGAGCAATTGTCTTTGGCCTTGTGATAGATTTGATCCATCTCCACTGAGCATCGTGTTAAAACCATCGGGTAAACGAGTGATGAAATCATAAGCGTTAGCGATTTTGGCAGCGTTATAAACTTCTTCATCGGTGGCTTCCAGTCTTCCATAACGAATATTTTCCATAACCGTGCCAGTGAATAAATTGGTGTCTTGCAAGACAATGCCTAAAGACCTTCTTAAATCGGCTTTTTTGATCTTATTAATATTTATGCCATCGTATCTGATTTTTCCATCTGCGATGTCGTAGAAACGATTAATGAGGTTAGTGATGGTGGTTTTGCCTGCGCCAGTTGCTCCGACGAGAGCAATCTTTTGTCCTGGGCGTGCGTATACCGATACATCCTTAAGGACTAATTTGTTCTCGGTATAACCGAAATCAACTTGGTCGAGAATAATGTCACCCTTTAATTCGCGATATTCGATGGTTCCATCTTTATGAGGATATTTCCACATGTAGTGATGGGTGTGTTCGCTCGATTCGGTAAAGGTTCCATCTTCGTTATGAACCACATTAGTGAGATAGACATAGCCGTTGTCAACTTCCGGTTTCTCATCCAGCAAATCAAAACAACGAGAAGCTCCCGCCATACCCATGACGATGAAAGTCACTTGTTGAGACAGATTGCCGATGTTGTTGTTGAACATGCGGTTGAGCATTAAGAAGGTAACAATGGTGGAGCCGAAAGCAGTGGTGTTGAGATACATATCGACCAAACCGCTTGTAAGAGTGAGATTTTTAAACCCTGGAACTGCAAAAATTAAGAAACACATAAATGCGGTGAGAACATAGGTAAAGTTTCCAATGTTTCCGTTAATTGGCATAGTGATGTTTCCGGCGATATTGGCTTTGGTTGAATATGAAGACAATTCTTCATTTAACTTGTCGAATTCTTCCGCTGATTTTTCTTCATGAGTGAAAACTTTGATGACTTTCAAGCCATTGATGGACTCTTCAATATTGCCTTCCACCGCTCCGATAGCCTTTTGCTGCTTAATGAAGTATTTGCTGGCTCTTCCACCAATGAACTTGGTGTTTAAAAGAACAATCCCAGTTCCCATCAAGACGACAAGAGTCATCCAGATGCTATTGACAAGCATCAAAGCTAAGCTGAAACTAACTGCTAAAGTGGTGCGAAGAATTTCGGGTAATGATTGGGAAATAAATTGGCGAATCGTGTCGATATCATTGGTGTAGATTGACATGGTGTTACCCCTAGCGTGGGTATCGAAATAATTGATCGGGAGATCTTGCATGTGATTAAACATTTTCTTGCGGAATTTGTTGAGGAAATCTTGGGTGATGATCGCCATTGAGCGATTCCACCACCAAGAAGCAAAAATTCCTAAGAAATATATGCTCGCCATGCCGATGAGAAGAATAGGAATATTTGAAGTGATGGTGAAGCTATTTCCCATCGCTGAGCCAGTATACATTCTAGTGATATCGAAGATATTAAAGGCTCCGCCATTTTCTTTAATCGCTGCGTTCAAAACGCTGACGATTAATCCACTAAAAATGGATGAACATAGATTAGCAAAAACGTTAAAGACGATACAGAATGCATTGATGGCAAGACGTCCAGGATACAATTTGAATAATTGTTTGAGAAGGCGAAGCATCGTGCCTTTTTTGGCGCGACCTCTCTCTCCAATTTTGATTGGTGGCATATTATTTTTCACCTCCCGCTCTATTTTGCGTGTAGTACACTTCTTGATAAATCTGATTATGAGCAATTAGTTCTTCGTGAGTGCCAATCGCATTGACCTTTCCATCATTTAGGATGATGATTTGATCAGCTTCTTCAATGGAAGAAATACGTTGAGCAATGACGATTTTTGTCATTTCTGGAAGATCTTCTTTTAATCCTTTGCGAATTAAACGATCGGTCTTAGTGTCGACGGCGGAGGTGCTATCATCTAATATCAATACCTTTGGTTTCTTTATAATAGCGCGAGCGATACATAATCTTTGTTTTTGTCCGCCCGAGACATTTGATCCACCTTGTTCAATACGTGAATCCAAACCTTCTTTCATTTGCGAGATGAATTCATGAGCCTGAGCAATTTCACAAGCTCTTTCCATCTCTTCAAGGGTAGCATTTTCGTTCCCCCATCTTAGATTGTCAGCGATGGTTCCGGAAAACAAAACATTCTTTTGTAAGACAACCGCGACATTATCGCGAAGTGTCTTGATGTCATATTCGCGGACATCATGACCACTGACTTTAACTGCGCCACTTGAAACATCGTAGAGACGTGATATAAGGTTGGCGACGCTGGTTTTACCAGAGCCGGTTGATCCTAGAACGCCAACAAACTGGCCAGACTTAATGTGAATGTTGATACCTTCTAAGGTATTTTTTTCTGCCTTGGATGAATATTTGAAATTGACATCGTCAAAACTAATTGAGCCATCGATGACTTCTGTGATTGGATTTACTGGGCTGACAATGCTCGACTTTTCTTCAAGGACTTCTCCAATACGGCGAATAGCTTCAAAAGACATAGCGAACATAACCAAGATTCCAGCAATCATCAATATGGACATCAAAATTTGAATTCCATAAGTTAATAAGGCAGAAAGTTGACCAACCGATACGCCATTAAAAACTGGGCGTCCTTCCCCGCTAGGATCCCACCCAGCTGTTTTAGAAATTAAATAGGAACATATTCCGACGACAAGTAGATTAGAAATATGCACAGTAGTGTTCATTAAAGGATTATTTAAAGAAATCAGTTTTTCGGCTTTTACAAAATCGTAAGTGATGTTATCACTCGCTTTATTGAATTTTTCTTTTTCAAACTCTTCACGAACAAATGATTTGACAACGCGAATTCCTGAGACATTCTCTTGAACTGATTCATTGAGCTTGTCATATCGTTTGAATACTCTAGTAAAGATTTTCATTGCTCCGCGAATAATGAGGAATAATCCGCCCCCTAGTATTGGGATAAGAGAGATAAAAATCCAAGCGACATGTCCTCCGGTGGCAAATGCCATAATAGCCGAGAAAATCATCATTAATGGAGCGCGGAAAACAATGCGAATTAACATTTGGAACGATTGTTGAACACTTTGAATGTCTGTTGTCATACGAGTGACGAGACTAGAAGTAGAAAATTTGTCGATATTGGCAAACGAGAAAGATTCAATCTTGCGAAATAAATCGCCTCTTAGATTAGTGGCAAGTCCGACAGAAGCTTTGGCGCCATATCGGCCACCCATAATTCCGAAAAACAAGGAAAGCATAGCCATGATGATCATAGTGACAATCAGCCACATCAAACTAATTTTGAAGGGAAGATTACTCGTTTCATAAAAGGTAGTAAAATCGCTGATTCCGCCAGTCTTTAATGCCACATCAATAAAAATGGACATGATGAAAGGCAAACAACTCTCTAAAAGAGTTTCACCGACCATAAATAGCGGTGTTAATATCGCGTACTTCTTATATTGCCTAACACTTTTTAAAATTAATTTTATCTTACTCCGCATTTTTCTTGCCCTCCACATTCTCAATCATTAATATTAATGATTGTTTCATTTCTTCTTTTTGTTCTTCCGAGAAACCTTTGAGCAGTTTGTCTCTGGTTTCCTCATTAGCCTTTTTAAAGTTGCTCATTGTTGATTTAGCTTTTTCGGTGAGGCTGATTGCATAGTGATGATGTGCGTCCGCTTTTTCAATGAATCCATTATTGGTTAATCTTTTTACCAGTCCGCTGACTGTTGACTTGCTTAAATGAAAGTGGCGTTCTAAATCGCTTTGCTTAACAATTTCATTTAACGCGATGTTGTGATAATGGATATAAAATATTACGCGGCCTTGCTGGCTGGTTAATCCTAGATTTTCAAGCCGAGCGTTAAATGACAAGTCGAGTTGTTTGTTGAGATAACGGAAGAGGCCAAGTAATTCAGGCTCTTTAGTTGATAGACAAGGTTTTTCTTTTTTCATAGTTCATATAGTCTAAGGTTCGCATACGAACTTGTCAATAAAATATTTGCCCTTTAAATGACTTTAATTATGTTTTTAGGTATAATTTTATTGAGATTATAAAAAAATCATATTTTGTGAATAAAATTCTTGATAAACAAGAATAAAATGAGTAATCTTAGTAATTCATAACTAAGGAGAAGTATATGAAGAAAATATTAAAACTAATCCCCCTAACTGTATTAATGTCATTTGCTATTACGGCTTGCGACTTCAACATTTTTACTACTTTAGTGACAAGCATTGTCTTAAACGAGACTGAACTAAATTTATCGGTTAACGAAACTTATCAATTGACATCAACGATCTTCCCGGCTGATGCAACTATTCAATCATTAAGATGGACATCAGATGATAAATCCGTCAGTGTCGCCGATGGTCTAGTGACTGCCGTTAGCGAAGGCGAGGCGACCGTTACCGCGACAGCTAAAGATGGAAGTGGTGTGACCGCCACTTGTGCAGTCACTGTTTCCTACGTTGATGCGACTGGCATTTCTCTATCCCCGGCCAGTTTAGAAATTTATACTGACCAAACTAGTCAACTCGTTGTTACTTTTACACCGAGCAACGCTTCTAATAAGAATGTCACTTGGGATTCCAACAACGAAACAGTGGCTACAGTTGCAAACGGAGTTGTCTCCGGCCTTACCGAAGGTAGCGCCACAATTACTGCAACCTCTGAAGATGGCGGATTCACCGCTACCTGTTCAGTTTCAGTTTCTGTTGCTCCTGAGGTTGAAAAAGTCACCCTTCAATCGAATTATATGGACTATGTCGAGTATAATTACTACAACATTGATAGTTGTCCAACTATTGGAACTGGCAAACTTTTAGTTATTCCTGTTTGGTTTTCTGATTCAAGCACCTATATCACATCAGAAACTAAAAAAGCTAATGTTCGTTCCGATTTGCAAAAAGCCTACTTTGGCACTGAAGCCGAAACTGGTTGGCACAGTGTTAAATCTTTCTATGAAGAACAATCTAAAGGTGCTCTCACTCTTGAAGGCACTGTCAGTGAATGGTATCCTGCTAACCAACCTTCAACTTATTACTATAGTGAGACTGATGGAGCTGATCGCACAACCATGCTGGTCCAATCTGCCTCTAGCTGGTATTTCACCAACAACCCTAGTGAATCGAGAAGTGACTATGACCGCGATAACAATGGTTATCTCGACGGCGTCTTACTCATTTACGGTTCACCAGACTACACGGCCATAAAAAACAATAAATCTATCGATGACTATAACATGTGGGCGTATTGCTTCTGGTTACAGAATTCGGACCTAAACTCTGTTGTCAACCCAGGTCCAAATGTCTTCTTTTGGGCTTCATATGACTTCATGTATGGAAGTCTCACAGCTTCAAGCCGAGCTGGCTCATCGTATGCAAGTGGCGATACCTCTTATTGCAGCGTTGATGCTCACACCTATATCCATGAAATGGGCCATGTCCTTGGTTTTGATGATTATTACGATTATAGCAACCAATACAATCCTGCCGGT
>CAYFSI010000003.1:0-5725 GCA_964345825.1 uncultured Staphylococcaceae bacterium | reverse complement strand
ATGGTCCATACTCAGTGATGGCGGCTGGTTGGGCCAAACCTTATATTCCCGCGACTAGTGGGACTATTACCATTGGTAACTTTCAAAGCTCCCATGATTTAATTCTTTTGACCCCAAGTTGGAATACTTATGACTCTCCTTTTGACGAATATGTACTCCTTGAGTTATATACCCCAACAGGCTTGAATGAATTTGATGCGGCTCATCAATATGGTGGCGCATATCCAAAGGGACCAAGCACCCCAGGCATTCGTTTATGGCATGTTGATGCGCGGTTAACGAGAAATAGTAGCACAAATCTAACTAGTAATGTTTTTGTTGGCAACGTTCTCACCGCCATGTCAAACACCTATTATTCTCAAGAAGCTGCTGACTATATATCTCCATTGGGATCAAGTTACGCTGACTACAATCTATTGCAGTTAATTAGAAAGAACACTAGCGTTGGCTATAAACCAACGGCAGATCTCTCTTCAAATGATCTCTTCAAAGCCGGCGATACATTCAATATGAACACCTATGCTTCCCAATTTGTTAATTCTGGAAAGCTCAATAGCAACACTAATCTTGGTTGGTCGTTCACCATTGATAGCCTCTCTTCTTCCAGTGCGACAATCACCCTTTCTCGGATCTAAGCCAGAATCAAAATCATCAAGGTCTAGGATTATTTCTTGACCTTTTTATCAATAAAAAACCTTTCTCATTTTAAGAAAGGTTTTAAACATAGATTAGTTGAGAAATTAAACATTCTCTTGTTTCTTCTTTTTGAACAGCTTAATGACCCAAGCAACGATTCGATCGTAGAATTTATTTGCCAAGAAAATCGATAGCATGCCTGAACCAGCTCCAAAGATAACTCCTGCGATGACATCTGTGGGATAATGAACGCCAAAATAAAGACGAGAAAAAGCAATAATGGCCGCTACAACAATGGCCACAATACCAGTCTTGCGATGGTAATAGAAAATTATCGTAGCGCATAAAGCGGAAGAGAATGAGTGTCCGGACATGAATGAATAAGAATCAGGGACTTCAAAGAAGCCCAAGAAAGAACTTCCGCTTGGAAGCATCCAATGGCTTACTCTTTCAAAAAGAGTTTGACCAATAACCCCAATTTCGAAAGGGCGAGGTCTCTGGAAAGAATATTTGATGATGATGTTATTTCCCAGCATGGCAAAAACCACTAGAGCAAAACCAAGCACTAAGCCGGTTTTTCTCCATTTTTTGAAAAACAACATCACGATTGCCGCTAATATCCAAATTAACCCTTTATCACAAGCTAATGTAAAAATGTCGAGAATCCAACTTAACCAATCTAATGATGGATTTGCATTAGCTCTAGTGAGCCACTCCAAAAAATTAAGCTCCCAGGTCATATTTCTCCTCCTTTGGTTTCTTTCGTGAAAAGCGAACTAACGTATATGACAATATTGCGCATCCAACTAATAAGAAAATACCGATAGGAATCTCAAATTCCATTCCCATAATGGGATTGTATCCTTCGATTGTTTGTCCGGCCCAAACAAGATAGTAATTAAAAATCACCATGTTAAAAAAGATGACCAAGATGCTACCAAAGACAAAGCCTGCAATGGCGAAATATGTCCCATTATGGTGTTTTCCAATAAAGAATTTCATTGCTTTAGAGGTAATGATTACTCCAATAAGAACTCCAATTGCAAAAGCTCCGAGCATGGCGAATAACTTCCAAGTGTTGGAAAAATCACCAGCTGTCAATATTTCTTTTATCCATTGAATGGTGTTTTCCAATAATGGTTTATAAAAACCGAGAATTAAAAGAATTAATGAACCAGATAAGCCTGGAACAGTGAGAGCCACAGCGGCGATGATTCCAACTGGAACCAAGATTAGAATAAACCACCATTGCATATCAGCAAATTGGTTATTAAGATTCATCTTTCCTCCGAACAAAACGGAGATTATACCGAGAGCGATGACAAACAAGGCTCCCAAAATAGCTAATATGATATATTTTTTGGTAATTTTCACATCTTTTATCTCGTCGACCACTCCGGGAAATGAACCAATTAGAAAGCCGGCAAAAATGCAAATGATGCCAAAGACAAATTGTTCAAGAGCGCGATCAAATAACCAAATACATGGAATTACAGCAAAAATAATGCCCAACAAAATTGGCAACAAAATAGCAAAGGAGCGACTGAATTTCTTTCGGAAATTATTGACAGCCCAAATGATTGATTCATAGACTTTTAAAACAACTGCCACTGCCGAGCCACTAACTCCAGGAATCGCAGCGCCAGCGCCAATTCCCATTCCGGCTAAAAATTTTTTAAACCAGTTTTTTGCTTTCATGTGCTTTTTAGTCTATCAAGAATAGTTATCTTTGTTAAGATATGCTTTTGTTTTTAAGTTTGTTATAATAATCGGCAGGACTAAAAATGAAACTAATTGTCGGTTTAGGTAATCCCGGAAAAAAATACGAAAAAACTCGCCACAACATGGGCTTTATGGCCATCGATTTACTAAGCGAAGCCGCTAAAATTGATGTTGATAAAGATATTTTCCATGGTCTTTTAGGTCGTGGAAAAATTATGGATGAAGATGTTTTGCTATTTAAACCAACCACTTTCATGAACCTGTCTGGTCTTGCGGTCAGTGAATTAGTCAATTACTTCAAGATTGATTTTGAAGACATTATTATCATCTTTGATGATATGGCCTTAGCCCCAGGACAAATTCGACTTAGAAAAAGCGGCACTTCTGGCGGCCATAAAGGAATGCAAAACGTAATTGAAGCCTTAAAAAGTGAAAACATTAAACGCATTCGCATTGGCATTGGAGAACCGTTAGAATTCGATACAATTGACTATGTGCTTGGCAAGCCATTAAAAGATGAATTGCCATTAATTAATCAAGCAATCGAGTCTTCCATGGAAGCGATTAAAGTCGCTTTTAAAAAGGGATTCGATTACGCGATGAATACATTTAATTAGGAGATTAGTAAATTATTGAATCTATTTGATAAGTTAAAAAACAGTAATGTCATCCCCCCCTTTCTCGCTAAGAAAGGGCATTTTGTTGTTGATAGTTCCATTGGGGTTTCCTTACTTACTGCAACTGCTTATCGTCAAACTAATGATCAATATCTCATCTTGGCTTCAAACTTATATCAAGCTCAAAAGATTTATGGTTTTATCTCTTCTTTTGTTGATTCTAAAGATATATATCTTTTTCCCAGCGATGAACTAATTCGAGCGGAAAATATGGTCCAATCAAAAGAGATGGTAGCTCAGAGATTATTTGCATTAAGCAAGATAGTTTCAGGACAAGCTCAAATTGTGATTGCTAATGTGGCATCCGCGACGCGTTATTTACCATCACCTTCTCTTTTCAAAGAACAAATCATTAATTTAGAAGTTGGCAAGTCTTATGATTTAGGCGAATTAAAGAAACAACTCATCAGAAACGGATATAGTCTTGTTAATAAAATTGACCAATCCCTTCAGTTTGCCATTCGAGGCGATATTTTAGATATTTTTTCCGTTAATAACGATGCTCCAGTGAGAATAGAGTTCTATGGGGATGAGATTGAATCGATGCGATACTTTGACATCGCTACTCAAACTTCAACCACACCCATTAAGGACACCATTGTCCTCCCTGCGAGCGACATAATTCTCGGAAGCGAAGAATTGAAAAAAGGCCCAAATAAACTGCTCGACATTCTTGAAAGCGATGCAAAGCATATCTCTCGTGGTGATTTTGAAACATTGAGAGATAATCTCACAGAAGATATTGATAAAATATTGTCCTTTGAATCAAGCCAAAGAATCTATAAATATTATGGGCAATTACTTGATAAACCTTTTTCTCTTTTTGATTATTGCAAACCTTTTACCAAGATATTTGTTGAAAAAGAATCAATTATCCAATCAAACGAATTGCTGTTAAAAGAATCGAGTAATTATCTAGGAGAATTATTCGAAAAAAGACTAGCCGTTAGTCACCTATCTTTTTATCAAGATATCAATCGTTTAACTTTGTTTTCGGGTAATAATTTTATTACCACCTCTGAGTTCTACACTCGTTCAGAAGATATCTCTTTTTCTTTGAAAAACGTCCCCTTCCAAGCCAGCAAAACAGTTGATATGTTTTCGATTATTCAAAGTTACTTAAACGAAGATTATCAAATTGTTTTATCGCTTTCTAAAAACGAACACATTAACGCGGTTCAAGAAGGATTATATAAACTAGGCCAACGTTGCGAAGTAGTGCATGACTTTGCATTACCAGAATCAAAAGTTGGACTAACAGCGTTTTCTCTTCCTCAAGGATTTGTTTTGCCGAATGAAAAAATTGTTTATTTAACAAGCACTGAATTGTTTAACGATCGGGTCAAAACTGCTCGTTTTGATAGTCGTTTTAAAGAAGCAACAATCCTTAAGTCATATGAAGATTTAGAGCCCGGAGATTATGTCGTTCACGAATATCAAGGAATTGGCCAATTCGTCGAACTAATCAATTTAGAAGTGGATAACATCCATCGTGACTATTTAAAAATCGCTTATCATGGCGGTGAACTTCTTTATGTTCCTCTCTCTCAATTCCAATTGGTGAGAAAATATTTAGGCAAAGAAGGTTCTGCTCCTCGTTTATCTCGTCTTCATAGTAAAGATTGGGAAAACACCAAGAAGAAAATAAAACAAAGAGTAAACGACTTAGCTGAACGACTCATGCATTTATATATTGAAAGAAGCAAGGCAAAGGGATTTGCTTTTTCCAAGGATGATGAATTTCAAGAGCAATTTGAAAAAGCCTTTCCTTATGAATTGACTCCTGATCAAGATAGAGCCATGGAAGATATTAAAGTTGATATGGAGTCATCTTCCCCTATGGATAGACTCCTTTGTGGAGATGTCGGCTATGGTAAAACTGAACTAGCTTTTAGGGCGGCTTTTAAAGCAATTAATTCGGGAAAACAAGTTGCGATACTTTGTCCAACAACATTGCTAGCAAGACAACATTATGAACTTGCCTTAGAGCGATTTTCGAAATTTGATGTCAAAATTGCGGTGTTTTCGCGATTGATTCCTGAAAAACAGCAGCAAGAACAAATTAGAGGCATTAAAAACGGAACCACCCATTTGGTAATTGGAACCCATCGTTTACTATCCAAAGAAATCGAATTTCAAAACATTGGTTTATTGATTATCGATGAAGAACAAAGATTTGGAGTTGAGCAAAAAGAACGACTAAAAGAAATCAAAAATAATATTGATGTTTTAACTCTGACCGCGACTCCAATTCCTAGGACTCTTCAGATATCTTTGCTTGGTGTTCGATCAATGTCGATCATCAATACTGCTCCTCAATTTCGTATGCCCATTCAGACATATGTCATCCCTTTTAATATCGATATCGCAAAGGAACTAATTCAAAGAGAGTTAGGAAGAAAAGGACAAGTTTTTTATCTCCACAATAATATATCAACTCTATACATGTGCGCGAACCGCCTCCATCGTTTAATGCCCGAAATTTCGATTGGAGTTATTCATGGGAGTATTGATAAAGAAGACATCGAAGAAACGATGATGAAGTTTTATAACGGCGAAATTGATGTTTTAGTTTGCACTTCGATAATTGAAAACGGAATCGATATTCCCAATGCCAATATGATTATTGTCGAAGATAGTGAAAACTATGGTCTAGCTCAGCTTTATCAAATTAAGGGAAGAGTAGGTAG
>CAYFSI010000002.1:21855-66550 GCA_964345825.1 uncultured Staphylococcaceae bacterium | reverse complement strand
AGGCGACAAACTATATATTCAAATAATGGAAAATATTATGTCGAGAATCGAAAGAGCTAGACAAGATAAAACAAAAAAACAGATATAATGACGGCACATTCTAATATTCCTCTAAGTAATTAGAGGTATTGAATACATTATTTTGCCTAAAGCATATTACTTTTTATAATTTTGACAATAGTATAAAATTAATTTGAAAGTCGAAAGGCTTTCGGAAAGAGGAAAATTATGCTTAACAAAAAAATTGAAAAATTAATTAATGAACAAATTCAAAAGGAACTCTTCAGCAGTTACCTTTATTTAGAAATGTCTAACTATTATGAAGAAAAAGGATTAAAAGGCTTCAGCCATTATTTCTTAGTTCAAGCTCAAGAAGAAAGAGACCATGCGCTTTATTTTAGGGCGTATTTAATTCATAGAAACGCTCGCGCTGTTTCATTAAAAATCGATGCTCCGTTTGGAGATTATAAGGATTTAAGAGAGCCTCTCGTTGCACAAATGAAACATGAACAAGAAGTGACAAAATCAATCGAAAATATTCTTGAAAATGCAATTAAGGAAAAAGATTATGGTACTCAAGAATTCTTACAATGGTTTATCAAAGAACAAGTTGAAGAAGAAAGCAGCGCCGAGAACCTTTTAGCTGAATTTGACTTCATGGCAGATGATAAAGCGGCTTTAGTCGGTTTAGACGGACATCTCCATGGACGCGCTTATCACAAATCAACTCCTGATTTAGACTAATCATTTAATAAATTAATAGGAAGCCACGATTGTTTCGTGGCTTTTTTCTATATATTTATCTTTTGATTTCGGCTACATTATTGAAAATTAACCATCCTATTAACTTATGTTATTATCTAAAATAAAGTGTAAAGAGGAATTAATAATGAGAAACAAAAGTATGCTTTGGTTTTGGCTCGTCGGCGCTGGAGTGACTGTAGTTGATTTCATCGGCGGTATAGTCGTGTTTGTAGCTATCATGATGGCTGTCCAATCTGGTGCGACTGATCCATATGCTATCTTATATGGCAGTGTGTTTATATGGATGGTCATCATTGGTTTACTTTCCACTGTGCAATTAATAATGGGTATTATTCATCTCGTTTTGTATTCAAAAGACGAATTCTCAAGCGATTCGAAAGTTGGCCATGCTTTATACCAGGCCTTCTTTGGGCTCGGACTTCTAGGATTAATAATTGTCCTTGTTATAAATCCACAATAAATTGAAACAAAAATTAGAGCGGCTAAAAGCCGCTTTTTTAAAGATATTTATCTTTTATAACCTTCATTTTTCGTTAATTATTAAGGTTATAATTTGACTTGGCAGTCCTTAGATTATAAAAAGAAACCACAAAATTGTATTTCGTGGTTTTATTTTAGTCTCTATGTTCTAAACAGGCGCGACAACTGGAATTGGTATTGATAGTATTGATAAGTAATTTATCTCACCTTGAACGACTCCAATTCCGCAAACAATCACATCTTGGTTAACTAAGTTGATAAGATTTGTGCGCGTTTCCGTATTCACAGCAAAGATAATAACATTTATTTGATCTTCACCACTACCTTCAGAAAGAATGAACATGCTCCCTTCTGGGTCTGGATGCGACAGCTTCCCAGTGAGTTCATAGTAGACGAATTTGCCTTTATCAATTGTCTCTCCCAAAAAGGCACTTAAACTTATTTGTGTTGGTGACATCTGAATGGGCTGATTTTTGGCAACCACATGGTCAATTGTCAAATCCGCTCTATTATATAGAAACACATAACCTTCAATTGTGCATTTATAGCCCATGGCCACCCGAACCTTCATAATTGCTTAGGAATAATGCATCCTGTTGCTCTAATACAATTACGGGCATTGTTATTTTTCCTTCGCCCTCGCCACTAGCCAAATTCGTTTGATGATTTTCCTGATTTATCTCAATTGTTCCATTTATTTTGGCATAAGCTACCCAGTTTGTTGATAATGTTGGATCAAGCCCGTTATATTGGACAATTGTCATATCTGTTGGAATTAGAGGAATATCATTATCTTTAGAATAAAGATCCATACTAATTTGTCGATTTTCCGATTCCACCATGACAACAATACTGCCTTGGTTTTATTACCGCCTGATTCCCTTTCATATTTTTAACTCCTTTATGTTTGGGTGATGATGATAGATTTCAAGAAGAAATCCAACGAAATCAATAAGCAGAGTTTATTCCTTTACATTTTCATAATAGTCTTGTTACAAAATTAGTCAATTTTTCGAAAATGCAAAAAAGGTTCGCTTTTTAGAGTCTTCATTCTATATATATTATGAGGAGTTCGAATCAAACACTGATTTTACGAATCAAAAGGAGTTCGAATTTACGAATTAACATTTTGTCAGTTCGAAGGGCTGTTGTCTCACCTTTTGATAAGATTTTATCCTTGTATTTTCCTTGTCTTATGATGAGCCTAATCAAGCAATTTTCGCGACATTTTTATAATGCTTTACCCAAGTAACGAAAGAAAAAAGGCTCGTATTTCAGAGTCTTCATTCTAGGTGCTATATAAGTGATCGCTCGGGGACTTTTTCTTTGTGAAGCAACAGCCCATCGAACTTATTTAATAATACATTTGGTGGATCTGACCGGGATCGAACCGGCTACCTCCTCGTTGCGAACGAGGCGCTCTCCCAGATGAGCTACAGACCCATTACTTCCCGACTTGGCTCATTTTACTTTTTTTCGTTCACCTTTTCAACATTTGGTTGAGACTTTTTATCCATTAAAAACACTGATATCAATTTCCATCTCTTCCTTTGTTCCACCAGCATGATGGCCTTTATGAGCAACAAATTTATCAGGTGTTATTTCATTCGAGGCATAGAGACAGTAAACATCTTTGGCAATGGCGATAAAATCACCAATAAATTTGTAAGAAGCGGGATGAGGTTGGCCTTTACCAAATAAATCAGTTTTGAATACTGACTCTCTATCAATAAGTTCAAAATGTTGCCCATAATATTTATTAAATAGGGAACTAAATTCATCTTTCTTATTAGGTTTAACAAAGAAGTTGACTACTCTCTTCTCGAATGAAAGGGGAAGGGCTAATAATTCCTGCAAATCTTTATGTTCGCAAATGTCGAGATATTTGACATCGATCAAGCCATGATCAGCGAACGTAAAGAAAATGGTGTCAGGATTATTTTTTACTACCTTTTTAACAAATCTTTGAATCTGCTTAATGACAAAATGGACCATAAAGTGATTAACACCATAGTGATGAATATATTCATCTGGAAGTGTCCAATAAAAATACATGAAGACTTTGTCATTTCCTTTTAAAGCTCCATCGATTATTTGTCGAGATTTCTTCAAATCTATTGCTTCGCTATTTGGCTTTACTTTTTGTGGGAAAATATCGAACACATTGACAAAAGAATTGGCTTTTTTTATTTGCTGAAAAATACTTTCATAAGGGCACTTTTCAGCGATGATTAAATTATCCTTGTCACGAACCAGAGAACCATCACTACTTCTTGTGTTTCTAAAAACTTCAATATCGCACTGGTATTCTTCGAAATATTGACTCCATGAAAGCCAGCCCGTTTCAATGGGAAACTTTCCTGATAAAAAACCATTTGTGGAAGCCACTGTTGTTGGTGGAAAAGTCGCATCAATGGTCGTTAAATAATGTGAACGAATATATCCTTTTTTTCGTAAATGTCGATCAATAATATATCTGCCAAGTCCATCAAAAAGCATGACAACAACTTTGTTGCGCCCTTCTAATTTTTGATCAACTTCAGGAATTGTTTCGTGCCAAGTAGGTGCAGAAAAATGTTTCAACAAAGAGTTCGAAAAATTAACAATAGTGTGATTATTTTTCAGTTCCATTTTCATTATCCATTAATTCAACATAAGACTCACTCTGTGTATCTTCAATATCGCTCAACTTGTTGTTTCCTCTAATAGATTCAAATTTGTTATTAATTTTGTTAACACGAGTATCCAGTCGCTCTCTCGATTTTGTTGTTTTTTCTAAACTGTCAGAGAATTTATCCCATTCGCGAGCAAACATTTCAAAGTCTTTGCTCAAACGCCTGAGTTGACGATTGATTTCTTCCACATTCTTAGCTCTTTCGACCTGAATTTTTACCATATTAATGGTCACAAGTATGGCCGGTAATGTGCTTGGAGAGGTTAAAACTACTTTCTTTTCACGAGCATAGTCTATAACATCACGGCAATTGTGATGAATAAAAGCAAATACACCATCGTTAGGAATGAACATTAAAGCTTCGGGCGCAGTTTTTCCTTCAACGATATATTTGTCTTTAATAGCGGTAATGTGTTTCTTTACAGCATTAGCAAAATCTTTCGATAGACTCGATTTTTCTTCCTCGGATTGCGCATCAAACATACGGGCATAGTCTTTAAATGGGAATTTTGAGTCAATACAAATCATACGGTTCGGTTCGGGCATAAAAACGACTGCATCAGCGCGGACATCATCGCCATCTTTTACCTTTTTCAATGTGTATTGCTCTTGGTAGCAACCTTCCGTGTCGCCAAAGATATTGTGAAGAACCATGCTCAATTGATATTCACCATATTGACCACGTGATTGGTTGCCTTCTAAGACCTGTTTCAAAGAAACAACATCCTTTGATAGGTTTTCAATATTCTTTTGGGCGGCATCGATGGCTTGAAGTCTTTCTCTCACCTGGGACATTGATTCATTGGTGGTTTTGAATCCTTCCGACAATTTATCATCAACTTTTTTATTTATAAGAGCGATTTTCTCTTCCATTTGTCTATTGAGAGCATCAAAACGGGTGTTGAGGGACTCAGAAATGGATTTTTGGAATCGTTCTAACTTCTCGTTGTTGACTTCGCTATTTTTAACGGTCTGGTCGCTTACTTTGCCCATTTCTTTAACAACTGACAATTCAATATCACCTTTAATTTGAGAACTGAGAAGATCGATTTGCTTTTCAAGAGCGCCAATTTCCTTTAAATCTATTTTTGTTTCGATGGGTTGCGGTTTTCTTTTTACAATGACAAAAAGCAAAATAATAACCACCACCAAGGACAATGAAGACAAAATAATTGTTGCGATTTCCATATCTTTCTAAACTCCTTATAACCTAAAATTATCATATAAATGATATCACATTACTAATTGATAAGAGAAATATTGGTTTTCCTTAATGAAAAAAGTCGCCATTTGCTTGTAAAATACATATAGTATGTCGCTAGAAGAAAGAAACATTGTTGTAATAGATTTAAAGGCATTTTATTCCTTTGTCGAATGTATTGATCGTAAATTAGATCCGTGGTCTACTCCTTTAGTCGTCGCAGATAAAGAAAGAGGCAAAAACACCATTGTTTTATCTATTTCACCATTTCTTAAGTCTCAAGGAATTCCTTCAAGGTTAAGAATCAAAGAACTTCCCAATAAATTTGAATACATTTACGCTAGACCGCGAATGGAAAGATATATTGAGATGTCTACCAAGGTGGTCGACATATTTCTAGATTTTGTTAGCAAAGACGATATTCATGTCTACTCAATTGATGAGGCTTTTTTAGACATAACAAGCTATTTAAACTATTACCAAAAGTCAGCTCTGGAACTTACTGAAATGATTTTACGCACGATTAAAGAAAAGACAGGCTTAGGCGCGACCGCCGGTATAGGAGATAACTTTTTTCTGGCTAAAGCAGCTCTTGATATTTTTGCAAAAAAAGAAAAAAATGGTGTGGCAATTTTGAGACAAAAAGACGTGAAGACTAAGCTTTGGGAAGTTGCCCCTTTGAGCAAAATATGGGGAATCGGAGCCAGAACTGAAGAGAAATTGAACAAATTAGGAATTTTTTCAGTAAAGGATCTTGCCTTATCTTCGCTTCAATTTTTAACTAGTAAATTTGGAATTATGGGCGAACAATTGCATAATCACGCTAATGGAATAGATGAATCAGATATTCATGAAAAATATATTCCAGAATCAAGCAGTTTTACTATCGGGCAAGTACTATTTAAGGACTACAATAAATCAAACATCACAACCATTATTCGCGAAATGTGCGATGATCTTTCCGAAAGACTAAGAAAGGAAAGCAAGAAGGCGGCTCGCATTTCCCTTTACATCGGATATTCAAGAGACCAAGGTGGTTTTTCACGTCAAGTCACGCTTCTTAATGCCACCGATGAAACGCCTAAATTGCTCGAGGCACTATTAGAGATTTTTAATCACCATATTCAAGACAAGCCAATTCGTAATGTTGGTATGAATTTCTCTTGTTTGACAAATTCATTGCATCAGCAGTTAAATTTATTTGAAGATCAGCATGAACAAATAAAAGGTAGAGAATTACTATTCACTATCGATTCCATCCATAAAAAATATGGCAGGAATGTTTTGTTAAGAGCTTCAGCTTTAACGGAAGACAGCACAGCCAAAGAAAGACATGAACAAATTGGAGGCCACCACCGATGAGTGACAGAGGAATGAAAAAATGGTTGGCGTATCGTTCTTTAGTGGAACAAACTCCGTCCATTGAAAAAAATTACGCAAAAAGAGAAAAAACCGAAAAGCCATTGCTCTCACAGGATGAGGCGGAAAATATCAATAATATTCTCGTCAATTATCATGGAGAACCATTGATTGTTTTGTTTTACCGAAATGGAAAAATAAACGAAGAAGAAATTGTCATTAAAAAAATTGATTTAAACGAAAGAAAACTCGTCTTGCCAATTAGACGAGTTATCCATTTTAATGAAATTATTAATCTGAAACTTAAATAGCCCAGTTTCCATCTTTAAAAATTTGGGTTTTATTTCCCTTTATATCTTCTCCAATGATGTTTAAATCTTGAGTTCCAACCATGAAATCAACATGAATCATCGAATTGTTAATGCCCTTAGCTTTCACTTCGTCTGCGCTCATCTCTTCGGAATTAGGAAGTAACTCTCTAAAACCCATACCAACAGCGAAATGGCAAGCGGCATTCTCATCAAATAATGTGTTGTAAAACAAAGTGTTAGATTGTCTAATTGGAGAATCATATGGAACAAGGGCCACTTCGCCTAACATACCAGCTCCTTCGTCCATAGAAACCATTTTTTCTAATAAACTTTGGTTTTTCTTGGCGGAAACTTTACTAACCTTACCATTTTCAAACGTGATGCTAAAACCATCGATAATTTCGCCATTATAACTTAGTGGTTTAGAAGCAACAAGAGTCCCTTCACAATGTCCAACACGTGGTGTTGTAAACACTTCTTCTGAAGGAATATTAGGATTAAATTCACCTTTGTTAGGAATATTTTCGATTCCTCCGCCCCAACGAACTCCAGGAATTAATTCTACAGAAAAATCAGTTCCATTAGTTGATTTGTAATGGAGTTTGTGGAGCTTTAAGCCATCAAGTTTGGTTCTTTGGCCAATTAAAAACTCATTGTGCTTTTCCCAGTTAACAACGGGGTCATTACCATCCACTCTGGATGTAAGAAGAATCATTTCCCATAATTTTTCAATGGCTTCGTTTCCTTTTAAATCAGGAAAAACTTTTTCCGCCCACTTTAAACCTGGAACAGCAGCGATACACCATTTGTATTTGCTTTCAAGTCGATCGATGTATTTCTTAACTTTTCCGTATGTCTTACTTCTTGCTTGACTAAGTTTCTTTTGGTTAACACCTTTCATAGCATCTGGGTCATCAGAAATGATATGTAAAATAGTTGGCAACTTTTTAAGACGATATTTGTATCTAGCCAAGGCTATTGAATCTACATTGCCCAATGTCGAAACTGTTTCATATTTATACGATAGTTTTGCAATTGGGTCATGCGTCCATCGCACAGTCACTTCTTTCGCACCCGCTTTATAGCATTCTTCAACGATTAGTGTAACAAAGTTAGGTTGGTCAAGTTGAGCGTTAATCCAAACGATTTCTCCCTTTTTGACATTTATCCCTTTGCGTACAATTAGTCTTGCGTAATCTTGCAACAATTTTTGGTTCATACATAGTCTCCTTATTGATAATTAAGTATATATTATACTTTCTTTCCGGCCTGTATATAATAGAAAAGGAGGCTTGGAAAATGAAAAATTTATTTAACCAGCATAAGTGGTTGCAATTAGTCGTGGGTGCGATTGTGTTTTCTCTAGGTCTTGTTACTCTAATAATCTCGCTGAACATTAAGGACGATAATCAAGGCGATTTATTGAAAATTGTCTGCATTATTGTCGCAATATATTGCTTCTCAATTGCTTTGTTCAGTCTTTTGCTTGCATTAATCTCGGAGAAACGAAGCGGATTTAATGGTATTAGTGGCACTTTATTAAGCGGCGGGGTTTTTATAGGCATTGGAACGGCATTTTGTTTTCTTGATGAGGCAAGCGGGGTTATTAACACAATCATTGGATATTGTTTGCCCTTGGTTCTCATTGCTGTAGGGGCTGTTGTGTTGATAAAATTTCTTATGCTTGTTACTAATCCCAAAACGAGACACGATGCGGCTTCTTGGATTAGAGCATTGGTAATTTGGGTTCTTCTTTTGACTGTGGGTATTGTTTTCTTTGTCCAAAGAAATGCACAGCTGTACATTATGTACTCTGTTTTAGTCCTTGGAATATTAGTCATGGTCGTCGGTGTACTAATTGCTGCGTTCGGAATTGTTATTATAGTGCGCGAAAAGAAATCCAAAAAGGCAAAGGTTACCGAGGAACATTCAATCGTGAAGAAATAAAAGAAAAGCACTTCATCAATGAGAGATATCTACCAATATGGAGTGCTTTTATGTGATTTTTTTATTATGCCCCAACCCCTGTTTGCATTAATTTAATGATGACAGCGAGTATGAAGAATATGATGGCGACGATAAGAGTGAGGATGGAAACTACTTTTTCAGCTCCTCTTTCTTTCGTTTTCACGAAAACATTTAATCCACCGCCAGTGATGGCGCCAGAAGCACCTTCTGATTTGCCGCCTTGCAACAAAGTAAGGATAATAATCACAATTGCGACAGCTAATAAGACCCAGTCATACCAATTTAACATATATGTTCATCCTTTCTATTGATTGCTTAATAATAATAAATAAAACGCGACAATAAGGCAAACAAAACATTATTGAACGTTTGTTTTCATTTCCAAAATGATATCACGCAATTCCGCAGCTCTTTCAAAATCAAATTCTTGGGCGGCTTGTTTCATTTGCTTTTCCAATTCTTTAATTCGCTTATTAATTTCGGTTCTTGAACCATGTTTCGTGAGTTTAATCATTTCATCAATTTCGCTCTCGGTATTATGAATAGGCAAGCGAATTTCCTTAATAATTGTGCGAGGTATAATTCCATTTTCTTCATTGAAATCATTTTGGATTTTTCGACGACGGTTTGTTTCGTCAATGGCGATTCGCATTGAATCAGTCATATTATCCGCATACATCACAACCAGTCCATGTTGGTTTCTCGCAGCTCGGCCAATAATTTGAATCAGCGATCGGGAACTTCTCAAAAAACCCTCTTTATCAGCATCCAAAATAGTAACAAGTGAGACTTCAGGAATATCTAATCCCTCTCTCAGTAAGTTAATGCCAACAAGGACATCATATTTTCCTTTTCTGAGTTGATAAATAATTTCGCTTCTTTCGAGCGTTTTAGTTTCATGATGCAAATAGACAACTTTAATACCTCTCTCTTTAAGAAATGAGGTTAAATCTTCAGCCATACGGATCGTAAGTGTAACAATCATGGTACGTTCGTTGTTGTTAACTCTTTGATGAATTTCGGATAAAAGATCGTCGATTTGTCCAACTGTTTTTCTTACTTCAACTTTTGGATCCAATAAGCCAGTTGGGCGAATAATTTGTTCGACGATTGGGCCATCAGATTTATTTTTCTCATAATCGCCAGGAGTTGCGCTCGTGCAGATGACAGTTGGCATCATTTTTTCGAATTCTTCGAACTTAAGTGGTCGGTTATCTAATGCTGATGGTAAACGAAAACCATATTCAACTAAATTGGTTTTTCTGGCTAAATCGCCATTATACATTCCGTGTAATTGTGGAAAAGTAACATGAGATTCATCAATGAAGAGTAAAAAATCATCAGGAAAATAATCTAAAAGACAGAAGGGTCTTTCACCAGGTTTTCTTTTGTCAATGTGACGGGAATAGTTTTCTATACCAGGACACATGCCAAATTCTTGCATGCTTTCCATATCTTGATTTGTGCGATTTTCAAGTCGCTCAGCTTCCAACAATTTTCCACTTTCTTTGAAGAACTTCAAACGTTCAGCCAATTCAACTTTAATTGTATCGCAGGCTTCTTTAATTCTCTTTCTAGTGGAAGCGTGGTCATAGGCAGGGAAAATTGGATATGTATGGTAATTATTTTTAATTTCTCCTGTTAATAAATCCACCAACATAATTTTCTCAACTTCATCACCAAAAGTGTCGATTCTGATAACGTGATTATCTTCAGAATTTGCAGGAATCACTTCAATGATATCGCCACGAACGCGGAAGGTTCCTGGAGCGGCATCTAAATTATTTCTCTTATATTGAGCATCGACGAGTTTCTTGAAAAAATCCGAACGATTGATCGTTTCTCCCACTCGAATATTAAAGACCAGATTTTTATATTCATCAGGATCAGTCAAGCCATAAATGGAAGCGACAGAGGCTATTATGATGGTGTCTCGTCTTTCAATGATGGAATTAATTGCAGATGTTCTTAACATCTCAATTTCTTCATTCATGACCGCGCTTTTATCGATATAGGTATCTGATTTTGGAATATAGGCTTCTGGTTGATAAAAATCAAAGTTTGAAACAAAGTATTCCACACGGTTATGCGGAAAAAGGTCTTGAAACTCAGAATATAATTGCCCTGCAAGGGTTTTATTATGAACTAAAACAAGAGCCGGCCTTTGAACTTGTTGAATAATATTGGCCATCGTAAAAGTTTTCCCTGTACCAGTAGCCCCAAGAAGAACTTGGAACTTAATATTATTTGAAATACCATCAACAAGTTTTTCAATTGCTTGAGGTTGGTCTCCAGTTGGTTTGAATGATGATACTAGTTCAAATTTGTGTTGTTGATCCATTCATTCCTCCAATGAAGTTATTTCTTTTCCTTCTTTTTCTTGGAAAACATTTTCTTAAAGCCTTCGCCATAAACAGCATTGGTTTGTGTAAATGTAATAAACGCATCAGGGTCAGTTTTAACAATAAAATCACGAATTCTTATATATTGGCTTTTATCAAAAACAACACTCAAAATAACTCTTTCTTCGCCTTTGTATCCACCTTGAGCGTGAATAATAGTGGCGCCCCTGCCAAGAACGTCTTGTACATAAGCGCTTATTTCTTTCCACTTTGAGGAAATAATTTCTACTTTGTAACTGGTCTGAGCACCGATGTAAACATATTCAATTAAAATCGCGGTAATAAATGCGGATAAAATTCCGCAGAGACATTGGACAAGGAATGCCGGATCTTGAGGTAGTAAAACAATCAAACCAACAAAAATAATTGTTCCATCGATTAAAAAACTACCAATTGATTGCTTGAGGTTTAAATATTTATTCATAACAAAGTTAATGACATCAACACCGCCTGAGCTTCCGCCTCCGATAAAAGTGATAGAAACACCCGCACCAACAATAAAACCACCAGTAATAGCGGCGAGTAGAATCGCTCCAATATCGTTTGCATCGGGTAGAATTGCGGTTGAAATTGTCATACACCAATCGCTGACATAAGGCATGAACGAAAGAAATGCGGTTGCAAGAGGCACCATAATTGTTGACAAGAGTGTCTTGATAGCAAAGTCTTTGCCAATAAAAATCAAGCCGATGACCCAAAGAATTATTGAGAGCGATGCAGTTGTAATGTTATAGACAAGTGCTTTGTCACCATCTTCGAAGAATGACTGTACAATGATGGAAATTCCATTTAATCCACCGGCGTTAATCATCGCAGGACTAAGGAAAACAACGTTTCCAAAGGCTAGTAAAAGTGAACCAACGATGACAACGAAAATTTGCAAAACATAATTTTTGAGATTATTTTTTGAGATTATTTTGTTCATTTTCTTTTGCCTCCTTTTGTAAATAGGCATAGATGAATCCTTCAATGTATCCATCCATCACTGCACCGACATTGGTTTCTTCGTAATCAGTTCGATTATCTTTGACCAATGTATAAGGACAGAAGACATATGACCTAATTTGGCTGCCCCACTCAATGTTTTTCTTTTCCCCGACAATGCCTTTAATAGCGTTGCTTCGTTTTTCTAGTTCAAGCAAGTACAGTTTTCCTTTTAGCATTTGCATCGCAACTTCACGATTAGATAGCTGACTTCTCTCCATTTGGCATGATACCACAATTCCAGTGGGCAAATGCGTTATGCGGACTGCAGTTTCAACTTTGTTGACATTTTGTCCACCCGCTCCACCACTTCGATAAGTATCTATTTTTAAGTCAGAATCATTAATTTGAATGTCTATATTGTCATTTTTAAATTCCGGTACAACATTGACTGAAGCAAACGAGGTATGTCTTCTTTTATTGGAATCAAAAGGAGAAATACGAACTAACCGGTGAACCCCTTTTTCACTTTTCAACAAACCATAAGCGTGTGGTCCACTAATTTTGAATGTCACTGATTTAATTCCAGCTTCCTCACCAAGCTCATTGTAAATTTGAGCGATTTTGAGGTTTTTGATACCAGCAAAACAAATATACATTCGATAGAGCATGTTGGCCCAATCTTGTGCTTCGGTGCCACCAGCACCAGGATGTATTTCGATAATAGCGTTTAAATTATCAAACTCTCCTCTAAAAAGAATCTGTAATTCAAATTCCTTGGCATCTTTTGAAAGGAAGTTTAATTGTTTTTCAATTTCCTCAAAAAACGATTCATCCCCCAATGAAATGAGCTCTTGAATATCAAGAGTACTTTTTGACAATTGATGATATTTTCCAATCAGGTCTTTGCAATATTTCAATCGAGAAATAATTTCAAGAGCGCCACTTGAGTTATTCCAAAAATCAGGATGATTACTCTTCTCTGTTAATTGTTCAACTTCTAGATCTAACTTATCAAAGTCAAAGAGAAGACCCGAGTTGGCTAATTCTCTCGCCAACAGCACAAAGTTGTTGTTTTAGTGCAACGATGTCTTTCATTTATTTATCTTCTCCATTATTTGCGCCACCGGATTGTTGTGGACCATTAACAGAAGGCTGCTGAACATCGACTATGTCAGAAGGATTCTCATCTTTATCTTTTGGTTCAACTTTCACATTTAAAAGATTTAAAACAGCATCAACTGAGGAAATTTCCAATGTTTCCTTAAACATTCTATATCCTTCGTTAACATAATCCTGTAAAGGATTCACGTTTGCATAGCTACGAAGATGGATACCTTCTCTAAGTCTTGCCATCGCGTCAATATGTTTTGTCCAGTTTTGATCAATTGTATGCAAAATAATGGTTCTTTCCAATCTTTCGCCTATCTCTGGCGCCCATTCTTTTTTGCGCTCATCATAGCGGTCATGAAGAACATCTCCCAAATCTGGTCCACAATCTTCAACTGGCGAATCATCATAAAGGCTCTTTTTAATCGATCCGCTTGGTAAAAATCTTGGTTCAACTTGTTTGATGAGCAAATCTCCAGAAACTAATTGTTCGCGAGTTCCAATCGGAATGGCCTTATTGGCTAAGAAATTTCCCGTTGTGGTAAAAACTTCATTAACAATATCTTTGATATCTTTGCCTTCAATAATGCGGTCTCTCTTGTCGTAGACAATTTGTCTTTGTTTAGCGAGAACATCATCGTAATCCAATAAGTTTTTACGTATATCAAAGTTCATACCTTCAATCTTTTTCTGAGCTCCGGTAATCATGTTGCTGACCATCTTCATTTCAAGAGCTTCATCGCCAAATTGTTTTTGAATCCAATCGCGATATTTGTCAGCGGCGAAACGAATTAATAAGGTGTCGTCAAAAGAAACATAGAAACGGGAGAAACCAGGATCGCCCTGACGTCCGCCACGTCCTCTCAGCTGATTATCAATACGCCTTGATTCATGTCTTTCAGTTCCAAAAACGCACAAACCACCAAGGGCTCTTACTTCATCATTGATTTTAATATCAGTTCCACGACCGGCCATGTTGGTAGCCAAGGTGATGTGACCTTTTTCTCCAGAGTGAGCGATGATTTCGGCTTCTCTAGCGTTATTTTTAGCATTCAACATTTCGTGAGGCAGTCCCGCGGCAGTTAACAATGCTGAAATTTCTTCAGATGACTCAACTGAGACTGTGCCGACAAGAATTGGCTGACCTTTTTCATGTCTTTCTTTCACTTCCTTGATTAAAGCGGCAAGCTTTGGTCCTTTATGAGCGTAGACATAATCGAGGGCGTCAATACGCATGATTGGTTTGTTGGTAGGAATACAAACAACCCGCATATTGTAAATTTTTCTAAATTCTTCCTCTTCAGTTTTTGCAGTGCCAGTCATACCAGACATCTTTTTGAATAAACGGAAGAAATTTTGATATGTGATGGTGGCCATTGTAACGGTTTCTTGCTTAATAGTGACATTTTCTTTGGCTTGAACAGCTTGGTGCAAACCATCAGACCATTCACGACCAGGCAAAACACGACCAGTAAATTGGTCAATAATTTGAATTTGACCTTCACCATCAACTAAGTAGTCGACATCACGAATCATGATGTAGTTGGCTTTTAAGGCATTGTGAATTCTATGAACCAAATCAGAAAATTCGGGATCATAAAGGTTCTTGATTCCGAACATTCTTTCAGCTTTTTTATTCCCATCATCGGTAAGATTAACTGTTTTTTCTTTGACATCAATGACAAAATCAACTTCTTTTCTCAAAGCTTTGCAGAAACGATCCGCCACAGTGTATTGAGAGGCTGATGTTTTAGCACCACCTGAAATAATTAAGGGGGTTCTTGATTCATCAATCAAAATAGAGTCAGCTTCATCAACGATACAATAATGGAGCCCTCTCAAGACTCGATGTTCCATGTCAACAGCCATATTGTCTCGGAGATAGTCAAATCCTAATTCGGAATTCGTTGTGTATATAATATCACACAAGTGTGCTTCTCTTTTTTCAGCAGTTGTTTTTTCTCGAAGGTTCACTCCAACAGTCAAACCTAAAAATCGATAGATTTGTCCCATCCATTCAGCGTCACGTTTTGACAAATATTCGTTGACAGTAACAACATAGGCACCTTTGCCCGTGAGAGCGTTTAAGTATACTGCCATCGTAGCAGTTAAGGTTTTTCCTTCGCCAGTTTTCATTTCGGCAACATCTCCAGCATGCAAAACTAGGGCGCCAATGATTTGGACTTTATAAGGAAACTCACCAAGAGTTCTTTTTGCCGTTTCACGAGCAACTGCAAAAGCCTCGAACTTGATATCATCCAATGTTTTGCCTTTAGCTAGTAAATCTTTGAAATAAACTGTTTTAGCTCTGAGTTCATCATCGCTAAGAGATGCCATCTGATTTTCATAAGCTAATACTTTTCCAGCTTCTTTTTCATATTGTTTTAGTCTTCTTCTATCGAAAAAACCCATAATTCTTCACCAACACAAGTGATTGTGCCTTTCTAATACATAAATGCTTGCACATTTGCCTTCCTATCTTACCATTCAAATCCATATTAGTCTAATACTATTCTATAGATTAGGCTAAATAAAAAGGGTCATTTCAGATATGTTTTGCTCATGACTAAAACCTTAATTTTCTTTGGCTTCAAAGTTTTTATTAGCCCAATCATTCCAAGAACAGTTGCTCCGGTGGTATAGACATCATCAATAATTAGGATATTTTTACCATACAAGTTTTTTTCATTGTTAAGTTTTAAACTTCGAATTGCCCCTTTTCTTTGTTTAGCGCTTAGCTCAGCTTGTTTGTAATCAAAAGCCTTCTCAACTATTGGAAGAAAGGGCAACTTAAGACACTGAAATATAGCTTTGACATGATTAAATTCTCTTTCTTCATCATCTTCTTTTGAAGAAGGCGCTGGAATCAAAAAGTAATTATGAAAAAGAAAGTGCAGTTCATCTTTGAAACGGCTTAAAAACACCTCAGCAAGCTCAATATCATAGCAACCCTTTAATTGATAAAGAAGCGTTCTAATTGTATCATCGTACTTATAGACAGCCATTGCATCAATATTGCCAATACGAAATTTTAAAAAAAGGGGGCGCATTTTTTCTTCACATTTTTCGCAAACACAAAAATCTTTTTTAAAAAAGATATGTAAATTCCAATTATGTATGGGTTTTAAACAGATTTTGCAAATTTTTGTTTGCCCCTTCAATGGCTCTAATACATTTTTCAATTTCGACATTATTTTCACTTGCAAGAAAAATCACCTTCCCCTCTGGCTCTTCTTTTTTCCGCCCCACTCTCCCTGCTATTTGAATTAATGAGTAGGATGAATAGATGTTGTGGTTGGCCTGAAAAACAATTACCTGAAGTCCTTTAATGGTTACGCCTCTTTCTAGTACAGCGGTTGTTATTAAGAACTTAATTTTTTTATCCTTAAAATCTTTAATGATTCTTTCTCTATTTTTTCTTTTTGAATGAACGTAGTTTCCTCCAGGTATAAAAAACCTTAAATCATCATATAATTCTTCACAAATCTTAATTGTTGGAGTAAAAACGAAAATAGATTTTCCCTTTTTAACATACTCTTTAATTAACCTATAACATTTTAATATTTGCATTGTTTTGGGCAATACCATTACTTCGGGAACCGGCAATGGATAACGGTGATATCTTGAAAAAAGTTCTAAAACAACGCCGCCTCCTTTTTTGAAATTAGATAGAAACTCTAATGATGGAGTGGCGGATAGCATAATGTAGTTTCCTTTAATGGAACGATAAAAAAAGGCATTCAAAACTTCATTGTTGTGAAAAGGAAAGGCATCAATTTCATCAATTATGAGTAAATCAAAATAATTAGGATAGCGAAAAAGTTGGTGAGTCGTGCAACAAACTAAATCAGCGGTCAGTATTTTTGATTTCCCGCCATAAACAAGTGCAACCGAATTGCAAATAAAGATTTGTCTAAAACGATCGCTAAGTTCAATAATTACATCTCTTCTTGGCACCGTGAAACCAACTTTTTTCCCTTGGGACAGAGCGTAAGCTATTACTCTTAGAGTAATCTCTGTTTTACCTGATCCGCAAACGGCGTATACAAGAGAATTAAGTTTTTTCTGGTAATTATTCAGCAAATTCTCAGACAATATTGCTTGGTCTTCTGATAGTTCATAGTTCAGATTTAAAATAATATCTTTTTCCTTTGAGTCGGCCGAAGTCACTTCTTGGCCACGAAAGGAAATACATTTGCGACAATAATATTTGCCGTTCCTTTTCCCGATTGTGTTTTGATCGGAATTTCCACAGATAGGACAAATAAAAGAAAAAGCACCCATATTTATTAAGAGTGCTTTTATAAACAAAAATAGTAACTAATCTTCGATTTCTTTAATCATTTCGACTCGGATGGTGTGTCTTCCACCTTCGAAAGGAGTAGTTAAGAAGATATCAACTCTTCTAAGAACATCGGATAGTTCCATATATTTTTGGCCGAAGGCGATCATGTTGCAATCGTTATGTTGTCTCATAAGACGAGTCACTTCGTCACTATAGCCAATGCCACAACGAATACCTTTTACTTTGTTAGCGGTGATTGCGACACCCTCTCCAGATGTGCAAATAACTATCCCATAGTCGCAAACGTGTGAAGCAACAAGTTGTGCGGCTGCTTCAGCATAGCGAGGATAATGGCATGACTCCTTAGTGTGGGTTCCTACATCAGTCACTTCATGTCCTTGTTCTTTAAGATGTTTGACAATTTCGTTTTTATATTCAAGTCCACCATGATCTGAACCAATAGAAATTTTAAGCATAATTCTTTCCTCCTCTTTTTATTATATAAAGAAAACGCATTTTATTATGCATATCTTTTGAAAATATCACCTTTTCGTTCGGACAATATTTATCTACTATCTCTGCTAAAGGCTTTTCCATATCTTCTCCAATTTCAAATAATAAAAGTCCGTTTTCGTTTAGAACTTCGTCAGCTTTTTTTATCATTTCTTCGTAAAAAAATGTCGACGGTTTTGCCAACAAAGCAAGATGTGGTTCAAATTTCCAGACCTGTTCATCAATTTCTTTACGATTTTGTATATATGGCGGGTTGGAGATAATCACATCAACTTTGATGCCTTCTTGGATAAGGGGATCCAATAAATTACCTCTAAGAAAAGTGATATCTGAGCCTTTGGCATTTCGTTTTGCAACTTTAAGACATTCGTTATCGATATCAGTCCCGTAAATAGTCGCTGAGGGAAAATATTTTTTCAATGAAACCGCGATGCATCCCGAGCCAGTACATATATCGGCAATAGAAAGATTTCCAGTTTTACAAAAAGCTTTCTCAATCAAAAGTCTGGCACTTGTGACAAGTTCTTCAGTTTCTTGTCTTGGTATAAGAACATGGGGATTAACTTCAAAATACTGATCGATGAAATTGGCATAACCCAACACATATTGAAATGGTTCTCCATTTTTTACTCGCTCTATTTTTTTAAGCAGTTCATCGTAGTTTTCACAAAGCAAATCAAAGGACTTATATAAGGAAATTTCATCACAAAATCCATTAGCGTCATTTAAAAGACTTTTGATTACCAAACGAGTGAGGTATTTGTTGTTAGATTTTAATAAATCAAAATAAACTTCACGATTGGTTGGCATACTATTCACTCGCCAATTTACTTGATTGATCAAAGTGGATAAGGGCTTCAATAATTTCCTCAATGTCACCTTCCATAACTCTGTCTAATTTTTGAATGGTAAAACCAATACGGTGATCTGTAACGCGGTTTTGTGGATAATTGTATGTTCTAATTTTTTCAGAACGTTCGCCGGTTCCGACTTTAAGTTTTCTTTCGCTTCCAATTTTTTCTTGTTGTTCAGCAAGAGCAGCAGCGTACATTTTTGTTCTTAACATTTGCATAGCAATTTCGCGGTTTTGAATCTGAGATTTCTCAGTTTGGCAGGCCACAACGATACCAGTGGGAAGGTGAGTAATCCTAACTGCTGATTCAGTTTTATTGACATTTTGTCCACCAGCACCTTGGCTATGATAAGTATCGACTTGTAAATCATTTGTATTAATTTGGACATCAATTTCTTCAGCTTCAGGCATCACCAACACGGTAGCGGTAGAAGTGTGAATTCTTCCGCCGGCTTCAGTTTTAGGAACGCGCTGAACACGATGGGCACCACTTTCAAATTTCATTTTTGAATAAACATTTTTCCCGCTGATCTTAAAAGAGACTATTGAGAAACCACCAGCTTCAGATGGACTTTCATCTAACATTTTAATTCTCCAATTTTGTGATTCAGCATATCTAGTGTACATTCTAAAAAGATCGCTAGCAAAAATGTTGGCTTCATCTCCTCCGACCGCTCCACGAATTTCAACAATAATGTCTTTTTCATCGTTAGGATCTTTCGGAAGTAAGAGTTCCTTCAATTGCTCTTCAATATTTATAAGTAGATTTTCTAAGCGCTTTACTTCTTCTTTTCCCATTGCGGAAATATCAATATCTGGGTCGTGAGCCATTTCAGTCGCATCGCCAATATCAGATAGAGTTTTTTTGTAGTGCGAAAAAACCGAAACTTGAGGATCTAGTATTGCTCTTTCTTTAGAAATCTCACGAAAATGAGCGATATCACGCACTACTTTTTCATCCATTAACTCTTCATCAATTTCTTTTAGCCGCTTTCCAGCGGATTCGAGACGTTGATACATGCTTTTTTCCATAAAAATCCTCACTTTAGGCGATATGTATTTTATCATATAGTCAAATAAAGAAAAAGGCTCATTTGGTTTATTTAATATTCATATTAAGGCTTTTATCACTAGTCCTTTTTGTGTATAATTTGGTATGGTAACTAATTATGGCCTATAAAGCACTTTACAGAAAATATCGACCAAATACATTTGATGAGGTTGCTGGTCAGCAACACATTGTTAAAACAATCAAGAACGCTCTCGCAACAGGAAAAATTTCTCATGCATATCTTTTTGCTGGACCCCGCGGTACAGGAAAAACGACAATGGCAAAGCTTCTTGCGAAGGCTCTTAATTGTGATGAAGGCCTTGGCATGCAATGCAATCAATGCAAAAATTGCATCGCAATAAACGAAGGAACACATCCAGATGTTTTAGAAATCGATGCTGCAAGTAATAATGGCGTTGATGAGGTGCGGGATTTAATTGATAAAGTTAAATACAGCACAATTTTGGGAAAATATAAAGTTTACATTATTGATGAAGTTCACATGATGACCACAGGGGCGTTTAATGCATTGCTAAAGACATTAGAAGAGCCACCAGAACATGTAATTTTCATTTTAGCTACTACTGAGCCTCACAAAATTTTGCCAACTATTTTATCTCGTTGCCAAAGGTATGATTTTTCCAAGGTAAGTGATGATGACATTCGAAGCAGACTAAAAGACATACTCAAAAAAGAAAATATTGTATACAACGAAACTGCAATAAATTTAATAATTAGTTTATCTGAAGGAGGGATGAGAGATGCTCTCTCAATTCTTGATCAAGTTTTGGCATATTCAAACAATCGGTTAATTGAAGATGATGTTTTAGATATCTTCGCTCTTGAGTCAACGACCGAAAAAATAGAATTATTAACCTCCATTGGCAATGGCGACTTTACGGATGTATTAAATAGATTAAAATCTTACATCGCTCGAGGCACCGATATTAAGAGATTGACTGATGATTTATTGGTTCTTTTAAAAGATGTGCTAATTTATAGGGCAACTAATCGTTTTGACTTTGTGGAACAGCTTAATAAAAAAGAAATAATGGCGCTTTCGATTATTTTCGATGAGAAAAAGACCATCGAAATGATTGACATCTTAATGAATGCTTTAAAAGATTATAAAAATGTTACTTCTATCACTCCAATTTTTGAAGTCATGTTGCTAAAACTGGCCTCACTAAAATTCGAAAAAAAGGAACCTATTACTGAATTGAAAGAAGCTTATATTCCTGAAGTGAATGAAGAAAAAATAGATGAAAAAGCTGCAGAAATTCCTCCAATTACCCTTAAAAAAGATTCTGCGATTGAAGAAAAATCAGAGGTGAAAAAGGAAGAAACACACCCAGAACCTGTTTTTTCTTTCTCCTCCGTTGTGTTGAACGATAAACCACTCATTTTAAAAGATGCCGAATATGAAGAAAGCTATGTTATTGATGATAATATGATGATCAAAATAATGGCAACGAGCAAAAAAGAAATTAAAACAGTCTTACTTGACAACTGGAAAAAGATTAAGCAATTAAATGGCCACCCAGTATTGGATAAAGCTTCAATGCTCCTAATAGATGGTCACCCTTTGGTGGCTGGAAACAAGATTTTAGTGTTGGAATATCCTCTCGATAAAGCTGTAACAAAAGTTAACACACAGATTAATCAAAAAGATATGCAAAATGTTATATTAAATATTTTTGAAAGAAAAATGTTTGTTTATGCTGTTTCACGAAGAGAATCAATTCGACTGCAGAAAATGTATATAGATTTGGTGCAAGTAAACAAGCTTCCTAAAGCCAGCGATATCAGTCTTGAATTCAAAGGAGAATAAAACTATGAATATGCAGCAAATGATGATGCAAGCACAAAAATTGCAAAGAGAACTTAATAAGGCTATGAGCGAACTTGAAAAAAAGGAATTTGCTTTATCAAAAGGTGGCGCAATTACTGTTACTTTGCTTGGTTCACATGAAGTCAAGTCTGTTGAGATTAAAGATGATTTTTTAAATTCCGAAAACAAAGAGATGATTGAAGATTTAATCGTTATAACAATTAACGAGATTCTTCAAATGATTGAGACAGCTCGAGGCGACATAAACGAAAAAATTACCGGAAGAAGAACTGGGTTGGGAGTATAAATGGAAAAGTTAAAAGCATTAGAAAGAATTGAAGATTCACTTATCAAACTGCCTAGTGTAGGTAAAAAGTCCGCCGAAAGAATAGCCTATGCCATGCTTGAGATGGACGACGATGATTTAAATGAATTTTCGGATGCTGTTAAAAGTCTTAAATCCTCAATTCACGTTTGTCCAATTTGTGGAAATTTGACTGAGTCATCTATTTGCGATATATGTAGCGATTCATCAAGAGATAAATCGATGATGATGGTTGTTTCTTATCCCAAAGATTTAATTGCTTTTGAAAGAGCAGGCAATTTTCATGGCCTTTATCAAATTCTTGGTGGAACAATCTCAGTTTCAAATGGAAAAAACATCAATGACCTATCAATTCCTCAATTGATTAGTCGTATTAAAGAGGGAAAAATTAGTGAAGTCGTCATCGCAACAAATCCAACCGTTGATGGAGAGACAACCGCTTTGTATTTAGCAAGGGTTATTGAACCAATGAATATCCGAGTGACTCGTTTGGCCTATGGTTTACCAATGGGAGGCAATCTAGATTACGCCGATTCCCTTACTTTATCAAAGGCCTTGGAGGGTCGCACTAAATTATAGAGAGGTATTATATTTTATGTTCATCACACTTGAAGGCCCTGAAGGATCAGGAAAAACTACTGCTGTTGAATTTGCAGTCAACAAATTGCTTGAAATGGGTTATGAAATTGTTCGCACCCGTGAGCCTGGCGGCACTATTATCAGCGAGCAAATTAGAAATGTTATCCTTGATAAAGTCAACACTGCGATGGATGCACGAACCGAAGCTCTTTTATACGCTGCTAGTCGTAGACAACATCTCGTTGAGAAAATTTGGCCAGCTTTAAAGGCAGGAAAAATCGTTATCTGTGACCGCTATTTGGACTCCTCCCTTGCTTACCAAGGTGGAGCACGTGAACTTGGTATCGAAGAAGTGTTAAAAATTAATTTATTCGCTACCGAAAATACTTGGCCAGACTTAACACTACTTTTTGATATTGATCCAGCCATTGGATTATCTCGCATAAGCAGCAACAATCAAAGAGAAGTTAATCGTTTAGATTTAGAAAAACTTGATTTCCACAAAAAAGTGCGCAAAACATTCTTGAAATTGGCCAAGCAGTATCCTGAGAGATACGCCATTATTGACGCCAACAAATCAAGAGAAGAAGTTGCTAACGCTACTCTTGATGCAATATTATCGAGACTATGCAAATAGGTGATTACTTAAAAAAATATCAGCCAATAATCTATCAAACTTTTGTTAATTCATTAGAGAGGGATACTCTTTCCCATGCATATTTGCTGTCTGGACAGCCAGGCACTCCATTATTTGAAACTGCGAAATATCTCGCCAAAACAATTATGTGCGATGCTCCTTCACCACTAGCATGCAACAATTGCATAACTTGTTTGAGAATTGATGACAACAACTACCCAGATTTCATTGTCTATGATGGATCTTATCAAACTATCAAAAAAGAAGAAGTCGTTTCGATAGAAACACAATTTGACAAGACTGCTTTTGAGAGTAAAGGAATCATGATTTATATTCTCCACTTAGTGGAAAACATGACTCCTGTCGCTGTTAATTCTCTACTTAAATTTCTCGAAGAGCCGGGTAACCGTATTTATGCTTTTTTAACTACCAATAATGAAAACGGTGTCTTGCCCACTATTATTTCACGTTGTCAAGTCATGAGGTTGAAGTTGGTGGATAGAGAATCGGTTATCAAAGAAACAATTGATAAAGGCATCAATCAAGATGATGCGGAATTGCTTTCTTATTTTTATAATGATTCCGATTTAATCATTAAATTTTTAAAAGACAAGAACGAAGAAAGTTCGTATCAAGACGCCAAGAATGGTTTTGTCTCTCTTCTAGAGGTTCTTGAAAAAGATAAGGGTGATGAGGCGGTTTATATTTGTGAAACAAATATCATTCCTCAAATGAAATCAAAAGAGTCAGCAAGACTTTTTCTTGATATACTAATACAGGCTTTTGAAGACATGATATGTGTTAAACATGGTAGAGAACCAATCTTGAAAAGTTATAATCCTGCCCTTTCTTATTTGGCAGAAAAAATGCAAAATATTGAAAATGTTTTGCAGGAAATATTGAAATGTAGAAATCTTATTAACTTAAACGTAAATGTTTCATTGTTAATCGATCACTTAATATTTCAAATAATTAAGGAGTAAACATTATGGATAATGAATTTCAAAACGAAAATATAGAAGAAACTTCTCTTTTTGACCACTATGTTGGAATTCAATTCTTTTCTACTCCAAGAATCTATTTTTTTGGAACAAAAGATTTGCCTCTTGCATTGGGAGACAAAGTAATTGTTGAGACCATCAAAGGTCTTGAACTTGGCACTGTGGCTACTGAACCAATTGATATCAACAAATACAAAGCTTCGATTGGTTTGAAGCCCGTCATTAGAGCTGCTACCGATGTTGACATACGCTTAAGTGAAATTAACAAAAAAGATGCCGCTCATGCCTTAGAAATATGCAAAGCAGAGGCTGACAAATTGAATCTCCCCATGAACTTAATATCTTGTGAATTTACCCTTGATAAATCGAAGGTTTTGTTTTCCTATTTGGCTGATGAGCGCGTCGACTTTAGAGAGCTATTGAAAAACTTGGCTTCTCGCCTCCATACAAGAATCGAATTGAGACAAATTGGCTCGCGAGATAAAGCTAAGATGGTTGGCGGAATCGGCGTTTGTGGCCTTCCACTTTGCTGCGCGACTTTTCTAAATGAGTTCGATGGTATTTCCATAAGCAGAGCAAAGAATCAAATGTTAGCAATTAATATTCCAAAGTTGAGTGGTCACTGTGGAAAATTATTATGCTGTTTGAAATATGAAGACGAAGCTTATTCCGAAGCAAAAAAATTGTATCCTGAACTTGGCAGCAAGTTGTTTATCAATAAACTTGAGTACACTATTACAAATATTAATGTCATATCTGGAATCGTTAAAATTGAAAATCGCGAGGATGTGAAATTTATGTCTTTTGAAGATTTAAAGAAACAGGCTTACTTTGTAAAAAAGAAGATAAATGGCGATGATAAGAACTAAAAGTTTCGATAATACCGACCCTATTTTATATTTAATCGCTACTCCAATTGGAAACCTTTCGGAAATTTCTAAACGCGCTCTTGAAGTGTTAAGAGATGTAGATTTTGTTGCAGCAGAAGACACTCGAAATGCACGTGCTCTCTTGCTTCATTACGGAATCAAAAAAGATTGTATCTCGGTTAGGGAACATAACGAAGTTCAAGCCTCTTCTATAATCATAAATCATTTAAAAGAAGGTAAGAAAATTGCCTATATGTCTGATGCCGGTTACCCTGGAATAAGCGATCCAGGTTCTTTATTGGTAAGTAAAGTTATTGAAAGTGGGATAAAAGTTTCCACTATCTCAGGTAGTTCTGCTTTTTTAAATGCTTTAGTGTCTTCCGGTTTACCAACTGACCATTTTTACTTTTTCGGTTTTCTTTCTCCAAAAGTAAAAGAAGCCATCGACCAGTTGACCGCTTTAAAAGAAATGAAGGATACTCTTATTTTTTATGAGAGTCCTCATCGTCTTTTTAAAACATTGAGAATTATGGAAAAAGTGCTTGGGAACAGAGAGATTGTGATTGCTCGCGAACTAACCAAGATTAATGAAGAATATATCCGTGGCAAAATCGAAGAAATTATTGATTTAGAGCAAGAAGGCTTAAAGGGCGAGATGGTTGTCATTGTCTCTGGAAATCATAGTGAGAAACTCATTGATGATGAGGCTTTAAGACAACGAGTTAACTTATTGAGCGGTAAAGGTTTGTCAACAAAAGACGCAATTGATATAACAAGCGATGAATTTAGTGTTAGTAAAAACTATATTTATGACTTGGTCCATAAAAAGTAATTTACTTTTGATAAATAATATTTCTTAATTCCCTTTATTTCTTTAAGAAATATTGTTTTTCTTGCAAATGGGTAATCGTTTTTCTATGATAGGAAACGCGTCATTTTAAGGAGGGTTTAAAATGGAAATCAGAAATGTTGCTATTATCGCTCATGTTGACCATGGCAAAACTACTCTTGTTGATCAGCTTTTAAGAACTGCTGGGGCTTTCAGAAGCAATGAAGAGGTCGAAACCCGTGTGATGGACTCGAACGACATTGAAAGAGAGCGTGGCATTACAATATTAGCAAAAACTACTTCAATTACTTACCACAATACAAATATTAATATTCTCGACACTCCTGGGCACGCTGATTTTGGCGGCGAAGTTGAAAGAATTATGAACATGGTGGATGGATGTTTGCTTCTCGTTGATGCTTTTGAAGGAACAATGCCTCAAACACGTTTTGTTCTAAAAAAAGCTCTTGAAGCCCACATAAAACCAATAGTTATTATTAATAAAATTGATCGCGCTCATGCCGATATCAAAAGTGCTGTCGATCAGGTTTTGAACTTATTTATTGATTTAGGAGCTCCGGATGAGTTTTTAGATTTTCCAATCGTCTATGCTTCAGCTTTAAAGGGAACAAGTTCAATTTCCCCCAATCCAGAAAATCAAAAAGCTGGAATGGATGCTATTTTGGAAACAATTATAAATAAAATACCAGCCCCACAAGCCGATATTAACGCCCCCTTCCAGATGCAGGTTTCTTTGCTTGATTACAACGATTTTGTTGGAAGAATCGGCATTGGAACTATAAAAAAAGGCACTGTCCATATAAATGATATGGTCACTGTCGCCCGTTTAGATGATTCTAAAAAACAATTTAAAGTAATGAAGCTATTCGGATATGAAGCTATTCATCGTTTAGAAGTTGAGTCTGCTTCCGCTGGACAAATTGTTGCTATCGCCGGTCTGCCCGATATTAATGTTGGAGAAACTATTTGTTCTTCTTCTCTTGTTGAAGCTTTGCCTCCAATCAAACTTGATGAACCCACCATTCAAATGACATTCGGCACAAACTCTTCTCCCTTTGCCGGACAAGAAGGAAAACAATTAACTGCTCGTAAAATTGAAGAAAGACTCTTCAAAGAAACACAAAAAGATGTCGCCTTAAGAGTGAAGAGAATTCCAAAGTCAGAATCATGGATTGTTTCAGGTAGAGGAGAATTGCATCTTTCTATTTTAATAGAAAATATGAGAAGGGAATCATTTGAACTTGAGGTTTCCAAGCCACGAGTAATTATCAAAGAAATTGATGGCGTTAAAAGCGAACCTTATGAAGATTTGACCATTGATGTGCCCAACGAATTTGTTGGAGATGTCATGACAAGTATCGGAAGTAGGGGCGGAGAATTAAAATCTATTGAGCCAAGAGAATCCGTTACTATTTTGGAATATGTAATTGCTTCTCGTGGATTGATTGGCTATTCGACAATATTCATGTCTTTAACTAAGGGATACGGGATACTGTCTCATACTTACCGTGAATATCGAGACATGAGCAATATCGATCTTGGGCAAAGGCCAATTGGCGTGCTTGTTGCGACAGAATCTGGCCAAGCGACTCCATACTCAATGCAACACATTGAAGAGAGAGGAACGATGTTTATCGAGCCAGGAACGATGGTTTACGAAGGAATGATTGTTGGTGAAAACCGTTACCCAATCGATTTAGCAGTAAATGTTACAACCAAAAAAGCCTTGACCAACATGAGAAGTTCAAATAAAGATAATACGGTGGTTCTAAAAACGCCAAGGAGAATGTCTTTGGAAAGCTGTTTAGATTATATCAACGCCGATGAACTCGTAGAGATTACTCCTTCAACCTATAGAATGCGAAAGAAAATTCTCAACACGGTTGAACGGAAGAAAAATGATTCTCACATGAGAAATTCAGAAGAGTAGAAAGAAATTTCTACTTTTTTTATAAAAAGAGATTGGAAAACCCTTTCGGCATCGGAGAAGTGAATTTAAGAATTTTTCCAGTATCAGGATGCTTAAGTTCTAAACAGTAAGCATGAAGTCCAAGCCTTTTTAAGGGGTCGGAGGGGTTACCATATTTATCATCGCCGATAACATGGTGGCCTAAATCCCCAAGATGAACACGGATTTGGTTTTTTCTTCCCGTTTCAATATTTACATCAAGTAATGAATATTGTTCATTTTCCTGAATTACTTCGTAATTTGTAATAGCAAATTGCCCATAAGATGGGTTTTTTGACGAATACATCATGTTTTGTTTGTTTTTTCTTAGATAAGATTTAACAGTTCCTTTAGGTTGTTCCATCTTACCTTCAACAATCGCGTAGTAACCACGTTTGATAACAAGTTCATTCCAGTGATTTTGCAATTTATTCTGAATATTGGAATTTTTGGCTACCATCAGAACTCCAGAAGTGTCTTCATCAAGTCTATGGACCACAAAAACTCTATTGTGCTTATCCTTTTGTTGAACATAATCAGACAGCATCCGATAAGCGGTAGATCCTTTTTCATTATCCGAGGCAACGGAAAGCAACCCACTTGGTTTATTAATCACTATGATTTCAGAATCTTCGTAAAGAATTGGCAAATTACTTCTCGTTTTTTTTCTAATCGGAGAAGAGGAAACAATTATTGTATCACCGGGAACTAATTTAAAATCAAATTGACTCACCGGGGCTCCATCGACAGTGATGCGGTGAGAGGACAGCAAAGATTTAACTGAGTTTCTTGATTGATTGGGAAAAGATTCCAATAAAAACTGCAAAAGTTCACATTGCTTTTTAACTGGAAATTGTTTCAAATTTCGATAATCTTTTTTTACTACTTTTGTAGTCTTTTTTTTGTCATTTTTATTCATGTTCCGAATTAACTTTCTTAATAATCATATCAACAACTGCCTTGCCAACGTTTAACCTAGTAATATTTTCAAATTCTTCGAAGAAAGCATTGGAATTCATCTCGCATAACATCAGTTCCCCATCATTATCAAGTAAGTCCAAGCCAGCATATTCAATATTAAATAATTTGCAAATTTCAAGTGCAAAATCTTCATATCTTTTTATATCTTTAATTATTTCACCACTAGCATTATCCCCATAGTTACTGCGAAAGTCATATACGTTTTTTCGAATAAAGGCACCGAACACTTTTCCATCAATTATTAACACACGAATTGATTTTCCGGCCGAAGAAGAGATGTATTTTTGAAACACAATGGGATTACGGCAAATCTCTGCGTAAAGTTTCGACAATTCATCATGATTTTTAACAAGATAAACGCCTTCTCCTAATGAGCCATACACTTTTTTAACAACCATTGGATATCCAAGTTCATCCTCAACATTTTTCAAAAACGAAAGGTGGGATTCTTTTAATCCATAATAAACCAACGGACCAGATATTGTGGTCGGCATGCGAATGTCGTGATTGGCGCACGCGATGAAAGTCAGCATCTTGTCATCACAGAGCTTTATGAAGTCAGCTTTATTAAAGAGACGATATCCTGCTTTTTCTAAAAGGCGAGCCAAGTAGATGTCCTTATCCATGTAAATGACAAAATCGGCTTTAGGAAGGTTAATTTTGACATTGTTGTCTTTTATTGATCCAAGTGTTCCATTGTTTATAAAAACTTCGATATTGACAGAAGCTTTTTTAAACTCTTCCGATAAGCGAGCGATTTTGTGGGCGTTGTGTCCAACTTCTTGATTTACAATAAATAATCCATTCATGTTATTAATTATATTAATATTTTGGAAATTAAGCCATTAAAAAACATTTTACTTCTCTATCAAAAACTGTTTTATTTTTTCTTGAGGTGCGGACAATAAACTCAATTCAAATTTTGACTAATGAATTTTTGCTTTTCTTCATTATATGTTTTCATGTCACTTTTCGCGTTGATAAGCTGGGTTTTATAGTCTGCGTATTGTTTTGCTAAATTGGGATTTTCAGAAAGAATCTTCACCATTTTTACCATCTTGCGATAGGTTGGCCCATTGTATTTTGCCAAATGAATGATGAATTCATTTCCGTCATTTCCATTCTTGTAAAAAACGAGGTTATTAAGATTTGAGTATTGCGTGAAAAAAATATATTTATTAAACAAAAGGATGTCCTTAATAGTAAAGATGTCCAAAGGATTTTCAATACCCACCACTATATCTATAATTGGACGGGCGACAAGCCCATTAACTGCTGTTGAACCAACATGATTAATGTAAACATTAATATTTTTTGGAATTAAGGACAACAGAATTGCTTTTTCATTAGAAAAAAAGTTTTTCCATCTAGAGTCATAATATGATAAACGCGGAATGTTTCTCGCCATATTTTAATTTTACACATAAAGATATGCTATGTATATTTATTTTCACTATCTATAGAGCATCATTCTATTGCTTAATTGCAAATAATTGAATTAGGCACCATCGATATTTTTGTCACAAATCGATTCTTGGTTGTCAGAATTGTTTTCCTTCTTTTTTTCTCGGAACATATCGATATCTTCGCCAGTTAGATATCTTGGTCTTTTGCGGCGGTTTCTTTTATTTTTATTCATCGGTATTTTTTCCCAAAATGATACAAATCTTTGTGAATATTTTTTAATTGCGGATACAGCTTCAAATATACTTTCTTATAAAGATATTCATATTGTTGATGCGCTTTTGGATCAGGAATATAGGTGTTGGTCTTATGTGACATTTCTTTGGTTGCTTCTTCAAATGAAGAAAACTCTCCCAATGCAGTAAAACAACAGATGGCAGAGCCTAAAGATGTTGTTTCAAAAGTTTGCACTCTCGAAACTGGTAAGCCAAATATGTCAGCAGTAATTTGACAGATGGCAGAACTTTGTGATCCACCACCAGAAATCATGAGGGTGGAAATCTTGTGATGTTGAGATTTTTCTATTTCTTCTAGTCCTTCTCTCAAGGCATAGGCAATTCCTTCTAAAATAGCTCTATAGAGGTGCTCACGTGTGTGAACTTCTGAGAAGCCAACAATCGAACCCTTTGACAGAGGTCGAGAAAGGCTGGGCCCCCAATATGGTTGGAGAACTAAGCCATCCGAGCCAGGAGAAATTTCGCATAATTTTGCGTTTAATAATTCTTCAACCGCCAAACTTTGAATTTTGGCTTCATCGACTAACTCGGAAGCAAATTCTTTACTAAACCAAGTTAGCATCCAATATCCTCGGTAAACTTGCACTTCCATATTGTAATAACTAGGGATGGCGGCTGGATAAGAAGGAAGGAATTTTTGTGGCTCAAAATAACGAGTATTTGATACTTCTATAGTAGATGCAGTTCCATAAGAAATCGCTCCAACATCACGCGATAACGCTCCTAGTCCAACAGTCTCACAAGCCTTATCAGATCCAGTCGCAATAACAATAATTCCTTTTGGTAAACCACATTCATCCGCTAATGAATCAAGAATTGTGCCAATTTTTTCACCAGGTTGTTTCAAATCGCATAGCATTCGAGATGGAATTCCAAAAATTCGAGCCTTCAAATGGCCTTCTTTGTACCATTCTTTCTTTCGGAAATTTATAGGATAATGACCAGTCATTGCTGCGGCTGAATCGCACAATTTACCAGTAAGTTTATAGGTTAAATATGTAGAAATATTTACATACTTTACAGTCTTAGCCCATGTCTCTGGTTCGTTTTCTTTTAGCCAATGAGCAATTGTTCGTCTTCTATTTAAATCAATGGTATTTTTCATTCCGACAAGCCAAAATGCAACACGATGTAACCATGGCAGTTTTTCATCAGCCCTTGCCATTCGCTGATCAAGCCAAAGAATACATTTTCTAATTGGTTTGTAATTTTGATCAAGTTGAACGGAAGAATCTCTAAATGTTGTTATTGTAGAGCCAATGATTTGGCCTAGTTTTTCTTTGTTTTCTGAAGTTAATTTTTTTAGGCAAATAATCAAATAGTCGTAATAAAAATCAGGATCCTGCTCAGCAAAGCCTTTTTCTAAAGAAACATAAACAGGGTTATAAGGTTTTTTAACTATGGCAACAATGTCACCTTTTTTGTTAATTAGGGATGTCCGAAGCGACTGAGTCCCAAAATCAATGCTTAGAATCAATGGGTTTTTTAACATAGGTATTCCTCACAAAATCTTTCTTTGCTTGTCAAAACAATAGCATACTTGTACATACATTATGCGCGAAAATTTAAAAACTAAGCAATTTTATGGCATTTCCATAACGCTGTGTGCTAGTATTGTATCGCTGGTGTGGTGCAAAGCACTACACGTTCAGACCTATAGGAGGAAAATTATGGCTGAAAAAAAATATGTTTACGCCTTTGAAGAAGCTTACGGTTTAGGTAAAGAAATTCTTGGTGGAAAAGGCGCCGGCCTTGCAGAAATGACACATATTGGTGTTCGTATTCCAGAAGGTTTTACTATTTCTACTGAAGTATGTGCATTATTTTATGAAAATGGCAAAAAATTGCCTGAATATGTCGTCAAAGCAATTTTTGAATCAATCAAGGGCATTGAAAAGAAAACAGGAAAAACTTTTGGTGGGGAACACAACCCACTATTAGTTTCTGTTCGTTCTGGTGCAAGAGCAAGTATGCCTGGCATGATGGACACCATCTTAAACTTAGGTTTAAATGATACCACTGCCGCTACTTTGGCAAAAGAAACAGGCAATGAAAGATTCGCAATGGACTCTTATCGTCGTTTCATCTTAATGTTCACAAACATTGCTAAAGGGCATCCACGTGATGCAATGGACAAAATGTTGCATGATTTAAAAGCAAAACATGGTTACAAACTCGACACTGAAGTTACAACCGAACAGTTGAAAGAATTAGTTGCCAAATACAAGGCTTACTATAAAAACATCTTCGGTACAGATTTCCCAACTGATCCAAAAGTGCAGTTATTAGAAGCTGTATCCGCGGTTTTTAGAAGTTGGGACAATCCAAGAGCAAACGTTTATCGTATGATGAACAATATCCCATACTCATGGGGCACTGCTGTTAACGTTCAATCAATGGTGTTCGGAAACAAAGGTGACACTTCCGGTACTGGCGTTGCTTTCTCTCGCAACCCAGGTACTGGTGAAAATGTCATCTCTGCTGAATACTTACCAAATGCTCAAGGTGAAGACGTTGTTGCTGGTATTCGCACTCCATTACACATTGATGAATTAAAAGCGAGGATGCCGAAAGTCTATGAAGAGTTTGTTAAAACTATCAAAATCATGGAAAAGCATTATCGTGACATGCAAGACATGGAATTCACGGTTGAAGAAGGCGTTTTATACTTCTTACAAACTCGTAATGGCAAAAGAACTCCAGCCGCTGCGTTGAAGATCGCCTGTGATCTCGTTGACGAAGGCTTAATTAATGAAAAAGAAGCAGTCACTCGCATTGATGCTGGCTCCTTCGACAAATTATTGCTTCCAGGTTTTGATAAGGATGCTCTCGCAAAAATCAAACCAATCGCTGCTGGACTAGCTGCTGGACCAGGTGCTGGAACTGGCGCTATTGCATTTACTGCTGAAGAAGCGGAAAAAAGACATCTCGCTGGCGAAAAAGTAATTCTCGTTCGCGCCGAAACTTCACCTGAAGATATCGTCGGAATGGTCGCTTCTCAAGGTATTCTCACCGCCCGCGGTGGTATGACCTCTCACGCAGCTGTCGTTGCTCGTGGTATGGGCAAGTGCTGCATTAGCGGCTGCTCTGCTGCAGTTATCAACGAAGAAAAGAGAACTCTCACTATCGGCAAGCAAGTTTTCACTGATAAGGATATTTTATCCTTAGATGGAAATACTGGTAATGTCTACGTTGGTGCTATTAAGACTGTCGCACCAGACTTAACTTCTGGACACTTTGGAAGATTAATGGGCTGGGTTGATCAATATCGTGAACTAAATGTAAGAACAAACGCTGATACTCCTCGTGATGCAAAACAAGCTAAAGCTTTTGGCGCTGAAGGTATCGGTCTCTGCCGTACTGAGCATATGTTCTTCGCTAAAGACAGAATCTTCTCTATGAGAAAAATGATTCTGGCTGATACACTCGAAGAACGCGAAGCCGCTCTTGCTGAAATCGAACACATGCAACAAGATGATTTCGAAGGTTTATTCGAAACCATGGGCGAATTCAACGTTACAATTCGTTTATTAGACCCACCTCTACACGAATTCTTACCACAAGAACCAGCTCTGATTGAAGAATTAGCAGTTGTTACTGGTAAATCAGTACAACAGATTAAAGATAGAATTGCTGATTTGCATGAAACTAACCCAATGATGGGCCATCGTGGATGCCGTTTGGATGTCACATATCCAGAAATCGGTAGAATGCAAACCAGAGCCATCATTAAGGCCGCTATCAGTGTCAGTAAGAAGACTGGAAAACTAGTTACTCCAGAAATCATGATTCCTCTTGTTCTCGATGAAAGAGAATTAAAATTCGTTAAGAACGTCGTTACCGAAGTTGCTGATGATCTCATTGCTAAGTCCGGTTTAAACATGCATTATCATGTTGGAACGATGATTGAAATTCCACGAGCCGCTCTCTTATCTGATGAAATTGCTAAAGAAGCAGAATTCTTCTCATTTGGGACAAATGACTTAACTCAAATGACATTCGGTTTCTCCCGTGATGATGCCGGCAAATTCTTACCTCACTACTATTCCAATAAAATTTTCGAAGAGGATCCATTTAAGACTCTTGACCAAAATGGTGTTGGCAAATTAATTGAAATGTCAGTCAAACTCGGTCGTGCAACTAGACCAAGTCTCCACATCGGAGTCTGTGGTGAAACTGGAGGCGATCCAAAATCCATCGAGTTCTATCACAAAGCTGGATTAGATTATGTCTCTTGTTCCCCATTCCGTGTCCCAGTTGCTCGCTTGGCCGCTGCTCAAGCCGCAATTCTCTTTCCAAGAAAGAAATAATTGCTGAAGCAAAATATAATAAAAGCTCAAGACATCCGTTCTTGAGCTTTTTTATCAAATATGCAATCAGATTATTGTTTGAAGAATAATGAGGCCGCTCCGACAACACCAGCGTTATATCCAAGCTTTCCAACCAAGATTTCAACAACCGGAGAACGAGGGAATCCATAAGACCTTTCTTCGCAATAATTTTTCAAACGAGAGGTTAAATAACTACCCTCCTTTGAGACACCGCCGCATAAGATAATCGCATCAGGTCTAAAAATATTACAAAGGTTTAGAATTCCTTCACCTAAATAGTGAATATAATTTCGAACAACCTCTTGAGCATAGCGATCGCCAATTTTCGCAGCTGAAAATGCTACTTTCGCATCAACTTCATCAATAGATGAAATGCCTTTCCACATTAGTGAATCAGGATGCTGCTTCATTTGCTTTTTCGTATCTAACACAAGCGCAGAGGCGGAAGCATATGTTTCAAGACAGCCATGTCTTCCACATCCACATGGTCTACCATCAATTTCAATAACCATGTGACCAATTTCGGCTCCTTTGCCTTCATTGCCTTCGAATAACTTGCCATCTAAAACAAGTCCGCTACCAACACCTGTTCCAAGAGTTAAAACAATAATATTGTGAAATTGTTTTCCTACACCAAATGTTGCTTCGCCAGAGGCAGCAGCATTAGCATCATTTGTCACATGAACTGGAAGATTAATGGCTTTTTCAATCATCTCTTTTATGTGAACATCGGTCCACCCGATGTTAGGAGCGAAATCAACTACTCCAGTATCAGAGTCAACTGTTCCAGGACAGCCAATTCCCACACCATTGATATTGGGATAATTTATTTTTTTTATTTGAATAATCAATTTGTTAATCGTTTCTTCTGGAGTTTCTCCGCTTTCAACAGGTAACGTAAAAAAATCCAAAATGTCACCTTTTGGAGTAACAACCGCGCCTTTAATGAATGTGCCGCCAATGTCGATTCCAATTGCGTTCATCTTATAAAACCCCCGTAATTCTTTACTATTTTAATCGTTTTTGATTGGCAATTTGAAGAAAACAAAATTATTATCTCCATCAATATACCCAACTTCTTTACCATTAATGATAATAGAACTATCATCATCCACATATCCTATCTCACGATTAAGAATGGACATTATTCCATCATCGGTAATAGAAGCAAATTTTTTTCCTCTTATGAAAAGCTCATTCTTTCCAATATATCCAACAAGTTCCTTATCGAGAAAGATATTGTGACCAAAAGAATCAATAATGAGCATTATTTTTTCGAATCCTCTTTTTTGGCTTTTGCTTTATTCATAAAAGTTGTATAGCCGTGCTCAATTTCAACCTGTCGAGCTCTCGCTATGACAAGTGAGTCTGTTTTAACATCTTTTGTAATAGTCGAGCCAGCAGCAGTAAAAGATGAGTCTTCAACTTTTAATGGAGCGACTAAGATTGTTCCACTACCTAAAAAGACATTCTTTCCAATTTCACAACGCATTTTATTAAAACCATCATAATTGGCGGTAATTGTTCCACAGCCAACATTTGTTTTTTCGCCAATTTGGCTATCACCTAAATAGGTAAGATGGGCGGCTTTCACTCCATCTTTTAACACAACGTTTTTAAGTTCAACAAAATTGCCGACCCTGCAATGGTTGGCAATAATTGTTCCAGTTCTCATTTTAGCAAATGGGCCAATCTCATTGTAATTTCCGATTTTCGAATCCGAAATCCAAGAAGATTCAATAGCATTATCGTTACCAATTTCAACAGTATCTAAAAAGGTATTTGGTCCAATTGTGTTGGCTTCGCCAATTTTACATTTTCCAAATATTGTTGTATTCGGAAGAATGACTGTGTCTTTTCCAATTTCAACGTCTGGAGAAATATAAGTGGAATCAGGATCTTCCATAGATACGCCAGACATCATGAGTTTGTGATTTAATCTTTTCCTAATCACTTTCCCTGCATAAGCGAGTTGAACTCGATCATTTATTCCAAACATTTCCACCGCATCCTCGACAACATACGCTCCAACTTTTTTGTTGTTTCTTTTAAAGATACCGACTAAATCAGTCAAATAATATTCGCGTTGCGAATTGTCAGCGGTAACTTGGTCAATATATTCAAACAAAACCTTGTTATCAAAGATGTATAGACCAGCATTTACTTCATGAATATCCTTTTCATATTCAGAACAATCTTTGTCTTCTTTAATAGCCAAAACATAATTGCTTTTTGGGTCGCGAATGATTCGCCCATAGCCATTTGGTTTTTCCAAAACAGCAGTGACGATAGTGAGATGGTTATTAATCTTTTCATGCACTTTAAAAATATTTTCGATAGTTTCTGTGGTGACGAGAGGTGTATCCCCGCATATAACTAATGTCGAACCATCTTTATCTTTCAACAATTCTTTTGCTTGTAAAACAGCATTGCCCGTTCCAACCAAATCTTTTTGCCAAACCACTTTTGCGCGATCTTCGACTAATTTTTTGGTCGCTTCACCACCGAAACCAACCACAACAATGATTTCTTTCATTCCAACTGGCGAGATAGCATCAATGACATAATTTACAAGGGCTTTCCCTAAAATTGGATAAGATACTTTGGAATGCTCAGGATCACGAGATTTCATCCTCGTTCCTTTTCCAGCAGCTAACACAATAGCATAATGGCTCATAATCTAATCCCCCTATTTCAGTATTTTAGTTATTTCGACGATGTAATCATCCTCGAGTTTTCTTGCAATGTTCTTAATCAAAGAAAGGTTTGTGCTTAACGCAATAACTGCGCTTCCAGAACCTGTCATCGTGACAATATCAAGCCCCAATTTTATCAACTTTTGTTTGATTACTTTAATTTCAGGAATTAGAGTCGCCGCTGGCTCCTCCAAAGAGTTTACAATAGATGAGGCTAAAAGTTTATCATCTCCCTCAGCTAAAGCTTTAACAACATTCTCGACATTTCCTGTAACCAAATTCATTCTGTCTGAAGCTTCGAAAACGTCTTGAGTTGAACACCCTTGTTCAGGCTTGACTATTAAAACGTAATAATTGTTTTTAATTGTTATTGGTTCAAATTCTCCGCCAGTTCCATGACATCTTGCTGGTTTACATGGAATAAAAAATGGAACATCTGAACCAAGTTGCTTTGCAAGTTCAATTAGTTCATTTGTTGGAATTTTCAAATTGAGAAGCTTATCGACGCCTTTTAGAACGAAAGCGGCGTTTGAAGAACCGCCCCCGAATCCGGCTTGCATAGGAATAACTTTGTGAATAACAACACGAAATTTTTTCTTAATTCCATATTTAGTCTGCATCAAGTTCAGTGCAGATGATGCAATGTTGTGACGAACTCTAACCCCAGAAAAATCATCAATGGTAACAAAATTATTATCGGTGTTTTTAACTTCACTCATTAGGAGGGAGTCATGGAGTTCAATTGGTACCATTACCATATCTAAATCATGGAACCCATCTTCCCTGCGGTTTAATACGTTCAAGCAGATATTTATTTTTGCAAAACTTCGTATAACTAAATCTTTCATAAATTCAAATAATTATAATTATTACACCTTTGTTCATCAACACATTTTAATTAATTTAATGATAATTAACTATTCCTTCTTAATTGTACCATTTTGTTTGATTGTTTTATAGATGGTTAGATATTGAAATGGGGTTAGTTGTTCAGGTCTAAACGTTGTTAGGATGCCGCAATCACTACAAATTTTTTCGGCTAGAGGTTTATCTTTTAGCAAGGTAGAAAGATTATTTAGAATAGTTTTTCTTCGATTTAAAAAAAGTTGCTTCGCTAAAAAATAAGTGCTGTAACAATCATCTCGATCAATTTTTCCATTTAATTGAATTTCAAAGACTATTGATTCGCACTTTGGAGCAGGATAAAAAGAACCAGCCTTTACTACAAAAAGTTTTTTTGATTCGCCAAGTAAATGAACAAGGACAGAAACGGCTCCGTAATCCCTTCCGCTAGAAGCAGAGAACCGAGAAAATGCCTCTGCTTGGCACATCAAAACTAATTTTTGACACGACTTTCCCATAAGTAACAAAAATGTTATTAGTTCAGTTGTAATATTGTAGGGTAGATTACCAATTATTTTAGAATAGGTTGAAATATCAACTTTTCTAATATCATTATTTACCAAGTTAATTATAAGAGAATCACCATATATTTCTTCTAAAAATTTAATCATTCTAAAATCAATGTCCACAGCATCACAGGGAGAGCCTTTGAGGGATATGAAATGAGTAAGAGATCCTAATCCTGGGCCAATCTCCAATATTTTATCCTTTTCATTAATTTCTAGTCTGTCCACAATGCGTGAAGCAATTTCGGATTCGACTAAAAAGTTTTGTCCATAATCTTTATCGGGTTTCAAATTCAATTTATTGGTGATTTCAAAAATATTTGATCTATTTATCAACATAGAATTCTCCATTTATTTTCAGTATATCCTCTATCGTATAATTCAGGGTATTTAAACGCTCGGCAAGTTTCTTCATATTTACAATTCCAACTGGGACTTTTTTTGCAAAAATGGTCCTATTATATTTATTGTTTAAACCAATACTGCATAAAAATGAAACAGTGACTTGGGTGGCTTTTTCTGACTTTTCCGATAAATATCTCTTTAAAACACGGATTATTTCGTTTTTATTACATTCAGCAATGCCGTGTTTTTTCTTTTTTAAATTAAATTTCTTTTCAACGTAGATATTTATAGATCCTGGAATATTGATCCTGGAACGAATCGTCTCACCTGCCTCATCAGGATCAGTCATTATTAATATTCGCTTTGTACTAGAAACAGCCTCCAAATATCTCATTTCCGCGTTGGGTAATTGATATCCATTTGTTATCACGAATTCAGAGTCTATGAAAGACGACAAAAATGCCACATCCGTTTTTCCTTCTAAAACAATAATTCCGTCAAAATAGAACATATTTTTTTACACGTGAAACATCTTGCAAGAGTTATCATACAAAACATCAATAATGTGTTTTTTTGATATTTTTTTTAACTTTGCAATCTCATCAACTACAAGCGCGATGTTTTTTGGGACATTAGTTGTTCCTCTTAGCGGATGAGGTGATAGATATGGGGAATCAGTTTCGACAACAATTTTTTCAAGAGGAGTTTCTTCGCATACTTGTTTAATTTTTTTTGCGTTAGTGAAGGTTAATGTTCCACCCAAACCAATTAAAAGTCCTAGATTTAGTACTTCAGGTAAAGATTCGAGACTTCCAGAATAACAATGCATTACCCCTCCCATTTGAGGTTTGTTTTCTTTAAGAATATTCAAACAATCTTCAAAAGCATCTCTATTATGTATCGTTACAGGCTTGTTGTTTTCGTTTGCTGTTTTTATTTGCCGAATGAAAAATTCTTTTTGAATGTTTTTTTCCTCATTTTTCTTGTTCCAATGATAATCAAGGCCAATTTCTCCAACTGCGACTACCTTTGGATGAGAAATATATGACATGACTTCTTTATAATCGTTTTCAGTTACATCAAAAACATTGCTTGGATGAAAGCCAATCGCGGCATAGATTTCAGGGTATTTCTCAGCCAAGTGGACTGCTTTAATTGAACTGCTTTTATCCCATCCAACTACCAATAATTTATTGACGCCAACCTTTTTTGCTTCTTTAAGAATCTCATCAATAGAAGAAAATAAAGCGTCATCGTTTAAGTGACAATGGGTGTCAAAAATCATATTATTTTCCAACACAAAATCTCGCGAATATTTCTTTAGAAATATCCACTTGATTCGTTTCTCCCAATATCTCTAAAACCGACTCGTATGCATCTCTTATGGAGACAGCAACCAAATCAATTGGCAAATCATTTATGGCATCTTCTTTAGCTTTTTGCAAAGATTCCTTTGCTCTTTCTAGCAACCCTATTTGACGTGCGTTATTGAGCGCGGGCTGTTCGAAAGCTTGATCATCGAGGTCTAGCATCTGATAGATTTCATCTACTAAAGGATTAATGTCTTTTTTAAGAGCAGAAATATAAAGGCCGCTACCTTGATTAACAATTTTTTTATCGCTTTTGTTATAAACAATAATTCTGTTAATCCCTTCAGTAATTTTCAAGATAGTTCGATCTTCAATATCTTCCTTTTCACTTGCGTCGAGAACCACTATTACTAGTTCGGCTTTTTTAATTGATGCTTTGGCTTTTTCAACGCCGATTGATTCAACCACATCTCGCGAATCGCGTATACCAGCGGTGTCTAAAAGGTGTAGCACAACACCTTTAAGGTTCACATCGCCTTCAACGATGTCTCTAGTCGTTCCCGCAACATCAGTGACTATTGCTTTTTCTTCGCCAATTAAAGCGTTTAAAAGGGAAGATTTTCCAACGTTTGGCTTACCAACAATTGCTACTTTGATTCCATCTTTAATAATCTTTGCTTTTCGACCATCCGATATCAATTTATTAATATTTTCATTAATGCTGTCGACATATCCGATGACTTTATCTTTGTTGGCAACCTCAATATCTTCATATTCCGGAAAATCGATATTAACTTCAATAAGGGATAATATGTCCGCGATTTTTGACTTAATAGGTTGAACAATTTGAGTTACTTCCCCTTCTAATGAAAGAAGAGAAAGTTTCTTCGCTTCCTGAGTGGTCGCGTTGATGACATCATTGATTGATTCAGCCTGGATAAGATCAATTTTGTTGTGGAAAAATGCTCTTGAAGAAAATTCTCCATGCATCGCCAAACGAGCACCATGTTTTAAAGAAAGAGTAATGATCTGATTAACAATCAGCATTGAGCCATGACAAATAACTTCTACCGAATCTTCACCGGTAAAGCTTTTTGGGCCTTTATAAACCAACAAAATTACTTGGTCTACATTTTCTTCTCCATCTATGATGGTTCCGTACAATATAGTTTTTTCTTTGATGTTTTTTATGTTTTTAGTAAACATTTTTGAAACAATTTCAAAACAATCATCACCAGACAATCGAATGATGGCTAAAGCTGATTTAAGTGGCGGTGTAGCCAGCGCAACAATTGTTTCAAACATAAATACCTTTCAGAGTGTAAAAAGCACCCTATGGGCGCTTAATACTAATCAACATAAATGATTTGGACTTGTCGATGTGTTCCTTCACCTATAGATTCAGTTCGGATGTTTGATAATCCAGTACAAGCGTTGTGAACCACTCTTCTTTCGTCTGCTGGCATCGGATCAAAGGTGTAGGTCTCATGGGTGTTTTGCACATCGTGTGCAGCTCTACGAGCAATGCGGGATAATCTAATATATTTGCTATCTTTATATCCATTAATATCTAGCAAGATTCTAAACCTTTTATGAAAGTGGTTTGAGACTGCCAATTTCGTTAATTCATTTAACGCTTGGAGCGTTTTGCCGTTCTTTCCAATTAAGACCGGATTGTGGGTAGAATCAACCGTGATGCGAATGATGTCATTGTCATAAACTGACTGGACTGCTGATTCAATTTCTAAGTTATCCACTACCTCGAGAATATAATCCTCAGCGTATTTAATAACATCAGCAATTTGATACACTTCGACAACTATTTTTTTTGAGAATAGACCTTTTTTCTTGTCGCTGACAATATATATTAATTGATCGACAGGTATATTTAGTTCTTCTGCAGCATTGCTTAAAGCTTCTTCTGCGGTTTTTCCTTGATATTCTTTCATTTCATTTACCTTCTTTTTTTAGCCTTTCGCTCAGTAATTAAATGAGTGACTAATGACTGAACGATAGAGTACACGGCGCCAAATAGCCAATAGGCGCCCATGCCTGATGCGAGTGAGAATCCCATGAAAATAATCATGGCCAGCATAATATAAGTGAACCACTTCATCTTGTTATCAGTGCTGGCTTGAGATGGGTTTTTGCTTAATTTAGGAATATTCTTTCCCTTTTTCTTTTGTAACCATCTTGGTAAGAGCATGGAAACCGCTTGAGCGGCCGCCATTAATACAAAGAGAATCGTGGCTGTTAATCCGCCCATTCCTCCAGCGGTAGTCCAAGAAGCGGCGTTAAACATTGTGGCGCTAATTGAGTCACTAAGTCTTAATCCTAATAATTGACCAGATGAGAGAATAGCCGCGCTTTGCATAGCGCCCCACACACAGATAAACACAGGAAATTGAATTAACATGACGAGAATAGAAGTTAATGGATTAATTTTATTCTTCTTATAAAGCCTAGCTGTCTCTTCGCTGAGCCTTTGCCTATCCATTTTATTGGTATTGGCATTAGGATATTTAGCCTGAATCTTAGCGACATCAGGTTGCAAACGATTCATAACGGCTGTCGATTTTTGTTGTTTAAACGTAACAAACAACATCAAAGTTCTAACAATGACTGTAACAATCAAAATTGATAAAACTGATGCCCATCCAGTGCCCACTGCGGCAAATGCCGAAGCAAGAAAATCGATTAAAGCAGCGATTGGCCAAACAAATAAGAATTCGAGCAATCCCTTCCAACTAGTCCATGGCTTTGCCTGAATTTCAGCTGGTAAAGAATGAACGCCATAGGTTCCGTAATCACCCGTTGTAATTGCTAAACAAGAGCGATATGAAGAGATATAACTATTCATTTTAGTTTTGTAAAATGAAACATAGTCATTTGTTGCAGATTCATCAATGTTACTTAATGAAGAGCGAACTTCCTGGTTATAAAGATCCCAGTTTGTCCATAATGCTTTTTTGCTGTTGATAGAGTCTTCATATTTTATATATCCATATTTGTCGAGCAATCCTTTGTTGTTTGAATAATCATCGTATTGGTCGGCTGGGCATAGTAGTGACCCAGCATCTTGGAATGTTATTTCTTTTGAAACGTTATCAAAAACAATTTCTGTTCCAATCAATGGATCATCGTCTGCGATAGCTTTTTCAATCGTTTTGTTCAAAACAACTTGATCAAATGCTTCGAAATAACTCAGCGAAGGAGTCCGAACAAAAGCTTCTTCGGCTGCCGTATTGATTTTGTTAATGTATTTGGCGTTTACTTCATCAAAACTAGCTGTAACCAGAAGATTAGTCTCATAGGGAACGCCATCTATATCAACTGTAATTGTATCTGGGTCTCCAGCGTTGCTGGTTGTTGAATAAGATGACACACCATAATCAAAAAGATATAAGATGTGGGCTTTATCCGTTACCGAGCAGAATGAAGCAGTACAACTAGTTAAAATTAAAACGCCCGCAGCAAGTGCAAGACCGCTTAAACCAAATTTTAAACTTTTTTTCATTCGTTTTTTCCAATCTGTACAAGTACTAATTCACTTAAGAGTGATTTGTTGGTTTGGTAGTCGTTATCAAGATAATTTTTTTTAACTACAATAACTAGGTCGATTGACGCTTTGTTATAGTCAAACATGCTGTCAGACATTGCTCTAACTTGTCGTTTGATTCGGTTACGGACAACAGCGTTTCCAACTTTGGAAGAGACAGAGATCCCAACCCTCATATAAGGCAGGTTGTTCGGTGCAAAATGCACAACGTATGATCGATTGCTCTTAGCGTGTCCGTTGTGAATGGTTAAAGCAAATTGCTTATTAGCTTTTATTCTATTAACAACTTTCATTTACCCTCGACTATGCAGAAAGGGATTTTCTGCCTTTTGCTCTACGACGAGCAATAGCGCTGCGGCCACCTACTGACTTCATCCTTGCGCGAAATCCAGCTCTGCGTTTATGCTGAAGTTTGCTTGGTTGATAAG
>CAYFSI010000002.1:9646-21845 GCA_964345825.1 uncultured Staphylococcaceae bacterium | reverse complement strand
CCGATTTTACGTAGCATTAGAAAGTATATGGGCATTTATAGATAAATGTCAACGAAATGCGTATACGCGTATGAAGGTCTATGCTATACTTTGCCCATGAACAAAGGCGCTAGGGTCGGCATCATTTTCGCAATTATTGCTGCGGTTTGCTCATCTATTAACACACCAATTTCTAAATTGTTGTTGAACAGCAATACAATAGGTCCAGTTATTTCTGGCGGACTTTTGTACTTGGGTGCCGCTCTTTGTGCTGGAATATTTTTCATTTTTCGTAAAATTTTTAAACCAAAAGTAAGAGAAAAACCTCTTGATAAAAGTGATTTTCCCTTTGTTTTTGCTATCGCCGCATTGAACGCAATCGGAGTTGCGTTCAGTATGCTGGGTCTTAAATTAATATCAGCTTCTAATGCTGCCCTTCTCAGCAATTTTGAAATAGTCATTACCTCTTTGGTCGCTCTATTTATATTTAAGCAAAAAATATCCTCTCGGCTGTGGGTTGGCATTGTTGTAGTTTTCATTGCCTGCATTCTTTTGTCGAGTGATGATCTAACTAATTTTAAATTTTCTACCGGAGCTCTTTTGGTTTTAATCGCTCCATTGTGTTGGGGTTTTGGAAACAATTTCATGAGACAAATATCTAACAAGGACCCAATAGTCTCGATTATAATTGAAGGCGCGATTACGTGTATTATTTGCTTGATGATTGGCGTAAGACTAAATGAACAAATAACTCAAATAAATTCTTTCTTTGCTATCCTTGGCGTAGGCGTATTTTGCTATGGAATAAGTTTGTGCTTTTATATATATGCGCAACGGCTTAATGGTGCGCCCCGCACTAGCGCCTTCTTTTCTTTATCTCCTTTCCTTTCAGTACTAATATCTTTTGCTATTTTCCATGAGTCTCCTCCTTGGTGGTATTACGTCGCGCTTATTCTCATGGTTTTAGGTGTTTGGCTTGCTTCTTCTGATAAAAAAATATTCACTAAAAAGTCAAAAAAAGTTAAAGAAATTTAGTTTTCCACATTTTTTTATACTACAAAAAAGACAAGAAAAACGACTGTAATTATAGTTATACTATATTAGTGTTATGACAATTATAACTCAAACACAATCTCACCTCATTCCACAACACCAAAATAACTTTTCCACAATTTGTCCACATACGCATTTTGTGAATTTGGTGGAAAACACCCTATAATCAAAGTTATTAGGTTTTTGAAATGTGGAAAAAATAGAAACTCATTCTTTCCAATATTAAATGTCGGTGGATTGTTCTATAATGTTTGGCAGAAATAAGAGTACTTTAATATGATTAATTCAATTTCAGAAATCACTCAGTTATGGGATCGGTCTTTAAAAAGGATTGAGGAGCGGCTTGGCGAAAAACAATTGTTTGATTCTTTCTTCGCGGGAAGTTATATCAACGAAATCCATGGAGACACAATTATTGTTGTTGTCAATTCCTCTCTTGCCGCCGCTTTGATTAAGCAAAAATACTATGATTTGGTTGAAGATGTTGTCTCAGAAATCACCGAATCGAATTTCAAACTCGATTTTGTCTTGGAAAATGAGGTCCAAAAGAGTGCTGAAAAGCAAATTCAAGCCAAAAAACAGCAGTATTTTCAAGAAGCGACTCTTAATCCAAAGCTTACTTTTGATAACTTTGTGGTTGGTTCGTTTAATCGAGAAGCGTCCCAAGCCTCTCTTTTCGTGGCATCAAACCCCGGTAAAACATTGGCTCAACCTCTTTTCATTTATTCAAACTCTGGGCTTGGAAAAACTCATTTATTACACGCGATCGGAAATTATATAAAGAACGCGCGAACAAACTATAAAATACTCTATATCTCCACTAGCGATTTTGTCGAAGAATACATTAGGTACGTCAAAGGAGAAAAAGAAGCCGAATCATTAAAGGACTTCTTCAGCTCAATTGATGTTCTCCTCTTGGATGATGTTCAAATGCTCGCTAATAAGGTTAGAACTCAGGAGATGTTTTTTGCCATATATAACAAGATGATCGATAATTCAAAACAAGTAGTGATTACCTCTGATAAGCAGCCAAACGAATTAAATGGTCTTGAAGATCGCTTGGTGACTCGCTTTTGTAAAGGCTTAGTCATGAAAATAAATGAACCTGACCAAAATACTTGTGTGGAGATATTAAGAAAAAAGATTGAAGCCAACGGTTTAGATTTACAGAGATTTGATGACGCAGTTCTCTACTTCTTCGCCGATAAATTCTCAAAGAACGTTCGTGAACTTGAAGGTGCACTAAATAGGTTAATATTTTACGTGGTTTCGCTGAAACAAACCGATAAGATTTCGATGGATGTCGCCATGGAAGCAGTTCAATCTCTAACGGGTGGAAAGTCACTCTCTTCTACTCTTAATGAACAAAAAATAATCAATGTTGTTTCTGACTATTACAACTTAACTCCCTCTCAATTAACCGGAAGAATTAGAACTGGACAAATTGCCTTAGCTAGACACATCGCTATGTACCTTATCAGGATAAACTTGGATATCCCTCTCAAGAAAATTGGCGATATGTTTGGAGGCAAAGATCATACCACCGTTATGTCAGCCATCCAAAAGGTGGATAAAGGGTTGAAAACCGACAGCGATTTAAAAAGCGCTATTGAGGAGCTTCAGAAACGAGTGAAGAAATAACACTTTATTGAAAATAAAATATAAAACCGAAATATTGTGTGATAGAATGAGAAAGTATCTAAAAAATAGATGAGAACATCACTTATCCACCAAATTCACAAGCCTTACTATTACTAATATAATAATAAAGAAAGGAAAATTATGAAATTTACCATCAATCGAGAAGAATTCCTTAAAGGGTTAAGCATCGCCTCAAGAGCGGTTGCAAATAAAGTAGCTGTAGCTGTTTTAGCAAATCTCAAAATAGAGTTGGACGAGAGAGGATTGTTTATTACAGGATCTAACTACGATTTAACAATCAGAACTTTCATTCCCTATAAAGTAGAGACCAAAGAAATAATTAGAAATTATAAAGAAGGTGCAACATTAATTAACTGCCGTATTATTACCGAAATAGTAAGAAAGATGGATGGGGAAGAATTGACACTGGATGTTATCGACTCAACCATCGCTGTAATTAGTGACAATCATTTCGAATCAAGATTGAACTGCGTCCGTCCTGAAGAATATCCCGACATTGACTTGGAACCAACTGGCACAGAAATAAAATTAAGCAAAGATGTCCTTAGTTCTCTGGTCAATCAAACAGCGTTTGCTGCCTCAATCAAAGAACAAAGACCAATTCTCACTGCCATGAATCTTGAAGCGGATAACGGAAACCTCGTGGCCACCACCACCGACTCAGCCCGTATGGCTCGTAAAGTGGTTAAAATTGGTGGAGATACTAGATTTATCGCCAACGTCCCTGCCAAGATGATGATTGAAGTTGATCGTTTGATGGAAAACATCGCTTCTGTCAACATCGCTTTTAGCGATAAAAAAGCCTTATTTACCCTTGCTCAAACCGTCATTGCTTCTCGTTTGGTTGCCGGAGATTACCCAAATACTAAAAACATTATTCCAAGGAGTTTTAATTATTCTTTGGAAGTTAACGCTTCTGAACTGGCAAAGGCCATTGATCGTACAACCGTTTTATCAATTGATAGAGAAAATGTTGTCGATTTAAGTATGTCAGAATTTGGTGTTGAGATTTCAGCCAAGAGTTCCCAAGTTGGATCCGCGGTTGAAAAATTAGAGACCTATAAATTCGAAGGACAAAACCTCCGAATTTCCTTTAACAGCGACTTCGTTCTATCCGCAATTAGAGCTCTCGCTTGTGAAGATGTGACGTTTGAATTTGTTGGCGAAATGAAGCCGTTCGTCGTGCGCAATGCTTCTGATGACTCAGTTATTCAAATTGTCACTCCAGTACGCACTTATTAAGCAAATTTAGCCACTCTCCATCATTAGTAAATCAAGGGAATAATTTATTCCCTTTTTCTTACGCGTCGTGTATAATGTATGCATAAGGTTATTTATGGGTGAAAAAACAATTACTTTAAGAGCTGGCGAAGAGTACATTACTCTCCAGATTCTCCTTAAAATCTCTGGCGTTATTTCGACTGGCGGAATGGCCAAACTTTTTTTAGCTGACAACGTTGTTTATGTCAACGATGAAAAAGAAAATCGCCGCGGACGTAAATTATATACCGGGGATAAAATTCAAGTCTTAAACACCTCATTTGTCATCAGGGCGAAATGATTGTCAAACTGTTAACTTTGAAGAACTTTCGCAATCACGATTTCCTTTCTTTTAATTTTGAACCAAATATCAATGTTCTTACCGGCCCAAACGGAGTAGGCAAAACTAATGTGATGGAGGCAATTTACTATCTATCATTGGCTCGAAGTTTCAAAAACACAGAGAATGAGAACTTGGTTTTAAAGGGAAATGAAGAGGCGGAAGTTTCGGCGGTTATCTCGGAAGGTAGTAAACTTCGAAAAATTCGCATTCTCATAAGCAAGGAAGGAAGAAAAGTTTTCATCAATAACAAACCCGTCTCGCGAATTTCCGACCTTTCCAAATCTATGAATGTCGTACTGTTTGAGCCTAGAGATGTTAATCTCTTTAGTGGGCCACCCAAAGTAAGGAGAAGTTTTATTGACATATCGATATCGAAAAAAAGCAATCCGTATCTCGAATACATTTCGCGATATGAAAAGGTGCTTCGCCAAAGAAACGACATTCTAAAAAGCAATGATATTAATAAAACCCTCCTTGATACCACCACTGAAATGCTGATCAAGTTATCCGGACCGATTATCTCCTATCGGCAAATGTACATTAAGGATATCAATGATATCCTTATAAAGATTACGCGCACGCTTACGGGCATGAAGAACAAGGTTGAAATAATTTACAAACCATTTGTTGAATATGGTCCTGACTTCAATAAAGAAGCATTCAAAGCATTCAAAGGGGCGGAAAGTAACGATATTCGCCGAAAGGTAACATCTATCGGAATTCATCGCGAAGATTTCTCGGTCAACCTAAACGGACGCGATATTGCCGAATTTGGATCCCAGGGAGAAAACAGAATTATTGCCCTCGCCTTAAAACTCAGTCCTTACTTCATCATTGAAGACAAAGATAAACGTCCTGTCGTGGTTCTCGATGATGTGATGTCTGAATTAGATGAGCATCACAGTCGTCGATTAATTGTATTTCTAAAAAAACTTGAGCAAGTGTTTATTACCGCTACTCAACTACAGGTAGATGGTGCAAACCAATACCAACTAAAACCAAAAAAACAAGGAGGTCTTCTCAATGGAAGATGAAAAAAAAGAGGTAATCAAAGAAGAGGTGGAAACTCCCTCTAATCCTCAACCAGATCCCGAGCCAAAAATCGAGATTTCACAAATGAACGCTCAGGAAGCCGAACTTGAAAAAGCTGATAAGAAATATACTGCTACTAACATTCAAGTCCTGGAAGGGCTAGAAGCGGTAAGAAAAAGACCGGGTATGTACATTGGTACGACTTCTACAGCTGGATTACATCACTTAGTCTGGGAAATTGTCGATAACTCAATCGATGAAGCCCTCGCCGGATACTGTAACGAAGTCAATATTTCGATCAACCCAGGAAACACCATTACCGTCATCGATAACGGACGTGGCATCCCTGTTGATGTTGTGACAAAGAGTGGTTTATCTGGTGTTGAAACCGTTTACACGATCCTCCACGCTGGAGGAAAATTTGGTGAAGGCGGTGGATATAAAGTGTCTGGTGGTCTTCATGGTGTTGGTGCCTCCGTTGTTAACGCTCTTTCTGAATGGTGTGAAGTCACTGTTAAAAAAGATGGCGGGATTTATTTCATTAAATTTGAAAATGGCGGACACGTTGTCCAACATTTACAGCAAATCGGAACCTGCCCCATTGATGAAACCGGCACTACGGTTACTTTTAAACCTGATACCACTATCTTTACCGATACCACAGAATTTAGCTACGATACCATTCGCGATCGGATGAGACAAGTTGCCTATCTAAATAGAGGCATTCGCATGAATGTTTCGGATTTACGCGTTACTCCCGCTGTTCATAACACCTTCTGCTATAAAGGTGGAATTAAAGAATATGTTCTTTTCATCAACAACCATAAAATCAAACTTTTTGATGAAGTTATATATTGCGAAGGAAGCGTTCCAGTTACTTTGCCAAGTGGTCACACCGCTCACACCTATGTCGAAGTCGCAATGCAATATGATGATGGCTACGCCTCAAATGTCTATTCATTCTGTAATAACGTCCATACGCATGAAGGTGGTATGCACGAAACTGGTTTTAGAGATGCATTGAGAAGAGTTGTCAATAACTATGCTCATGATTATAAATTCCTCAAAGAGGGAGAAGATGATTTCACATACGAAGACATCGTCGAAGGTTTAACGGCAGTTATTTCTGTCAAACACCCTAATCCTCAATTTGAAGGCCAGACCAAAACTAAGCTTGGCAACTCCGAAGTCAGAAAAATTGTTTCTCAAGTTGTCGGAGAGCAACTCAATAGATTCCTGCTTGAGAATCCAAAATTAGCTCGCACGATTGCTGAAAAAATACTCATGGCCGCTAACGCTCGTATGGCAGCTAGAAAAGCCCGTGAAGAAATCCGCCGTAAAGGCGCTTTGGAATTAACCACCCTTCCTGGCAAATTAGCTGACTGCTCAAGCAAAGATCCGACCAAGTGTGAACTTTATATCGTTGAAGGTAATTCCGCTGGTGGTTCCGCTAAAAACGGAAGAAACCGTGAAACTCAAGCCATTCTTCCACTTCGTGGAAAAATATTAAACGTTGAAAAAGCTCAGATAAAGCGTATTTTTGCCAATGCTGAAATTGGAAATATGATTACTGCCATCGGAGGAGGAATTGATCCTGAGTTCGATGTGAGTAAAGTTCGCTATCACAAAGTCGTCATCATGACCGATGCTGATGTAGATGGAAGCCACATCAGAATTTTACTGCTCACTTTCTTCTATCGTTTCATGAGACCCTTGATTGAGAGCGGATATATTTATATTGCTCAGCCACCTCTCTACAAAGTCGAGTATCACGGAAAGCAATATTACGCTTATAACGATGAACAACTAGATGTGCTCAAAAAGTCGCTTAATTTAAAACCTGGGTATCCTTTCCAACGCTATAAAGGTCTTGGAGAGATGGACCCTATTCAGCTTTGGGATACCACCATGAATCCAACCTCTCGCAAAATGCTTCGTGTCACATTAGATGATGCGATTAAAGCCGAACAAGTCTTTACTGATTTGATGGGTGATGACGTTGCTCCTCGCAAGGAATTTATTCACCAAAACGCCAAATTCGTGAAAAATCTTGATATTTAAAAAAGGAGTAATTAGTTATGTTATTTGAAGACAAAATTGAATCAGAAGAAAAAGTTGAAAAATCAGAAAATCCTGAGGAAAAAACCCTTTCTGCTGATGAAATTGAAAAAATCGAAGAGGGAATTGTCCCTGGATTAACTGATGTTGGTACCGCTGAACTAGTTCAAACTTCTTTTTTGGATTACGCAATGAGTGTCATTGTCGCTCGTGCTCTTCCTGATGTTCGCGATGGTATGAAACCCGTCCATCGTCGTATCGTCTATTCACTAGATGAAACTGGCACAACACCCGATAAACCATTCAAAAAATGTGCCCGTATCGTTGGTGATGTCATGGGTAAATATCACCCTCATGGTGACTCTGCAATTTATGGAGCTCTTGTTAGATTGGCTCAGCCATTCTCTATGAGATATATGCTTGTCGAAGGACATGGTAACTTTGGGTCAATCGACGGCGATGAACCTGCCGCCTATCGATACACTGAGGCTCGCATGGCCAAGCTCGCCTTAGAAATGGTTAGAGATATCAACTCTAATACAGTCGATTTCATGGACAACTATGATGGTGTTGACCAAGAGCCAACTGTTTTACCATCTCGTTTCCCTAATTTATTAGTTAATGGTTCTTCTGGTATCGCTGTTGGCATGGCCACAAATATGCCTCCCCACAACTTAAGCGAGGTAATTGATGGAGTTATTGCTTTAGCTCATAACCCAAACATTACTATTGAAGAGTTAATGGAGCATATCAAAGGTCCAGATTTCCCAACTGGTGCAACCATCCTTGGTAGAAGCGGAATCAGAGATGCATATGAAACCGGAACTGGCAGCATAGCTGTTCGTTCAAAATGTTATATTGAAGATCGTGGCGACCGCGGTTTAAAACAAATTGTTGTTACCGAAATTCCTTATGGCGTTAACAAAGCTTTAATGATTGAAAACATCGCTAATCTTGCTCGAGACAAAGTTATTGATGGAATCACCGATATTCGCGATGAATCAAACAAAGATGGTATCCGTGTGGTTATTGAAGTTAGACGCGATATCATTCCTGAAGTTTTGCTCAATCAACTCTTCAAGATGACTCAACTTCAATCAAGTTATGGAATTATTAATCTTTGCTTAGTGGATAACGCTCCAAAAATCTGTTCATTGAAAGAATTGTTGAGCCACTACTTGGATTTCCAAGTCGAAGTTATCAAACGCCGCACCAATTTCTTACTTGCTAAAGATGAAGCTCGAGATCACATAGTGATTGGTTTAATCAAATGCCATGATAATATCGATGAAATTGTGGATTTAATCAAGGCCAGCGATACTCCAGAAGAAGCTAGCGACAAACTTAAAGAGAAATTTGGATTTAGCGATCCACAAGTTCAAGCTATTTTAGGTATGAACTTGCGTCGCTTAACCGGCATTGAAACGGAAAAACTTCAAGCTGAAAGAGCGCAACTTGAGTTAAACATTAAAGAATACAATCGTGTTCTCTCTTCTCGGGACAACCAAGTCGAAGTAGTTCTCAAAGAATTAAAAGTAATCGAAGAAAAATTTGGCGATGAACGCCGCACTGAGATTTCCAATCAAGCTGCAAGTATTGATGATGAGGATTTAATTCCTGAAGAGCAAATCGTTATTACTCTTTCTCGTGGTGGATATGTCAAACGTCTCACTGCTGATTCCTTCAAGGCTCAAAACCGTGGCGGAAGAGGAGTGCGTGGAACCGCATTAAATCAAAATGATGTTGTCGAGTTAATGGTTTACACCAGAACCCATACTGATTTATTATTCTTTACCTCGCTAGGCAAAGTCTATCGTGTCAGAGGATATCAAATCCCAGAATATCAAAAGACCGGCAAAGGAATCCCTGTTATCAACATCATTAATGTTGAAAAGGGAGAAGTTGTCAAAGCCATCATCGCCTGCGATCAATATCGCGATGACCGCTATTTAATGTTCTTTACTGAACAAGGCTTGATTAAGAAAACTCCTATTAAAGAGTATGAATCCATTCGCCAAAATGGCAAAATCGCTATTGGATTAAGAGAAGACGACATGCTCCTTGATGTGCGTGAAATTGAAGAAAACTCTATTGTTGGCATTGCAGCTTCCAATGGAAAGATGGTCAATTTCTATGCTGGGGAAACTCGCCCCATGGGAAGAAGTGCTTCTGGTGTTAAGGGAATTGATCTAAGCGAAGGCGAAAAAGTCATTGGAGTAACTACTGAACTCGGTGGCAATAAGATTCTTGTCCTTACCGACAAAGGCTTCGGAAAAATGACTGATGTTGTTGATGAAAAAGGCAATCAAATCTATCGTTTAACCAAACGCGGCGCTAAAGGTGTTTCAACATTAAAACTCACCGACAAAATTGGTAAACTAGTCGCTGTTCGTGCGGTTAACGGAGATGAAGACCTAATGGTTATCACCAATGCTGGCATTGTTATTCGCACTCATCTTGATCAAATTCGTACCATTGGCAGAAACACTCAAGGTGTTAAAATCATGAACTTAGAAGGCCGTCAAAAAGTCGTTTCTATCGCTATTGTCACCCGTGAGGATGATGTTGAAGATTGTGGATGTGATGACGAGTCAGAAATTGAAGAAAACAACGAAAATCAATCTGAAGAATAAACTATGAAAGTTTTTGTTCCATTTCAATTAAACAAAAAAGCCCCTAATTTTGAAGCCGCTCGTTTGTGGAAAAATATTAGAGGAGCTTTAGAGTTAAACGATATCAAATATGTCACAAACATTGCTGATTCATTTGATGTTGCCCACTATGTTTATATTGAACCGGAAAATAAGATAACTGACGTTCTTGAAAGAGGTGTGTTCACCATTTGCTCAGCGCTTTGCTGTGAAGATGATCCAAACGCTTCATTCATCGATTATCACAGTAAAGATGGAATTAGAACCAGTACTTTAAAACCAAAAGCTTTAAAATTCCTGAATAAAATGAATCTTGTTTTAGCTCCCACCCAAAGCGCTAGAGATTTTCTCACGGAAAATGGGGTTACTTCCCCAGTTGAAATTTTATTACCAGGAGTTAATCTATCGCGTTTTGATTTCTCACGAGATGACGAAAAAGATCTCTTCTATCGTTATTTTGGTGAAGAAAGAAATTGCAAGCTCGTTGTAGCAATGGGCGAATACACCAACAACATGGATGGTATTAATGCTTTCATAAACGCTGCGAAAAAGTGCCCAGAAGCCATATTCTATTACATTGGTTGTGAAGACGCTGCTTTCAAATTCGGAATGAAATTGAAAAGATTGGTTAAGCAAGCCCCAAAAAATGTTAAGTTCAAGAGTACAGTTCCAGAGGATATATATCGGAGCGCTTTGCTAAACGCCGAGATTTTCATGTTTCCTGGATATCGAACCGCCGGAATCATCAGTATTGAAGAAGCCATGGCGGCAAAATGTCAGCTCATCGTCCGCAAGCAAGCCGTTTGCGATAAAATGTTAATTCATGAAGAAACCGCTTATATTGCCGAGTATTCGGAAACATTAACCGATATTGTGAAAAGCTTTTTAGAAGGAAAAATGCAACCTACTACTGAAAAAGCTTATCAAGAAATTTCCCTTCATAATTTAGAAAGTTTTGGGGAGAGACTCAAATCAATTTATCAAAAAAAATTATATGATATTAATCTTAGGAGGAATTGATCATGTTAGATATTAATTTAATTCGTGAAAATCCTGAGAAAGTAAAAGACGCTCTCAAGAAAAAAATGTGGGATGCCGATTTTACTGAATTGCTCGAATGGGATGCTCAAAAGAAGAGTATCATTCATTTAGTTGAAGACAACAAAGCTGAAATCAATAGATTGTCTGCTAGTGTTCCTGCTGCCAAAAAAGCCGGTGAAGATATTAGCAAAATTTTTGCAAAAGCAAAGGAAATCGCCACTAAAAATCTGGAAAAAGAAAATGAATTGAAGGAATTGGAAAATAAAATTTTTGATTTTATGTCTGCTTTACCAAACCTTCCTGATGATGATTTAGTGGGCGGTGGAAAAGAAAACAATAGAGTCGTTCATGCTTTTGGCGAAAAACCAAATTTCTCATTCAAGATTAAAGACCATGTTGAATTAGCCACTTCTTTAGGGCTAGTTGATTACGATCGGGCTAGCAAGATTTCTGGACGAGGAACATGGATCTACACAAATCTTGGTGCACAGCTCGAATGGGCGCTCATAAATTTCTTCATCTCTGAGCATTTGAAAGATGGATATGAGTTTATACTACTTCCACACCTATTAAATGAACAATCTGGTTTCGTTGCGGGACAATTTCCAAAATTCCGCGAAGATGTCTTTTGGCTTGACGGAGTAGAGCCAAAGAAATTTTTACTCCCAACCGCTGAGACTGGCTTAGTCAATCTTCATCGCGACGAAATTCTTAGGGAAGAAGATTTACCAAAGAAATATTTTGGTTATACTCCTTGCTATCGCAGAGAAGCTGGTTCATATCGCACTGAGGAAAGAGGAATGATTCGTGGTTACCAATTTAACAAAGTTGAAATGGTTCAATATACTAAACCTGAGGACAGCGATAAAGCTTTTGAAGAATTAGTCAATAAAGCGATGTCTCTTGTTAGCAAATTAGGCTTACATTTTCATGTCAGCAAATTAGCGGCCGGTGATATCTCTCACTCCATGGCTCGCACCTATGACATCGAAGTCTACATTCCAAGCATTGATATCTACAAAGAAGTCTCCTCAGCTTCTAATGCTCGCGATTATCAAGCTCGTCGTGGCATGATGCGCTACCGCGATAAACAAACAAATAAGACTCGATATGTTCATAC
>CAYFSI010000002.1:0-9597 GCA_964345825.1 uncultured Staphylococcaceae bacterium | reverse complement strand
TTAAGATTCCGGAAGTCCTCCAACCATTCATGGGTGGAATAAAGGTTTTAAAACCTATCAAATAGTGTTCAACACATTAAAAGAGACTGCACAAACAGTCTTTTTTCATGCCTAAAAATTTACTTCGTATTCATTATAAGTAATGACTTATGCTATAATGACTTTGCCATCGCGATGAGTATCTGCGAACCAGGTCAGGACAGGAATGTAGCAGCCTTAAGCTATTTATTCATGTGCGGTGGTTTTTAAAAATGACAATAGAAGAAAAAAATATGAGGTTCGCTTTAAGAGAAGCGAGCAAGAGCGTACTCGTCGATGAGGTGCCTATCGGCTGTGTGATTGTTAAGAACAATCGTATCATTGCTAGTGGCCACAATTTGCGCGAAACAAGCAATGATCCAACTGGCCATGCGGAGATTATCGCCATTAGAAAAGCGAGCAAAAAATTAAAAAGTTGGCGTCTTGAAGGATGCGACTTATATGTCACAATTGAGCCATGTATTATGTGCTCAGGTGCAATCATTCAATCACGAATCAACCATGTATATTTTGGAGCCCCCGACCCCAAAGGAGGGGCCCTAGGATCATCGATTAATGTTCTCGAAGCCGACAAAATTAATCACCACCCAGATGTTACTGGAGGAATTCTTCTCGAAGAGTGTTCTCATATCATAAAAGATTATTTTAAAAAGAAAAGGAAAATTAAAGATGAATAGGAAACCATTATTAGTCTTAATCGCCATATTCCTTCTCACCTCGTGCGGGGGAACAAAAGACGATTATGTTTACGATGGTCCTGATTTTGTTGACATCGAAATTTTTAATTATGAAAATAGCACTGTCTTGCAAGAAGGTTTGAACACAATTTTTACCATCAATGAACAACCAATTTCCGAACATACTCTCGCTACATTTTTATCCTTAATTGGAACGAATGATTTTTATGCAAACCAGGTGATTCACACGCAGAGAAACCAAATTCTTTATCCAGATTCTAGTGATGCTAATGACATCAATTCTCGAAGAGATGGTGATTTTGACTATCAAATCGTTGATACTTTTACTCGTGATAACAACACTCTTTCGATAACTGGGACTTCTGCTATCCATGATGAGAAGTGGACAACAAACGAGCTTGACCCAAATGTTTTAGATCACACTTCCATTAATACAACAGGAACGTATTCGCTCCAAATTTCTACTGATGGAGAGTCCTTTGTTGAATCTTTTGACTATCTGAATGATCTATATGATCAAAATACCCAAACTGGATATGACAACTACCAATATTATGCCAAAACAAACCTCACCAATTCTAACGACATCTCAAATCATTTGATTGCCACTATCAAGTATGTCGATGAACAAAATGAAGTTCTTTCAACTGCCAATAGATTCGATGTTTCTTTCACGGCCTCTCGGAACCTTACTTCTTTTGAGGTATTGTACGAGGCAAAATCTTCTCGTGTCACTGTTGATGAAGATATTTTAGAAGTCACTTACTTAATCGATATTCAAATTGCCGAGGGAATGATTGTCAATACCACCTATCTTTATACTGAAATTGAAAAAGGTAGCAGTGATTTCCTCTTGAAAAAAGTAGAAGATTCGCGACAATACTTCGTTGTTTAAATAAAATTTATGATGATTAAACTTGGATTTATTTCCAAGTTTTTTTATTATATGTATAAGTATGTTATCTCACCGATGCGCGAAAAAGGAAAATATTCAACGTTTTGCGCCTTCTATTGAAGAAGGTCTTTCTTCTTTACAAGTCGCAAACCGCTATAAAGAAAAGCTCGACAACAAAACCAAAGCCGCTATCGGAAAAAGCTATACTCAAATTATCTTTGACAATGTCTTCAGTTTTTTCAATATTGTCCTTTTCATAATTGCAGGGCTTATGATTTGGGCCGAGGCATATTCTGGTTTGTTCTTTCTTTGTGTTCTAATCCCTAATATTTTTATTGGTTTATATCAAGATATAAAAGCTCGTGTCTTAATGGGCAAATTGCGTTTACTTACCCAGCCAAGAGCCATCGTAATTCGAGATAAAGAAAAACAAACAATTGATACAAAAAGAGTCGTATTAGACGACATTATGTATCTTTCTCGCGATTCTCAGATTTGTGCTGATTGCATTTTGCTTAATCAAACTTTAATTGTTAATGAATCAATGTTAACTGGAGAATCGAACGATATCGTAAAACAACCGGGAGACTTACTTTATTCTGGTTCGTATGTTGTCAGTGGACAAGCTTATGCACGTGTTGACAAAATTGGTAAAGACAGTTTCATTGAGGGTCTTCAACAGGCCGCTAATAAATTCCGTCGCTCGCCTTCTCAAATTCTTCGGTCTCTCAGAAGATTGTTCCTTGTCATTGGAACTCTTGTTATCGCCATTGGATCTTTGACTGCCCTTACCTATTGGTTGTTAGGAAATTTCGATTCTGCTGAATCTATCAAAAATTCGATTGATAACATTTCCGGATCCATGGTGTCGATGATTCCTTCTGGACTCTATCTTCTAACGTCTATGGCTTTAGCAGTGGGAGTCATTTCTCTAGCTAAAAAGAAGGCTCAAGTTCAAGATTTTTATTCAGTCGAAATGCTGGCTAGAACAAACGTTCTTTGCATCGACAAAACTGGAACAATTACCGATGGAACCATGCTCGTTAAATCGTTTTTTCCACTTGGTGGAAGAGAAAAAGATGAAATTGCTCAAATTATTTCAAATGTTCTTATCGCGACGAAGGATGATAACGCGACTGCAAAAGCTTTACGAGCTCACTTTTCTTACGATTTGTCAGCTGGAATTAACACCGCAATCCCTTTCAATAGCGAGAATAAATATTCGGCTGCATCATTCAAAGGTGGCAAAACCTATGTAATAGGAGCCATAGAATTTTTGGATTTAATTAACAAAAAAAGCGTTTTATCTAAAGCTGAAGAATACACATCATTAGGATACCGAGTTCTTGTGGTAGGAGAAGCTTCCTCTCCGATACAGAATTCACATATCTCAGGGTTGGTCACCCCTTTAGCCATCGTTGTTCTACAAGATAAAATTCGCCCAAATGCCGCTCAAACCTTCCGATGGTTTAAAGACAATAATGTCGCGATCAAAGTTATTTCTGGAGACAGCGCTTCCACCACCAGCGAGATTGCTCGCCAAGCAGGCATTCAAGGAGCAGAGAATTACATTTCTCTTGAAAATATGACTCTTGAAAATGTCAAAGAAGTAGCGCTATATTACACAGTGTTTGGTCGTGTGACTCCTGAACAAAAAGAAGCCATCATTGAAACTTTAAAAGAAAATAAAAATACTGTGGCTATGACAGGTGATGGGGTGAATGATATCCTAGCCCTAAAGCGCGCCGATTGCTCAATTGCAATGGCTTCTGGGACAGATGCAGCGAAAAATGTTTCTCACATTGTGTTATTAGATTCAGATTTTTCTGTCCTTCCTGATGTGGTCGGAGAAGGAAGAAGAGTAATTAACAATCTCCAGAGAACAGCCTCTCTGTTCCTTGTTAAAACCTGCTTTGCAGTATTTTTCTCAGTCGCTTTCCTAGTCGCATCACTTATCCTTCGAAACAAAGACATTCAATATCCATTCACCACAAATAATATGTATATATGGGAGATTCTTTCCATTGGAATCCCCGCTTTCTTTTTATCCTTACAAAAGAGCCAAGGAGCTATCGAAGGATCGTTTATTAAAAATATCCTTCGAAAAGCAATTCCGGCTTCAATTTCAATAATTGTTCCCGTTGTTTTAGTCTTTTTGTTTCTAATCTTACAAGCTAACGGAATTGTTACTGGAGTTATGTTTGATTATGTTGATGGTCAATTTTTGTCAACTTCTTCAATCGCCACTACCATGTGCGTCTTAATTTACACAATCATGAGTTTTGTGGTGTTATTTAGGGTGTGTTATCCTTTTGACAAACATCGTAAAATTGTATTTAGTGTACTTTCTAGTGTGGCGGTTCTATGTTTAATAGGCTCAGGGCTCTACACCTATCTCACCTCTTCGACTGATCCAATCTTGAATATTAATTTTTTATCAATGTCGGGCACGAATTACTTTGTAACCGGCTTGCTAATTTTGTTCTCAGCGAGTATATATATTATTTCGGTATATTTTTTAAAACAGTGGAAGGAAGCGAAGAAAAATGATTAAAATTAATGACGAAGTAAAAAAAGCTTTGAAAGAAGGTCGTCCTGTTGTTGCTTTAGAAAGCACAATTATTTCTCACGGAATGCCTTATCCAAAAAACGTTGAAACTGCCTTAAAGGTCGAACAAACAATTCGCGATAATGGAGCGATTCCTGCTACTATTGGAATAATTGATGGAATTGCTGTCGTTGGAATGACACCTGATGAAATTGAACAATTCGGTAAAAGAAAAGGAATAGTGAAAGTTTCACGTCGTGATCTACCTGTCGTTTATGCTAAAAAAATGTGGGCCGCGACAACCGTTGCTGCCACTATGATAATTGCCAACCAGGCTGGCATAGAAGTGTTTGTAACAGGTGGAATTGGAGGCGTTCATCGTAACGCCGAAACAACCATGGATATATCTGCTGATTTGCAGGAATTAGCGAAGACTGATGTCACTGTCATCTGTGCAGGGGCCAAAGCAATTCTTGATCTACCCTTAACTCTAGAATATTTGGAAACAATGGGTGTTCCAGTTCTTGGCTTTAAAACCAAGGAATTACCGGCTTTTTACACACCACATTCTGGTTTAGGTGTTGATTACGAAATTTCAAGCTACAAAGAAGCTGCTGAAATCATCTATCATAAACGTCACAATCACCTTTCCGGTGGAATATTAATTACAAATCCAATTCCTGAAGAATATGCGATGGATGCCAAAGTAATTGATGATGCGATTAAAAAGGCTCTTTTAGAAGCCGATAAACTTGGCATAAAAGGAAAGGAAGTAACGCCTTTCTTGTTAAAAACAATCGTCGAATTAACTGGGGGAGATTCGCTTGAATCAAATATCCATTTAGTTATTAATAACGCAATTCTTGGTGCGAAAATCAGTCAGGAGTATGCCCTTTTAAAATGAAAACAGAACATCGTCTAGCGGAAACATTGAAATCATTAATGGCGGAAGTCCCTTTAGACTCAATTTCAGTGACCATGCTTTCCAAACGATGCAAAATTAATCGTCAGACTTTCTACTATCATTTTCATGACATTTATGATCTTTTAACTCTCGTCTTTCTAGATGAAAGTATCCCCAAGGCTGAAGAGGCTACAAATATCAAAAAGTTGGTTAAAATTATTTATTCATATTATACCGCTAACAAGAATTTTATCGATGCAACATTGTCTTCCGCGGGCAAAGAACTTTTTCAAGAGTTTATTTACAATATAACTTATCAAAATATTCTTCGTTTTATCGAGGAGATACCAGATAGTAAAAAGCTTAAACCGAACGATCGAAAAATTATCACTCGCTTCTATGCTCTTGCTTATTCGAATTCCATTGTTTATTACCTTTCTACTTATAAGAGCAAATCCCTTGAAGGATTAATGACTTGTTTCTGTTTTGAAGAGGACGACAATTTAAAAAAAGCCGTACGTAACTTCACTAAAATGAGGAAAAAATACCATGATTGACTTTAATTTTGAAATGAAAACTGAACTCTACTTTGGCAAAGGTAAAGCACAACTTTCTGGAGAGATACTTCATACCAAAAATGCAAAAAAAGTATTGGTCATTATTGGGCAATCCTCCGTGAAGAAAAGCGGACTTCTGGATATTGTTCTAGCATCTTTGAATAAACATCAAATTGAGTATTTAATTCTTGAAGGAGTTCGGCCCAACCCTAACCTAAAAATTGTTTATAAAGGTCTTGAAATGGCTCGTAGTTTCAAACCAGATTTTCTCTTACCTATAGGTGGAGGCTCCGTTATTGACACCGCCAAATTAATATCAGTAGGTTATTATTACAGTGGAGATTGTTTCGATTTTAATCGACATCTCGCTAAACCGACAAAAGGTTTGCCTATTGGAGTTGTCCTTACCATATCAGCTGCTGGAAGCGAAATGTCAACCTCTTGTGTCATTCAAGATGATAAGACATTAAATAAAGCTGGTTTTAATTCTGATTTTGTTCGACCCGTTTTTGCTATTGAAGATCCAGAATTAACGTTTTCTGTCAATCAGGATCAAACCGGATATGGAATAGTCGATATTATTATGCATACACTTGAAAGATATTTATCTCCATCCGATAACAATGAAGTAGCTGATGGATTAGCTGAAGGTCTATTAAGAACGATTATCAAAGCTGGACGTCTTGTAATGGAAAACCCCTTAGATTATCAAGCTCGTGCAACATTGATGTTGGCTTCTTCTTTGTCACATAATGGAATTACAAGTATCGGAAAGAAATATTCCATGCCTGTTCACCAACTCGAACACGCATTGAGTGGTGTATACCCACATGTTGCTCATGCAGCGGGGCTCGCTGTTCTTTTTCCTGCTTGGGCTAAAGAGTATCTCAAATATGACATTGATAAGTTCGATCAACTAGCGAGAAATGTTTTGGATTCTCATTTGCCTGACAGACTTGCGAATGCTAAAAAAGGTATGGCAATAATAGAAGAGTATTTCAAATTTCTCGGAATGCCTAAATCATATAAAGATTTAAAAATTGAAAAAGTTGATATTGAACTGCTCGTCAAAATGTTTTCAAATGATGGTACACGGATCGTTGGCCATCACACAAAACCAATTGATCAAGAAACGGCTCGTCAAATTTATAAGAGCTGTATCTAGAAAGGACTTCTATGAAAAAAGAAGATATTACCGGGCTATTTGTTTGGCTACTTATCCTCGGCGGGGCGGCTGCCTATTTTTTCTTTGCTATTCGACCTCAAGCAAATAATTCATTTGTTTTTCAAGAGACCAATTGGATTGTTTACGTATTGTTTTTTATCGCCGCAGTTGTTGCTGGGGTAATTTTTAACGGAATTATGTTCGAAATCGCTCATGTTTTGGGCGCCAAAGCAGGAAGATATAATATCGTATCAACAAACATTCTTGGCTTTACGTTTTATAAGGAAGATGGTAAAAGAAAATTTCATTTTTCTCATTTTGATGGTTTAACCGGAGAAACCAAAATACTGCCAAAAGAACACGCAAAGAAAGAACCAAACCCCACCGCATTTTTGCTCTTTGGCTCGCTCTTCTTTGGAGTGGAAATCATCCTTGTAATCTTTGTCTATCTCTTTATTACTACATCGCAAGAGGAAAGGACTATCGCTTTTGACATGGCCTATTTCATTTTGACCGTAGGAATTACCGGTGCGGCCATTTTATTTTATAACATCGTTCCTTTCCGCCTTGATTCACTAACTGATGGATATCGCCTTCGTCTGGTTGGTTCAAGAAAAAATCGCCGAGCATTTAATCAATTACTTTTTACTGAGGTTACTGGTCAGATTTCGAAAGAACAAGAAGAACAGGCATTTAAGGGTGAGAAAGATACTAATTTTTCCACTGATATGAATCTTAACAAAGCATATCTCCTTCTCAGTGAAGAGAAATTCCAAGAAGCCGAAAAAATATTGAACGATATTATTAACGATAAAAAGTCTGCTCGTAAGATAGTCGCTACAGCTGAGAGTCAACTTATTTATATTAATCTATTAACTAAACCCCTTGAAGAAGCACGTCTGTTTTGTGATGAGAGAGTATCGATGTCAAAAAAAAGAGAAATATCTTCGGATCAATCGATGGGGGCAATTAGAACCTATATATTGATATCAGGACTCATCGATAAGTCAAAATCTGAATGTTTAAGAGCCTTGGAGCGGTCCAAGAAATCGTTTAAACGCGTCCCTGAGCAACGAAAGCCACTGGAGCGAGTGCTATTTAATAAAGCTCTTGAAAAGGTGATTAACGCCCATCCAAGTTGGGAAAGCTTAAAAGAATACATTCTCTAAAAATAAAAACCCTCAGCTATTTGTGAACTAAACGGTTCTGTTGAAAAGAAAGTGGGCATAATTTTCCTTGTCCACTTTTTTGTTTACAGCCTAACCAAGTTCTTAAAATAAAAAGTCCTCGTTATAATTGATGCGTTGAGTAATCAAAATAAGGAGGACATTATATATCTTAAAACATTTTTATTTCAGTTTGGTTTGGACCCAGACAATTTTGTCAACGAGGTTATCGAACCATTCGAATCTGATAAAGGAACAATCATCTATAACTTGAGGCAAAGAACTGATGTCCGAATATGCCCCAAATGTGGATGTGTTGATGCTGAAATAAACAACTATTCGTGGACCGAAACCAATTTCACTGCCAATGAGGGAAGACCGATAATAATCCGAATAAAAAAGGTGAGATTCAAGTGTCAAGGATGTGGGAAAACCTACACTCCAACAATTAAAGGGATTGAAAGATATTCCAAAATAAGCAAGCAAATCGAAACGCTTATCGTTAGAGATTTTTATAAGCAAAAATCGTTCGCTTTAATCGGAGATGCTTACCGTCTGACGAGATCCGATATCATCAAAATCTTTGACCGAAACTTTATTCATATTAGAAAGGGTCAACTCCCCATCGCCTTATGCATCGATGAGATTGGCTTTAAAACTGAAGATGGGAGTTACGCTGCGATTATCTATGATCACGATAAGAGAGTTGTCACGGATATTATCAGAAATCGACAGGTTGATTATTTAAGAAGTTATTTTTATAGCTATTCTTTCATAGAAAGAAGCGAAGTGGAATATTTCATATCAGATCTATATGATGGATACGCGACGATAAAGAGGGAGTTTTTCAAAGACGCTATTCACATCGCTGATATGTTCCATGTCATTCGATTATTAAAAGTTGAGGTGTCAAAGCTCAGGGTTAATACTTATAAACAGTTCACTGATGAAAGTGATATCGAGAGACATTTCATGAAACAACACTGGGATTATTTTGAACACTATTTGGATTCAAAACTAGCTCACAAACCATACTATTCCAAAAAAGAACATTTCGAGTATACAACCTGGTCGATGATGGAGAGATGTTTAAAACTAAATCCTCCTTTTTGGGATGCCTATTCCTGCCTTCAGGATTTCTATGAATACTGGAGATGTCGGACCTTTGAACAAGCGATTAAACACATCGAATTGACCGCTACTAAGCTGAAGAAATCATTAAACGATGACTTGACGAGGGTAGCTAACACCCTTCTAGTTTGGAAGGTGGAAATCGCTAACGCAATAACAGTCAAAACAATCGAGGGAAAAAGATATTCAAATGGTCCCGCAGAAGGCCTCAATAACTCAATAAAAACGATCATAAAAGATGCGAATGGGTATAAGAATTTTGAAAGATTTAGAAAGAGGGCTCTATTGATTCTTAGAGATAGAAAAGACCCCTCGCATTAACACGCGAGAGGTCTCCACTTTTAAGTTTACAGCCTGGTGAGGATTTTTATGGTTCCCCACTTAAATCCACTTTCTTTTCAACAGGCCCACTAAGACTTTTAAATCTTAGTCTTTTAATCACCTAAATGTGATTAATGAAGGATGGCTGGGGCTGGGGTTGGTTCTTCCGCTGG
>CAYFSI010000001.1:0-92737 GCA_964345825.1 uncultured Staphylococcaceae bacterium | reverse complement strand
GCGACAGTAGCATCAGTGTAACTAATATCCCAAGCAACACCAGCCGTAATTAATACGATGGTTGGAGTTCCGGAGTTTTCAATGACACCATGATAATTCTTTAAGGACATGGTAGCAGTGACTTTTGCACCTTTGAGCATGATGCCGGCAGTATCAGTGTAGTTAAAGAGCATGATCATGTTTGCATCGACTGTTTCAGTAGATAATTCAGCCATATAGAAGTCAGATCCCGATTTCTTGACGACATAGCCAGTAACGGCGTATAAATCGTAAGTTGAATTACCATCAGCTAAAGCGGCGCCGACGGCGAGAGCTTCAGTGACGGTAGCAGGGATTATTTTTTGTGGCTCGGGCTTATTGCCTTCGCATGAAACAAAGACAGCAGATGGGGTTTCCATTTGATCGCCATAGAAGGTGATTGCACCATAAGCAACAGCGGTTCCACCAGCCCAAATATCGTCCCAAGTGAGAGGATCACCATCTTCATTCTTAGCACACTTGTAGACTTCGAATTTTTCAGTTTTTCCTTCGGCAGGTTTTAAGAACCAAGAGACAAGACCATCAGTTCTGCTACCTGGGGCATGGTAGAAGGAGTCGACAACACCAGAGATATAGAATTTTTCAGTGGTTGTAAAGTCGCTGCCATTACCTTCGGTTTTTGCCCATTTGCCAACGGTGATGGCGTCTTCGTTGTCGAGTGGGTCTTCAAGAGTACCTTCGTGAACGGTACCAAATTTGTCTTTGTTGGTTGGACGAGGACTAATGGTCACATCAACAGTATCCCAAACGTGTTCGGCATAAGAGACAGAAATAGTAGCGGTGCCAGCAGAAAGAGCCATAATAACTCTGCCTACGACATTAGCGACGGCAACATTGCTGGAGGCAACGACGAGATGTCCGTTATTAATTTCATTTGTAACGTTGATCTCAGGTTCGGTGGTGAATGTTAATGTTCTATCAGAATCACCAACTAACCAAGCCGCTTGAATTTCAGTTTTATTGGAAATGGCAAGACTATCTACGTCATCATAACCTAGACCGCCTTCTCCACAACCGCTAAGAACAAGCATTCCAGCAGCAATTAAGATTGGAAGTATTTTTTTATTCATAAATTCCTCCTTTCCAATCATACAGGGAATTAGGACTTATTGTACAAAAGTCCCGTTTTTTATATCTTTTAGGAGCGCTTCATACATCAGTTTTTTTGATAAACCAATCGTTGTAAAGGTGACGCCTAACCCTAAAAGGATAACCGAAGCAATAGCGAGTCCGACGAAAACCCAGAACTCGGGGACATTCATTGTAATTTGAAACTGATTGTCCGCTTTTTTTGATAAGAGTAGAAAGATAATAGAAGTGATAAGTAGGATGAGGCCCAAAATGTTATTGGCCATTCCTCTAGCAAAATCATTGCGGCCGCGTTGGAGTTCAGCGTGGCTGGCTCTAGAGAGTGATTTAATACTTTCTTGGCTCATGCCTTTGGTGATCTCGTGACCGCATCGTGGACAAATATAAGAGATTTCTACTTCTTCATCTATTTGAACATCGGCGTATTTGCTAAGAGTAGACTTTTTGGCTTCTATCTTTTTTTCATTAATTTTTTTACCACAATGGTAACAATACATATCAATACCTCCTACTCTGCCACCCAGGTAATGCTTGAAAGCAAATTAGGGGTAATTTGGAAAGTGAGATTTCCACTATTAGTGCGATGCCATGTGTAAATGCCACTGACCATGAAAGACTTACCCAAGAATTCTTCCTCAGTGTTCCAAATTTTAGATGGTTTAGAGGGGTCGAATTTGCACCAGCTAGTATTAGTGATGTAAACACTGAATGAGCAGCCTGCGAAACGAAGCGTAATCTCATCACCTTTCTGGTTTATGTAGAATGAACTAACAGTGACCGGAGTGGTAATAATGACTGGACTATAAAGACATTCAAATCCTTTATTAGATGCAAGTGTGCTCATTTGGCTTGAGGTGTATTCAAAATAATGCAAATCATATTCTGTATTAACGTTCTCAGTCGCAGAATAAATGATGAGGGCATCGTCTGGTTGACGAAGTGAAGGAATGTTAGGGAAGTGGCCTTCCGCTCCCGTTAATTGGAAACCAAATGTTTCACTATTCAGTGCGAGAGCACAAATTTGCAAATAGGTATTAACAGTAGTGTATTTGGATGAGACGGCTCCCATGCCACAAAATATGTTAATTCCAGCCCATTCCCCTCCAGGGTATCGACCACCATTCTCTTCAGAATAGTAATCAACGAGGTACATAGTGCCATTGGAGAATCCTGCCACAGTGCCAGTAACTCTCACTTTTTGATTGTGGAAGGGGTTGGCATATTCTGGATCGAGAATCGACTTTTCAACCTCAATTTTTAAATCGAGGAGTGAAGTAGTCTCGTAATCACCTGTGTTAAATCCTGGTTCAGGATCAAGAGAGAATAAACACATTTTAAACTTTTCAGCTTGTCGTTGAGCGGCGTAGAAAGTGTCAGAATATTCTTCCATATCTTGAACGTTTTTCACCCAGCTTAGGCCTTCTTGAACAATCAATAAATTCAGAAGAACTAAAGAGTCAGAAGGAGCATTTTTGACTGTTTCATTAATCCAAACCAAGCAAACATAACGTTCGCCGGTCGAATCATGAAGCGGAACACCATAAGCGTGTTGAGCAGAAGAAACGACAATCGTGCCGTTTTCATTCGCGTTTTTAATCTTGGCTTTAGTGAATGCGGAGGCGGTGGCACCCCATTCTTGGACACGACCAGTCGATTCAGGGGTATCGATACCAAAGTAACGTGCTTTAATGATATCAGTGCTAGTCGTAGTAACAACAGGATAAAAGTGGGTAGTATCACCATCGATGTGAAGAGCTAAAGTGACTTGTCCAACTCCATCGGTATAGAAATCTTTTCCTTCGTATGGAAGGTTTAATCTCACAGAGCCATCATTGGCATAATCAACGAAAGAAGGACCACAACTTGTCACACCAAAAGTGGCGATGGCAAGAAGTGACATTATCATTGTTTTGATCAAATTGTGTTTCATATCATTTTCTCCGTAAATATGTCTAGGCAATATCGAGTTTGGTGGCGGCAATCGCGTTGTTAAATGTCGAAGTAACGTTTGATCCAAGCTTTAGAACATTGGTAACAATACCACCACATTGTGTACGTAATGTTGCACTGCCAGGAAAAACTGCAGTGTTAAGATAAGCACCAGCAATCTCGTCTTGAACAGTGACAGCAACTTGAGCGTAATCTCCGCCATTTTCAATATATTCATAGAATATCTCAGTTGTGTAACTCGATTTTCGAACTGGCAAATAGCCTTCAGAGCCATTACAGGATACTTCAACATTAATATTGGTAGAAGTTAAAAATTTCAATAACTTCCAAGCATAATTTTTAAGTTGAGCAGCCTTTGTCGCGCTGAATCGAGGATGAGTGAGCATCGTCAAGGTTGGACCTTGAGTGACATAAACGGCATTGGATTCATCGTCGGTTGGGACTCTTGCGATGCCAACTTCAAATGAACCGGCTTCTGGGAATGTGTATCCAGAACCACCAGACGAGCCGATTGTGAAGACAGTTTCTTCGTTTTTGAAGTAGTTAGAACCGTATTCACCTTTGACACCCTTAGTGGTCAATAAACCATCATCATATTCTTGTTTCCATTTAGCGACAAGGGCTTCGGCCTGAGCGCGATTATCACCGGTTTCAAAATCGATAATGCCCTTTTTCGTTGTTGGATCAATAGATGAATAGCCAACTCCGTTTTGGAAAAGTTTAGTGATGAATAGGTTGCTATCACTATCGTAAAGAACAGGAACATCAAGTTGTGGAGCAATAGTAGCCTTATTATCTTTAATAACTTGGGCATAATCCATTAGATCATCCCAAGTAATGTTGTTGAGATAATCGGCGACTTGACCTTCTAACAATTGCGCCCCATCATGAGCGGGACCGTAATAAACTTCGTTATAAAAAGGGAGAGCGGCTTTCACGATGTCATCGTTATAAATCATAATTTCGGTTGATTTCATATAAGGGAGAGAATACATCCCCTCACGAGTATAGTGACGACCTTCATCAATAAAGGCATCGACAAAATCATCAATATTTTGATTATCTTCCAAAAATGCCTCAGTACCAAACTTGGTTTCTGGATTATCGATGAAATCTTGAAGATTGACGACATATTTTCCAGGAGCATTGCCCTCTAATTTGATATAATCAGCAACGTGGTCGGGATAGGCAACCGCGATGGTTGGGCTATCTCCGCCAGCAATAGCTGTTGTAATCATTTGAGGCATATCGGAATAGCCACCTTTGTAGGTAAGTTTGACTTCAACATCAATTCCTTCTGCAGTTTTTATTTTCTGTTCGAATTTATCAACTTGCGTCTGAAGTGAAGACTCAGCTTTGTCGCCAAAAGTGTGCCAAAAATCGATAACGATTTTATCACTTTCGACACCTCCACAGGAAGCTAGCGCCAAGCTCATGGCGCTAGCCCCTAGAAGGCAAATTGTTTTGATAATTTTTTTCATAAATTGTCCTCCTATTTGGACAGGGTATGAAACCCCATTACATTGCAAGACTAATTGTTGAAACAGCGGCGTTGAATTGTTCTAAAATCCATGCATCAGTGCATTCAGCTGTTGGTTTAATCAGAACGTTGGTCATTAAAGCACCAACCTGGTCACGAGCAGTGGATGAACCTTTGAAGGTTGGGCTGGCGTACAATTGATCAGTTATTGTTGTGCAATAAGTGGCTGTACGAGCGGCTAATTTATCAACTGACGCGGCGGCTGTGCCTTCTTCGGAACAGTATTCGAAGTAAGCTTCTTCAGTGTACACTGAGTTTCTCACTGGGAGATAGCCAGTGGCAGTAGCCCAACGGATGTTTTGGCTCTTTTCAGCGAAGAACTTATAGAATTTCCAAGCGGCTAATTCGCGGTCTTTATCTGCGTGAGACAAAACAGCGGCGGATGGTCCTTGGTTAATGATCTTTAAGGTTCCACTTTCGGCATGAGGAATAGTAGCAACACCGACTTGATCAGCAAAGTTTTGTTGTTGATATTTGTATCCAGCGGTTGAACCGATAGAGAATAAGAACGCATTTTGAGTGAAGAGAGTGTTGGTGTAACCATTGAGAGTTCCTTGAGTGGCAAGGTACTTATTATTTGAGTATGTGTTTAGGTTCTTTAAAAGATTTCTGACATTTTCATTATTGAAATTTAAGACACCTTTACCAGTTATAGTATTGACATCTGTGTATCCATAACCATATTGTTCACATAAGGTGATGAAGAAGTTTGGATCAGAATCGTATCCCATAACACCATATTTTTCTTTGGTTGAGTCGATGATTTTTTCACCAGCTGGTAAACTATCATTATAAGTCATAAGAGCTGGAGCGAGATGTCCAAAAAAGTGTTCCCAAGTTAAGTTATTGAGATAGGCGGCATTGATAACGGTTGGCACTTCGGCATCAATCGCGTGAAGAGCTTCGCCGAGACCAGAAGCAAACAAAACGGTTTCATTATAGAACATTGCTTCAGTGGATTTAGATAGAGGTAAGGAATAGGTTCCCTCGACTGGATACATTTGTCCTTCTTCCATAAAAGCAGGGACCATATCAGCGAGATCGGCTTCTGACCAACCATTTATCTCATCGTTGATGTATGGCTCTAAGTTGACTGCTTTTCCGAAGTCCATGTAACGAACGACATGGTCAGGATAGCATTCAACTAAGTCTGGATATTCACCAGTTCCCATATCAGAGATAACTTGATCTCTTAATTGGTTGTAGTCTCCGCTGTACTTTTTATTGATGACTTCGATTTTTTCATTGCCTGGAATTTTGTTGAAATCAGCAATAAAGGTATCGATCAACTCAGAAGCAGCTTGAGCGTTTCGGTGCATGAAGGTAATTGTGGTATCAAGCACTTCATCATCACCTCCGCCACCTCCGCAAGCTGTGAGAATTACCATAGCTGCTAAGGGCAGAACTTTTAGTAAGTTTTCTTTTTTCATAAAGAATCTCCTTTTAATTTCTATTAATTAGCCATCTCGGCTAGTTAATCAAAGTAATTATCCTTTAATACCAGCTCTACCGACGCCCTTCATAATGTATTTTCTGAAGAACACGAAGAGGAGGAATAAAGGCACCGTGACACAGAATGAAGCGGCCATTTGGAAACCGTATTCGACTGTGCCGGTATCGGGATCAGTAAACGCCGATCCACGTAGAGCATTAGAGATGAGTCTAAATTCATCTTGTTTGGTAACTAATTGAGGCCAAATATAACTGTTCCAGGTTCCCATGAATTTCAAGATAACAATGGAAATTAAGGTTGGAGCAGCAAGTGGAACCATGACCTTCCAGAGGTAAGACCAGTCGCTTTTTCCATCAACTTTTGCAGCGAGATATAATTCATTGGGAATTTGTTTGAAGTTTTGTCTTAACAAATAGATGTGGAAGACACTAATCCAGAAAGGAACAATCATCGCGGCATAAGCTTCCATAAGGGTTTGATCTTTAATCCACCCGAAGGCGCTGACTGTTAGATAGTTAGAGATAACCATCATTTCACCAGGAATCATCATGGTCATGAGGAATATCATGAATAGGGCTTCTCTACCTTTGAAGTTCAATCGTGCAAAGGCGAAAGCTGCAAAGATGGTCGTAATTAATGTTCCCGCAGTTGAAACTGCAGCTACAATAATAGTATTAACCATGTAAGTCGTAAAATCAAATACCTGGAACACATAGGCATAGTTGCTCCACATGACGATATTAGGGAAGAAAGTCTGAACTGAAGATACAATCTCTGTTCTTTGTTTTAATGATGTAATAATCATCCAATAGAATGGAAATAAAACGGTGAGAGCTAAGACGAGAATGAAGAGATAGACAAGGACTGTGCTGATGATACGAGTAACTTTTTCAGTTGAGCGAATGGCATCAGCGGTTTTTCCCGCTTCCTTCAAAGAGAGGACGATATTGGTCTGAACATTTTCATGTCGGAAATCGACATATTTAATAGGCTGTAAAACTTGTTCTGTCATACCATATCCTCCTTAATAATAAACTCTCTTCTTGCTGACACCAAATTGGATGAAGGTGAAACCAAGAATGACGATGAAGAGGAACACACCAGCCGCAGCGGCGCGGGAAGTAAATCCTTTTTCAACGTTGTCGTAGACGTAATAAACGATAGTTTCCATATCCGGAATAACCGAGTTTTTACCGAGAGTTCCCGGACCACCGAACATAGAGACAACGGCGGCATACTGTTTAAACGCACCAATAAAGCTGGTAATCATGATATAGAGAATTTGAGGCGATAAGAGTGGGAAAGTAATTTTGGTGAGAACTTTCCATTTCGGACAAGCATCAATTTGGGCGGCTTGATAATACTGCTTATCAATACCTTGTAATCCAGACAAGAAGATGAGGATTTTGAAAGGCATTCCAGACCAAATAATGTAAATACTTAGTGGAATCATTGCTACCCAACGATTTGCACCATAAATCCAAGTGATGTCACTGTTGAAGACGTAATTGATAATACCTTGTTTATCAAAGATAACAGAGAAGACTAGACCAACTGCCACGGCGTTAGTGACATAGGGAAGGAAAAAGACGGTTTGAATGAATTTTTGGAACCATTTAAGGGCATTCAAAGAAACCGAGATAATGAGGGCGAGAATGATTTCAATTGGGACAGTAACGAAGGTGAGAATTAGCGTATTAGGAATCGCATATTTCACGAAGTTCACTTCCTGCCCGCCATTGACCTTGACAAGTCCGAAAATGATGCCGAAATTATCAAGTGTAAAGCCAGAAAATTGGCCGGTGGCGTAATTATAGCCATCAGCAAACGAGATAAAGATAGTATTAATTAAAGGATATAAGAGGAATACGCTAATGAGAATGACGACTGGAGCAAGGTAAACCCAAGCCTTCCAGTTATTCTTACTAGCAACATCTTCAATACCAGTAACTTGGTAAGGATTCTTTACCCGTTTCTTTCCGACGAGACGTACGATGGTTTTCTTTTCCGCATTGTATCCCTCCGGAATATCGGGAATCGGTTCAAGAAATAAGGAATCGTTAGCCGAAATTACCTCTTCGCCAGGAGCAACCTTTCGTTTCCTTAGGTTCTTGAAAAATTCAATTATTTTATCAAGCATATGATCACCTACTTAACGTAAATTCTTTCTTCGGTTTCGGCATCAAAGATAAATAATTTGGAAGGTTTTACTTTGAGGGCGATCTTTTTCGCTTCGATGATTTCATCAGAAGAAATAATAATCTTGAAAGAGTCCTTTAAACACTCTGGGCGATGAGCAACTAAGCTGACATCACGGCCGAGAACTTGAACCATTTCAATATCGGTATGGAATAAATTGGTGTCAGAATCGCTTGGAGTGACAAATCCTTCAGGACGAATGGCGACATAGACAGCTTTGTGCCCAATATCTTTTTGGGCTTCGAAAATGCAGTCATCACCAATCATGACCTTTTTGCCTTCAACGACGCCTCGGAAAACGTTTATTGGAGGAGTTCCAAGGAATTGGGCGACAAAGAGATTTGATGGGTTGTTATAAACAACTTGTGGTGAGTCGATTTGTTGCATCTCGCCGAGTTTCATAACGACGATTTGATCGGAAATTGACATTGCTTCTTCTTGGTCATGGGTGACGAAGACAGTGGTAATGCCAGTTTCTCTTTGAATGCGGCGAATTTCTTCACGGGTTTGTAATCTCAAACGAGCATCGAGGTTACTCAATGGTTCGTCGAGCAATAGAACTCTTGGCTTTTTCACAAGAGCACGGGCGATAGCGACACGTTGTTGTTGACCGCCAGAGAGTTGGCTGGGTTTTCTTTGAAGATAGTCCTCAACCTGAACTAGTTTAGCGGTTTCATAAACGATATTGCGTCTCTCTTCTTTAGTTAATTGACGATGCGCAATAGCTTGAACGGTATCGAGTTGAACATCTCTTAATTCGTATTTTTCGGTAAGTTCATCGACGATGTGCTTAATGTCTTCCTTACAGACACGATTGATTTTGAAATAAATTTTGGTAACAGATTCAACAAAATATAATTTGAAATCAGAGATTCCGAGTTTTTTAACTTTGAAGAATTTCTTGATTTCCTTTTCAAGATTATGATCGACGACGTTTGTGATAACGGAATGATTGTTTTTGAAAGCAGTGACACCGCGAATGGCATCTAAGCAAGCTTCCATCTTGAGAGCGGGTAAACGATAAACACGGGCGATAACTTCATAGCCGTGTTGGGTGTTAGTAATGATTACTTCGCCAGGTTGTCCAAATGGTTTGATAGCCTTTTTTACGAGGGTGATAACTTCATCCATTTGGCTGGTTTTAAATTGTGATAATAGCCCCTTAAATGTCATATCAATGATTTGATGAGGGCTGATAAAACCAACAGTAGCGCGGAAGCTGCTGTCAAATAGAGCTTCACTGGCTTGGCTTTCGCTTTCTTCAATTAGTTTGGCATCGATAATTTTTGGGAAGTTTTCAACAAACAATTTTTTGATATTGGGATCGATGTTGAAAAAACGGGCGGTCAATGTTAATAAACCGCTTTCTGAAACAGTTTGTTCAAAAGCGAATTTGTTCTTTTTCAAACCAATTTTCATCGCTAATGTGGATGCACTGGTCAAAATTCCTTCAACAACATCGTTTTTCTTCATTTGGTATTGATAGATTATGACGAAATCAAAGAAGGTAACGAGTGGAACTTCCACCTGTAAGTTGGTGAGAGGAAACTCAATGTTCTTATAAATTGTCATGTGAGGATAAAGAGCGTAGTTTTGGAAGACAAGCCCGATTCCTCTTTTTTCAGGAGAAAGATTAGTGACCTCTTGATCGCCAAACCATACTTCACCAGAAGTGGGGACATGGAGACCTGAAATCATGTAAAGAGTGGTTGATTTACCACAGCCAGAAGGACCAAGTAAGCCTACTAGTTTACCATCAGGTACAGTGAAGTTTAAATCCTTAACGGCAATCGTGTCGCGAATGTTTTTCTTTGCGTCACCTGGGAAAATTTTTGTTAAATCCTTAATTCTAATTTCCATTTTATTAACTCCTTAATATTTAGTTTGTGCCGTCTTCGGCGACATCTTCATTTAATTTCAATTTGCGAGCCTTCCTGCGTTGGTTTCCAGCTCTTGTTTGAACGACAAGGAACTTGATGAAATATCCGATAACAAGAACAGAAGCAATCATGAAGACAATAATAAACGGATCGATTGGATTATAGACCACGATAGCATTGGCGAATAGCGTTGCTCGCAAAATTGTGAAGGTGAACGCCGCAATGACAATGAGTGACCCAAATAAACCCAACGCTGCTTTAAGCAAATATTTCTTAGGTTTTAAGCGACGGAATTCATCGTTTTTGTATCTCTCTTTATAGAAGAAGAATAGTCCAGTGCTGACGAGTAGATAAATGGCAATGAAACCGACCGCCAACCAAAGGATTAAACTATTAGCATCAAATGGGTTAGCTGTTTCTCCATAAGGCATAATGTCAACGAAACCAAATCTAGTTGAGACATTAGAACGAGCGAGAGGACCGTTTTGTCCATAAACATCGATGCTGATATAAAAACCGATGAAAGCAAGACTCTTGAGAGACTTGGCATCAAAATCAGTGGCCACATTTGTATCTTTGAAGATATAGGAGAATTTATTTACCTGTGAAGATAGCACATATTGGCTAATAGGTGAATCTACCGCGAATTGAGAGACTTTGTTGTCTCCATAACCAATTAGGTATTGTGATTGGGAAAGAGAAGTGATGCGATAACGAATGTAAGACTTACCACTAAGTATGTTAGCTTCGTTTGATCGATAACCACTAGGATTAAGGCCTTGATAAATCGATGCATCTCCTTTGGTAATGTTTGCTCTCACAGAAGTGTTGCCCATAAAATGGGAAACTCCTTGGAAGGAAATATCAAGGAAATCGCTTATTTCATAGGATTGAGCAAAAACATTGCGAGGAGTAATGTAAAATACTTTGCTCTCATCTGGTTCAATTTTGCTTGGATTACTTGATTTAGCGTAGATGTTGTGAATGACTAGGCTGTCGATATCAACTGTTTCACCGGCGGAAACTCTGATATCGATACTCATTGTGGTTGTATAACTAGAAATCTTAGCACCGACTGAATTATAAAGGGAATCTTGACTAGCGAGCAGGAATTGCTCATAACGAGTTTCGTTTGGCTGTCCAGAAATTTCGACTTGGTATTCTAAGTAAAGAGGTAATTCATTTCTTTCTTTGAAATATCCGAGGAAAAAGTTGGCGTTTTCATCTCCGAAAAGACTAGCACCACCACGAGCGAGATACACACCAGCAACAACAACGTTTTCGGTGACTTGTTCAACAATGTTTCCTTCTGTGTCATATTCATATTCCATAATACGAGATAAGGCAGATCCTCTTAAGCCTGAAACAGTAGCGGCGTGTTCGGAATAGGAATATCCATATTCAACTGATGCTCCATGGTTCCAATCGGCATCCCATTGTTCCTCGACTTGAGCTTGAGAAAGTTCAACATAAAAATGAACACGAGAAGAACAAGTGTCCAAATTAATGAAACTATCCACATAGACATCGTTAATGTTGCTTGGGATATAAATGTTAATATCTTGAGCTAAATTAACTGGTTCGGTAAAAGCTAGTTTAGAAAAATCATAGGCTCCGACACCAATGCTGCTTGGAGTGAGGCCAAAAAGATGGTTACGATAGATTGATTTAGGCAAGAAAATTGCTTTTCCTAAGGTAGGAGTGAGATTAAAGATGTAAGCATTAAAGTTGGGAATTGCATCGAAATTTTCGTCTAAAGAGTTCAGTTTATCACGAGCAGTTCTTTCTTCAGTAGTCATACCATTAATCTCTTCATATACTGCTTGGTAAGCATCATCAGATGGTGCAACAAGGTAAGTAGATGTCGTATCCGAATATCCTTGTCCACCGGTAGAAAAAGTGAATGTAAAAGAATGACTCGACGGAGTAATTGAAGAAGAAATGGTGAGAGCAGATAGTTTGCTTGTATCTACCTCTACTTCTGCGGCATTAGGCTCCCAACTACTTCGTTTGCCAATCTCTCTCGTTGCAACGGAATCCGCTGAAACAGGTAGAGAAGAGTTACTGACTGCCAAGGTCACTGGTAGTGCCATGGCGACAGATAAACAAAACGAAGCAACAAAAAGCCCCATTGTTTTATTTTTTGTCATGTATTGAATGTCCTCCAATGTATAACATAAGACCACAATTATTATACACGATGACGAAATGTGCGCAAATGTAAAAAACAAGAAAAAATAAAGGTTCTATATAATAGTTATAATTTTTCTCTAACTTTGAAGTCGACTGCTTTGGAATGTGTGTTAATACCTTTGAGCGCAATTTCTTCTTTTGACATAAAAATCTTGGTGCGATAACAGTCAACTTCCATAATTCCGAGCATATAATCAGGGAAACCTTGTTTTTTCTTGCTAAAGACCATTAAAGAGAAAGAAATAATGAATGGAACGCCAAAGGTTAATAAAGATAGAATCAGTTCACCAAAATAAAAGATGGAAAAACGCGCTAAAGTTCTTCCGATTTTAGGCGAAAAGAAGTTCGCATCAACAGATCCGATTCGATAAATAGCTTTCCCGAATGTCATTCTTCCCCTACGGAAAATGAAAACTGGCAAGAGAAAAACGAGTAATCCGGCGATGGAATAAGATATTGGTATTTCAATGAAAATAAGCATGTTGCTGAGGTAACGAGAATAATCGTAATATGATGGGACAGAGGTAATTAAATAACCTTGAGCATGTTCATCAATATAGGTGGCATAACCTTTTTTATAAATAACAGCATCTCTTTCAGTGCAAGCGGGATTTTTGACAATCCCATTATTGACATCTTCAATGAAATAATGAATCCCATCTTTGTCGACAAGTTCGTCACTCAGCATGAAATCCTCATAATCAGCGATAATGATATTGTAACTCTCAGGAGTGCACACATCGAAGCAATAGGCGTGGAAACCAGCGATGGCGGCTTGAGAGGCATCGAATTGAGCGGTGGTTCCGAAGAGGTTGGTATCATTTAAAACACTGACAATATCGACGACCTCTTTAATATCTTCCGGGAGCGCTTTTTCATCATCATTAATGTAAGCCAAAATCTTGTTTATAGTGTTGAGACTGTCAGGAATATACAAACAGCTATCAACCTTAATCTGAGCCATTTCAACAATGTTGGTTTTGTATTCAAGAGTTGAAGTAACGATTCCTCTCACCCCAATGAAAAGCGCGACAAAAGCGAGCACAAAGAAAAGGACATCGATGACATTGGCTAATACACGACGATAAAAAGGTGGAGTATAGTACTCCAGATTTATTTCATTTGTCTTTATTTCTTCGTTTATCATTGCCCTTTATTATAATCCTCTATGCTATATATAGCATCTAAATTTTCATTCGAGACACAGACGCTTTGGGAACACCAATCGGTGATTGTTCGATTATAGGAATTAAAAATTAAGAAAATAACAGACACAATTTGGAATAAAAGTGACATCACTATCACATAGATCAGTACAGGCAAGGAAAATGGGAAAGCCAATCCAACAATTGTCATGGGCAAGAAGAAACAAATTGAAGCACCAGTAAATAAAGGATAAATACTTCCAAGAGCGGATTCGACTTTCGAATATAGTTTCAAACGATGAATATTCAATCTTTGGATTTTCATTAAAGACATGCCAACGGTTTGATGCTTTTTTCTAAAAAAAGGAATTATAAAGAAGTAAACCAACCATGCAATAAGATAAGCAACAATAGAAGAATAGGTAAAAAAGTCGCGATAAAAGGTTTCAAATTCACGCACAAAGATATCTGCATCTTTATATGACAACTCAGACCCGGAGTAGGTTATGTCATTTTGTTCAATATCACTTATGACCTCACCATATAAATTGAAGAATAATTTTTGGCCTATTTCATCATAGTAATTCATTCCCTGTTTGGACAGATCGCTCGTCGGATTAAAATATGGAGTTAGTTCTTCTTTGTATATGTCTTTTAGAACAAAATGATTATCGACTTTGTCAAAATATTCATCGAGATTGTATTTTTCAAACGAAGAGACATATTTAGAATCATCACTTTTTATATTGTGATAATAAGTCCAAATGACATCATTGGCCTTTTTATGTCCATATTCTGGGTAATTAATATTAGGGGAGGTCTCGCTGTCAAGACAGAAATAGGATAGAAAGACATCATAGGTGAAACTAAGGCTATAAGAGAATAAATACTTATCATCTTCATCATGATAATAGAGAAGATCGCGTCCATAGAGGATGTCAAGTTTCATATTTTCGTAGGTTGAAGAAACTTCACTTTTTTTATCGTATTGGGTAATCAAATATCCAAGAGGAGTGACCGCGACATTAAAAAGAATAAATGATATGAGAAAAGATAAGAAAAAGTCGGCAAAAAAAAGCAAGATGCGTTTTCCTTTTCCGATCGGAGCTATTTCAATAACATTCTCATTTTCTTCAGCAGTAGCGGTTTTTGACATACTACTAATATACTTGATTTTTCCTTCATAAAAAACTTTTTTTATTTAAATAAAAATGCTTCCTCCGAAGAGAAAGCATTTATTAATTAGTTCAAATAAATTATTTGATAATTTCGCTGACAGATCCAGCACCAACAGTACGACCACCTTCACGGATGGAAAACTTGGTTCCTTGTTCCATAGCGATTGGGTGAATAAGTTCAATGGTTAATTCAACGTTATCACCAGGCATAACCATGTCGACACCAGCTGGAAGAGTAATAATACCAGTGACATCGGTGGTACGGAAGTAGAATTGAGGACGGTAGTTGCTTAAGAAAGCTGTATGACGTCCACCTTCTTCTTTGGATAGAACATAGATTGAACCTTTGAATTTGCTGTGAGGAGTAACAGTTCCTGGTTTAGCAAGAACTTGTCCACGTTGGACTTGGTCACGGTTGATACCTCTTAAAAGAGCACCAACGTTGTCGCCAGCTTCAACGTAGTCACAGGTTTTGCGGAATGACTCAAGACCAGTAATAACGGTTTTTTGAGTTGGGCGAATACCAATGATTTCAACTTCATCACCTAATTTTGCTCTGCCGCGTTCGACACGGCCGGTAACGACGGTACCACGACCAGAAATGGTCATGACATCTTCGATAGCAAGTAAGAATGATTTGTCATTATCGTGAACTGGTTCGGGGATGAAAGAGTCAGCGGCATCCATAAGAGCTATAATGTTCTTTTGTTCGGCTGGATCTCCATCGAGAGCCTTGCGAGCTGAACCACGGATAACTGGGGTATCATCGCCAGGGAAGCCGTAACTATTTAAGAGTTCACGAACATCCATTTCGACTAAATCGAGTAATTCTGGATCATCAACAAGGTCAGTTTTGTTAATAAAGACAATAACGGATGGAACACCAACTTGACGAGCAAGTAAGATGTGCTCGCGAGTTTGTGGCATAACGCCATCGGTTCCCGCAACAACGAGGATTGCTCCGTCCATTTGGGCGGCTCCAGTGATCATGTTTTTAATGTAGTCAGCGTGCCCTGGGCAGTCGACGTGAGCGTAGTGTCTCTTCACAGTTTGATATTCAATGTGGGAGGCGTTGATGGTAATACCACGTGCCTTCTCTTCAGGAGCTGAGTCAATTTTATCGTATTCGGTAGCAACTGCTCCGCCCGCTTTCGCTAAGACAGTTGTGATAGCCGCTGTCAAAGTGGTTTTGCCGTGGTCAACGTGACCAATGGTACCAATGTTAACGTGTGGTTTCGATCTGTCAAATTTTTGTTTTGCCATAAGTGTAAATTTCCTTTCCTTCGTGTATGTAGATTTGCAACGAATTCATAATATAGCAATATATTTTTATATGCAATACCCTTTAAAGGTATTAGGCAACTGGTTATCGAGCGGAAACTCCGTTCTTTTTGATAATTTCATCCATGATATAGCGTGGGCATTCACCATAATGATCGAACTGCATGACATAGTTGCCTCGGCCTTGTGTCATGCTACGAAGATCCGTGACATATCCAAACATTTCGGATAGCGGGACTTCAGCTTCGATAATTTTAGCGTTCGCTCTTTGTGCTTCACCATTGATGTTACCACGGCGTCTAGAGATATCTCCAATGACATCACCGTAGTATTGTTCAGGGATAGTCACTTCGATTTTCATGATTGGTTCGAGAATGACCGGATCACATTTGCGAGCAGCTTCTTTGAGAGCCATTGAAGCGGCAATTTTATAGGCAGCTTCGCTGGAGTCAACATCGTGGTAACTACCATCGAATAGAGTTGCCTTGAGATCCATCACTTCAAATCCAGCCACTAAACCTCTCTTTAAAGAGTCGACTAGACCATCGCGAGTTGGCTTAATATATTCTTTTGGAACTGTTCCACCAACAATTGCGTCAACGAATTCAAATCCTTTGCCAGGGTTTGGTTCAAATTTGACCCAGACGTGACCATATTGTCCACGTCCACCGGATTGTTTGATATATTTACCTTCGCAATCACCAGATTGACGAATCGTCTCACGATATTCGACTTGGGGTGCGCCAACATTGACGCTGACACCAAATTCGCGTTTCATACGATCGACGATAATATCGAGGTGAAGTTCACCAACACCAGCGATAATGGTCTGACCCGTTTCCGGATTAGTTCTGACTTTGAAAGTTGGATCTTCTTCGGCGAGCTTTTGTAAAGCGTTGGCCATTTTTTCTTGATCAGCTTTGGATTTTGGTTCCACAGCCTGCTCAATAACAGGAGCGGTGAATTCCATTTGTTCAAGAATGACAATGTTTTTGTCATCGCATAATGTGTCGCCAGTAATAGTATTTTTCAATCCCACGACTGCTCCAATATCTCCAGCATGTAACTCTTCAACCTCTTGGCGATGGTTACTATGCATGAGAATGACACGAGCGATTCTCTCTTTGACACCCTTGGTGCTGTTGTAGACATAAGATCCACTCTTCAACACGCCGCTATAAATACGGACATATGAGAGTCGACCAATGAATGGATCAGTGGCAATTTTGAACGCAAGAGCAGCAAGAGGAGCATCCTCATCGGCTTTGCAAACCATCGGGTTACCACGATCATCAATGCCTTTAGCGGCAGGAATATCAAGAGGACTCGGGAGATAATCAATAACCCCATCAAGGAGTAATTGAATATTTTTGTTCTTATAAGCGGAACCGCAGAACACTGGGTGAAATTCACCTGTCAAAACCGCTTTACGAATAGTGGCTTTAGTCTGCTCAACGCTTGGTTCTTGCCCATCAAGAACCATCATGAGGATTTCTTCGTCATAGTTTGAGAGGGCTTCGAACAAAGCTGCTCTTAATTCAACGACTTTATTTTTATATTCTTCTGGAATTGGTGACTCGGTTGGATTGTCATCAACGTTAGAATCATATACCCATGCTTTTTGCTCAATAATATCGATACAGCCGATTAAGGATGACTCAATGCCGATAGGGAATTGCACCGCAGCAGCATTAGCACCTAAACGTTCATGCAGCGAGCGGACACACATTTCAAAGTCCGCGCCAATAGCATCTAGTTTGTTCACAAAGACAATTCTTGGAACACCATATTTGCTACCTTGTCTCCACACTGTTTCAGTCTGAGGTTCAACACCATTTTTTCCATCGAGAACAGTAACAGCACCATCAAGAACACGAAGTGAACGTTCAACTTCAGCAGTGAAGTCGACGTGCCCTGGAGTGTCGATGACGTTAATGCGATTACCTTTCCAAGTGGCAGTAGTTGCCGCAGAAGTAATGGTAATACCTCTCTCTTGTTCTTGTTCCATCCAGTCCATAGTGGCGCCGCCCTCGTGGACTTCGCCAATCTTATGAATCTTTCCGGTGAAGTAGAGAATACGTTCCGTTGTGGTAGTCTTTCCCGCATCAATGTGGGCCATGATACCGATATTTCGAGTATGGGCTAAATCAAATTCACGATTTGCCATAATAATTTCCTTCCTCGATTACCAACGATAATGAGCATAAGCTTTGTTAGCTTCCGCCATCTTGTGTGTATCTTCTCTCTTTTTCACAGAAGCACCAGTGCCGTTCGCAGCATCAATGATCTCGTTAGCGAGACGATCTTCCATGGTTTTTTCATTTCTCAAACGGGAATAGTTAACTAACCATCTTAATCCGAGTGTGACTTTTCTTTCTTTAGTCACTTCGGTTGGAACTTGGAAGTTACTTCCACCAACACGTCTCATTTTTAATTCGACTTCTGGCATGATGTTGTTAATCGCTGTTGCGAAGACATCCATGGCAGGTTTGCTGGTTTTTGCTTCAATCTTTTTGAAGGCTGTATAGAGAATCGTTTGAGCGGTTCCCTTTTTACCATCAAGCATAATCTTGTTGATAAGACGTGTGATGAGTTTACTACTATAAACTGGATCGGGTAACACGTCGCGCTTTGTAGCACTATTTTTACGCATAATGAAACTCCTCCTTCAACTATTCGTCCGATTTTTTCGGTTTCTTTGTACCGTAGAGGCTGCGTCCCTGACGTCTAGCTTCAATACCGGCACAGTCAAGTGTTCCACGGACGACGTGGTAACGAACACCAGGTAAATCTTTCACACGTCCACCGCGAATAATCACGGTTGAGTGCTCTTGCAAGTTATGACCTTCACCACCGATATAGGCTGTGACTTCATAACCGTTCGACAATCTAACACGGCAGTATTTACGTAAGGCAGAGTTAGGTTTTTTGGGGGTCATTGTTCCGACACGAGTGCAGACACCACGCTTCTGTGATGAAGCTTGCTCAGTGGCTTTCTTCTTCAGTGAGTTGAATCTAGCGCCAAGAGCTGGAGTTTTTGACTTGGTTGTCTTGTCATGACGACCTTGACGAACTAATTGGTTAATTGTTGGCATACAATTGCTCCTTTATTAATTTCCTTTCGTGAGTGGCTCTCCATCCACAGTACCGAGTGTGTCATATGTTTTTCTTAAAAAACGACCTCTCGGTCCACGTGCTCAGGATTAGCACACGCTCATATATAATATATAAGTAAGAAAAAACACGCAAGAAGAAAATAATTATTATTGCATTTAGGTTCTTTCTTTGAAACTTAAATTAATGTTTTTGGCACCCATTTTGGTAATTGAAATTGAGAAAGGAAGGTTCTCACCATTTTTGTTAAATGTAAAATCGTAATACTCATCTTCGACTGTACCGAAAGTATCACCAGAATTAAAAAGGGTGGAATTGCTAGAAGCGATACCGTTTTGGAAGTCGCTTTCTCCCTCAGCGGAAAGCAGATGACAAAGCATATTTTTTGAAGGGGAGTTTGGAGAGTTATCATTCGCGAATCCGACGAATAAGTTGGAATAACTTGCGAGATTTTCCGCAGTCAAATTCTCGACAAAACCAAGTGGAATGCGTGAACTTTGCGATGAATAATACACTAACCGAGCATCGATGTGATAGATGCGAAGCCCGTGATAATTGGGATAATAAAAGATGCGACTTTTACCATCCCCATCCTTGTAAACATAGGAAGAAAAGGAAGAAGATTCATTAAGCCCGGTGGGTGTAAAATATTCGATAAGGATGTACTCATCATAAGGTGAACCATTAAATGATGAGCTTGGCATTAAGATAAAGTCACCGGTTTCAGTAAAAGAACGAATGGTAATTTCTTGCGGTTTACGAACGATATAAGGTGTCGCCCAATTCAATAAATATTTGCTGAAGGAAGAATGATCGCCCAAATTGTAATCCATCATGTCAAAGAATCCGGTTGGCTGATAGATCGAGTTTGAATCAGTGTTGTAATAGTCTTGAAGCCCAAAAAGATGACCAACTTCATGGATGAAGGTATTGGCTTCGACATAATGGCTTTTATAGGCAGTATTGCCAATAAAATCAATTGATGACCAAGCATAGGTTGAAGCAGCTGGTGTCTTAACGCTTGAACCCGCTCGATCGACATAAGCCCAAAATAGAGAAGAAGTATCTTGGTAGTTAGGTGGATAATCGTAAACGACATATAGACCACGGATATACTTGCCATCTTCAGTGAGATAATTGGTTAAATCAAAACTAGAATTAGCAAGCCAAGCGACAACATCTTTGGCTAGGTTGGAACTGACGCTTAAAGTTGAGCTACCACTTGTTGTTAAATTGAGAGTCTCTTGGGCGCTTAAAGAACTCGTATACCAATTGGTCACTTCTCCTTGAATTTTGATATGACCATAGGATGAACGATTGTAATAAGACGCCACTGATTCATAAGTGTTCTTTGATGGACTGCCAAAGAAAGCGTTTTGTAAAAGAATAGTTTTCTTTTCAAATGTGCTGGGGTCACTATCTGAGAAAGCAAGTGGCACCACTAGTAAATAGGGGTCTTTGTTTTCGTCAAAGCTAATAACGTTATCTTTAGAACTTTCTAATTGAGCAAGGCTTTCAATCAGCTTTTTATTACCATATGAAAGAGAGAAATTGGTTTCTTTTGGCAAGACGTATGAACTTACTTCACTATGATAAGTTTGCATTGGGTCAATGTTTGCTTCGTAAGGGATAAATTCCAAAGAAGTCGTCCCAAAGCATGAAGTTAAAATAACGCTAAAACTAATCAAAGTGAGATGAATTTTTTTCATATATTAAATAATGTAAGTTTTTAGTGTAACAATGTCAAAGAAAAGACTTTTTAATGTCTTTTATTAAACGTATGAAGACTATATAAAAATTGTCAAAAACAATGCAAAAAGCCAATATTTACGAAAAAAAGCCCCAATTTTGAGTTAGGGCTTAGAAAAGTTTTTATTGCTTACTTTTTGCTATCTTCGACAGCTCGACGAATCTTTTCATGAATGGCGTTGACAGCTTTATCGTGTTCTTCAACATAGCGATCAGAGACCACTTTCATTGTATCTTCAACATCGAAATTTTCAATCATTGCTTCTTCAGAATTTTCATCAATCAAGCCACGTCCAGCAGGAATCAATCGACCGGTAATGACGTTCTCTTTCAAACCGTGGAGATAGTCAGTTTTGCCTTTAATCGCAGCATCAGTCAAGACACGTGTGGTCTCTTGGAAGGATGCGGCGGAGAGGAAACTATCAGTCTCGAGAGCGGCTTTAGTAATTCCGAGAATTAACGGAGAGAAAACTGCTGGGTGTTTTCCACTGAGAAGAGCCGTGCTGTTCTTTTCCGTGAAGGAATTGATATTAGCGCGTGTACCAGCAATCATGTCGGTATCACCAGCATCAATAACGAACACTTTGCGGAGCATCTGTCGAACGATGACTTCAATATGCTTATCCGAGATAGCGATATCTTGAGTGGAATAAACTTTACGAACCTCTTTGAGGATGTAGTTTTCCACGGCGGTTTCATCGCTGACTTCAAGGAGTTTCTTTGGAGAAATAGCTCCTTCAGTAATCTTTCCGCCATTGTTGACAGTATCACCTTTCTTGACTCTTAAACGAGCACCGAAAGGAGTAGTATAGACTTTTTCTTCTAAATCGTTCTTGATGGTCACGTCATAGCAGCCATTCTTTTCTTTGATACGGGTGACAACACCGCGAATTTCGGAAATGAGGGCTTCGCCTTTAGGCGTGCGAGCTTCAAACAATTCTTGAACACGAGGCAAACCTTGAGTAATGTCGCTGCCAGCAACACCACCAGTGTGGAAGGTTCTCATCGTTAATTGGGTACCAGGTTCACCGATTGATTGGGCGGCCATAATACCGACTGCTTCGCCAACTTCCACTTTGCGACCAGTCGCTAAGTTACGTCCATAGCAATGGACACAGACACCATCTTTGGTCTCGCATCCAAATAATGAACGAATAACGACTGATTGAATGCCAGCATCAACGATTTCTTTAGCTTTTTCTTCGTTGATCATCGTGTTGCCTTTAACAATCACTTCACCAGTTTTGGGATCAGCGACATCATTTAAGGCATAGCGACCAACTAAACGATCTTGTAAGGAAGCGATAATAGCATTACGGGAAGTATCGCGTATTTCGTGAACTTCGAAGCCGTGGTCAGTACCACAATCTTCTTCACGAACGATAACATCCTGGGAAACATCGACAAGACGACGAGTTAAATAGCCAGAGTCAGCTGTCTTTAAAGCGGTATCAGCACCACCCTTACGGGCGCCGTGAGTCGCGATAAAGAACTCAGAGACGTTCATACCTTCGCGGAAGCAGGATTTGACTGGTAATTCGACCGCTTCACCAGAGGTAGAACCCATCAAACCACGCATACCAGCAAGCTGGAGAATATTTGAGATATTTCCACGAGCGCCTGAGTCAGACATCATATAAATTGAGTTGCGGGTGTCAATTTGGAATTGTTTAACCAATTTCTTTTGAACTTCTTCTTTAACATCATCCCAAACTTTGACGACTTGATCGTGTCTTTCCTTATCGGTAAGTAAACCCATCTTGAACATGTCAGATAGTTTATTAACTTTTTCATCACCACTCTTGAGAATTTCTTCCTTACCTTGAACGATATGAATATCGTCAAGAGAGATGGAAAATCCCGCGATGGTAGCATAATGGAAGCCTTGATCCTTGATTTTGTCGAGAACAGCGCTGGTCTTAGGTTGAATAACATCGCCCCATTTATCAATTTCACCAGCTCGACGATCATAACGTTGGAAGATATCGTTAACAATGCTACCCAAGTCTTTCTTTTTGAAAGGCTTCATGAGTTGGCGAGAAGCGATATATTCGCGAACATTTGTGCCACGAGGGACAAAGTAGGAAGCGATCGTTGCCGGATCGTTATTTAAATTCTTGCTGTTAACTGCATTTAAATAGGGGAAATCAGCGGGGAAAATAAGGTTGAAGATAACTTTACCGACCGAAGTGATTAAGTAGCTCTTATTCTCTTCTTCGGTGAAATCTTTTTTCATCATCGCGCTTCCGAGGATAGCGATGCGGTTATGAAGGTGAATTTGTTTCGTTTGATAGGCGAGTAATAAATCATCGACGTTTTTGAAGACTTTTCCTTCACTAGCGGCGAATAATTCAAATCTTTCAGCATCATCCTCATCACCTCTTTGGCGAGCATTTGCAGCGCGCTTTAAGAAGTCTTCTTTCGTGGCTTCTAAGGTGAGATAGTAGTTTCCAAGCACCATGTCCTGAGAGCCGGTGACGATAGGCTTACCATCTTTAGGTCCAAGGATGTTGTTGCTGGCAAGCATCAAGTGGAGAGCTTCCTCCTGAGCCGCGCGACTAAGCGGAAGGTGAACAGCCATCTGGTCACCATCGAAGTCAGCGTTGAAGCCAGTACAAACGAGTGGATGTAAACGAATGGCTCTTCCATCAACTAAGATTGGTTGGAAAGCCTGAATACCAAGTCTATGAAGGGTTGGAGCACGGTTCAATAACACTGGGTGTTTGCTGATGATTTCTTCGACGATATCAAAGACAACATCTTCGTATCGATCGATGATTTTATCAGCTTGTTTATGGGCATTAGCGATGCCGCGCTTTAATAGTTCACAGGCAATGTAAGGACGGAGCAATTGAATGGCCATTTCGCGTGGAAGACCACATTGATACATCTTTAAACTTGGTCCGACAGCAATAACGGAACGGCCTGAATAGTCAACACGTTTGCCGAGGAGGTTTTGTCTGAAACGGCCTTGTTTTCCTTTTAAAGCCGAGCTGAGTGACTTTAAGGCACGGCCACCTGGGCCTTGGACTGGTTTATTTCTTCTGCCGTTATCAATGAGAGCGTCAACGGCTTCTTGAAGCATACGTTTTTCGTTCATCAAAATAACATCAGGAGAATTCATATCGATTAATTTCTTTAAACGATTATTTCTCGAGATAACACGGCGATATAAATCGTTCAAATCGCTAGTGGCAAAACGACCACCATCGAGTTGAAGCATCGGGCGTAAATCGGGTGGAATAACAGGAATGACATCGAGAATCATCCAATCAGGTTTATTAGCAGAATTTCTAAAGGCTTCAATAACTTCGAGTCTCTTGGTCAATTTTTGACGAGATAACGCGCTGGTCTCTTTCATTTTGCTGTTGATTTCATCAGCTTCTTTATTGAGATCAACTTCGTTAAGAAGTCTCTTAATGGCAGCAGCCCCTTCACCGAATTCAGCTTTGGTGAATTTGCTAATGAAGCGGGCGTTGGATTGGAAATCGAATACTTCAGAATAATTCTCTAAGCGAGCGATTAATTCTAAAGCGCGGTTGTACATATCATCGCCTTCAATAATGCCATATTCCATCGCGCGATCTAAGATATCTTTTAAAGCTGGGATAAACACTTCACGACCATTGCGTTCATTAATGAATTCGCGATAGGAGAGAACTTTACTAGTTCCAGGATTTAAACAGATATGAGCAGCATAATAAACTACTTCTTCGAGGTGTTTTGGAGAGACATCGAGCAGTAAACCAATGCGGCTTGGAATACCTTTGAGATACCAAATATGAGTGCAAGGACTAGCTAATTCGATGTGTCCCATTCTCTCGCGTCTGACTTCTCTAGAGGTGACTTCAACGCCACACTTTTCACAGATGACACCAGCAAAACGAATCTTCTTATAGCGTCCACAGTGACATTCGTAGTCTTTGCTAGGACCGAAGATTTTTTCGCAGTACAAACCATCCATTTCTGGCTTTTGGCTGCGGTAGTTGATGGTTTCTGGTTTTAAAACCTCGCCACGTGACCAACTACGGATTTGTTCTGGGGAGGCAAGACCGACTTTTATAGCGGTTAGTTTTTTAACATCAAACATTTTCTTTTTCCTCCTTAGTCATCAAATTTTTCATCGCCACTATGAGTGGTGAGACCAATCGCTTCAACATCAACGACGCTTTCAGCGGCTCCCTCACCAATTAAGTTGCGGATATTAGAATTAATACGACGTTCTTCTTTTTCCGACTCTTTAGCGAGAGCATCCATATCGATGGTTTGTCCGTCTTGATCTAACAATTCGACATTCATCGACAAGGCTTGCAATTCCTTGACCAACACTTTGAAGGCTTCAGGAATACCAGGTTTTGGTAGTTCTTGTCCTTTGATGATGGCTTCGTAAGTTTTTCTTCTTCCGACACGATCATCAGATTTAATAGTAATGATTTCTTGCAGGACATGGGCGGCGCCATAGGCTTCAAGAGCCCAGACTTCCATCTCACCAAATCTCTGACCACCATTTTGAGCTTTACCGCCCAAGGGTTGCTGAGTAACAAGAGAGTATGGACCGGTGCTACGAGCATGTAATTTATCGTCGACCATGTGCACCAACTTAATCATGTACATGCATCCGACAGTAATTCTTTCATCGAATCTTTCGCCAGTCGTTCCGTCGAAAAGGATGGTCTTACCATCTTTATCCATTTTAGCAGCTTCCATCATGGCGAATATTTCGTCATTAGTGATGCCATCGAAAACCGGGGTGGCTATTCGATAACCAAGTTTCCTAAGAGCGAATCCAAGATGAACTTCAAGAATCTGTCCGATGTTCATACGGCTAGGAACGCCTAAGGGGTTGAGCATGATGTCAACTGGTGTACCATCAGGTAAGAATGGCATATCACATTCAGGTAAAATTCTGGAAATAACGCCTTTGTTACCATGGCGTCCAGACATCTTATCACCTTCAGAAATCTTTCTCTTTTGAACGATGTAGACGCGAACAACTTCGTTGACTCCTGGAGGAAGTTCAACATCTTTGCTCTTGCCTTCGCGTTTAAAGATTTTGACATCCAAAACGATACCGGCTCCTCCGTGAGGAACACGAAGTGAAGCATCTTTGCCTTCGTTTGTCTTTTCCGCAAAGATGGCCATTAATAATTTTTCTTCAGGAGTGGCTTCGGTTTGTCCACGAGGAGTAACCTTACCAACAAGAATATCTCCTTCTTTAACTTCAGTACCAATGACAACGATACCTCTTTCATCGAGGTGAGCTTTTGCTTCAGTAGAGACGTTAGGAATATCAGCGGTGATTTCTTCATCGCCGAGTTTGGGAATCGAACGGCATTCTAATTCATATTTCTCAATATGGACAGAAGTATAAGTATCATCTTTGACTAATCTTTCGCTCATGATAACGGCGTCTTCATAGTTGTAACCATTCCATGTCATGAAGGCGATGGTGACATTTTGTCCGAGGGCTAAGTCGCCATTTTCCATAGCAGGACCATCAGCGATGATTTGACCTTTGGCAACGCGATCACCAACCTTCACGAGGGAATGTTGATTGACGCAAGTGCCTTGGTTACTGCGTTCAAATTTTTGGAGATAATAAGTGCGAGGGAGAGATTGACCTTTTTCTAATATTTCAATATTGCGGCTGTCCGAATAGGTGACAACACCTTCTTCAGCAGCGACAACCGCTAAACCTGAGTCACGGGCAATTTGATGTTCAAGTCCCGTGCCCACGATAGGCGCGTGTGGTCTTAGAAGAGGTAACGCCTGACGTTGCATGTTAGCACCCATGAGTGCGCGCATGGTGTCATCGTTTTCCAAGAAAGGAATACATCCAGCAGCAATCGAAACAATTTGTTTTGGAGAGACGTCGACAAAGTCGACTTCTTCTTTTTTTGCCATGACGTTTTCGCCTTTGAAACGGGCGACAACTTCATCGTCAAGAATTTCTCCCTTAGGACCAAGATTGATGTTTGCTTCAGCAATGACATAGTTCCATTCTTCATCTGCGCTCATGTAGATGGAGTCTTTTGCATCATTTAAGACGATATGATTGGCTTTATCAACCTTGCGATAAGGAGTTTCAATAAAACCAAATTTGTTGATTTTAGCATAGCTAGCTAAGTTATTAATCAAGCCGATGTTCTGACCTTCAGGAGTTTCAATTGGGCAAATACGTCCATAGTGAGAAACGTGAACGTCACGAACTTCAGTTGAAGCGCGATCACGAGTTAATCCGCCAGGGCCTAAAGCCGAGAGGCGGCGTTTGTTAGTCAATTCAGCGAGAGGATTGGTTTGATCCATAAATTGTGAGAGTTGGCTACTCGCAAAGAATTCGCGAATTGAAGCAGTCAAAGGGCGTGGATTAATCAAAGCCTTTGGCTTAACATTTCCGAGGTCACTAATTGACATCTTTTGTTGGACAGTTTTAACCATCTTACCAAGACCAATGCGGAATTGGTTTTGAATTAATTCACCGACACAACGAATGCGACGGTTACCAAGATGATCGATATCATCCGTACTTCCAAAACCATCCATAACATTGAGGAAATAGGAAAAAACTGCAACGATGTCACTTATTGTGACATGTGAGGCAGTAGAATTTAAATCAGTTCCAATAATGGGGCAGATTTTCTTCTCTTTTTCACTCTTGTAGACTTTAACGATGTTGATGTTACCGTGATTATCAAGGCGTTCGTTGACTTTCAATACGTGCAAGTGAGCGCCTTTTTCGAAGAAGTCTTCATTTCTTAAGGCTTCGACATCCTCAGAAGTGAGGGTATAGCCTTTTTTAAAGCGAATCTCGCCATCGCTTGAAATAAGGTTCTCAGCGAGGGTGCGATTAGCTAAACGGTTATATACACCGAGTTTTTTAATATATTTGTAACGTCCGGCACGGCCTAAATCGTATCTCTTTGGATCAAAGAATTTTTGAACGAGGAAATTAACCGTACCTTCTTCGGTAATCGGTTCACCAGGTTTCATTTTTCTAAAGATTTCAACGAGAGCCGTCTTGGCAGTCTTGACTTTCAAATCATCATCTTTACTGATCGTTAATTCAAGAGCTTCGTTATGGCCAAATAAGCTGATAATATCATCATCAGATTCGATTCCTAACGCTCTTAATAAAATGGTGGCATGCATCTTTCTTTGACGGTCAATACGGACAGATAAAATGTCCTTATTGTCGCTTTCGAATTGCAACCATGTTCCTCTTCCCGGAATGAGGTCGGCTTCATATAAATTTTTTCCGGCTTTCATTTCTTTTGAGAGATATGCACCAGGCGAACGAACTAGTTGACTAACGATGACTCTTTCCGCTCCGTTAACAATGAATGTTCCACTCTTGGTCATCAAGGGGAAATCGCTCATATAGACTTCGGCTTCTTGAATTTCGCCGGTGGCTTTATGATTGAGTCTCAACGTGACATAAATGGGAACGCAATAGGTCAAATCTTGAGCTTTGCATTCGTGGAGAGGATGTTTGGGTTCGCCAAGGCGAACGGAGACATAGTCGATAGAAAGAGTGTCCGCATAGTTGTTAATGGGAAAACTCTCTTTAAAAACTTCATCTAGACCTTTTTCCCTAAACTCTTCGTAGGATTTCGTTTGAATTTCAACGAGGTTAGGTAAAGGCAATTTGCCGGAGAATCGGGAATAATCATAACGATCATTGTTTAACTTGTTTAATTTAGCAATGTTTCTAATTGACATTCTAATGGCTCCTTAAATCTAAATATTTATTTGTTCACTTTTTTAGCTTGGTAAACGTAATAACCTTTATCTCTACTTAATAGTGAGATATTTCCAAACAAGCCTTCGATAAATCGGCTTGCTGTCGGAGCGCCTTGGTCTTTACGGATTACCACGTATAGTGAACCGCCATCAATTAAGCGTTGTAAAGCACCTTCATACATTTTGTATGTGACGCGCTTGCCAGCGCGTATAGGCGGATTCACAACAATTGAATCATATGGTCCCTCAACATTTGTATAGATATCACTCTGAAGGCAAGTGACTCTTTGGCCTAATCCAAGTAGTTGTGCGTTCTCTTCGCACAATGCGAGAGCCCGCTCATTGATATCAGCAAGATCTACTCTTGCGCTTGGTGAAGTTACAGCGATAGTTAAGCCGATAGGGCCATAACCACATCCAAGATCGAGAATTTTCCCAGTAAGATGAAGGGGAATGATGGCCTTTAATAGGACCAGACTCCCCTCATCAACTTTACTTTTGGAAAATACTCCGTTATCGCTCTTGAAGTGCAATGTTAATCCATCGATTGACAAAGTGATATCACGCTTTTTTGACGCTAAAAGTGGATCGTTTTGAAAATAATGGGACATAGTATACTCAAGAAAAATAACGACATGTGTTATTTAATTTCGATTTCGGCGCCGGCAGCAACGAGAGCTTTCTTGTGTTCTTCAGCTTCAACTGGAGAAATGTGCTCTTTAATGGTGGCTGGAAGAGTGTCAGTTAATTTTTTGGCATCCATTAATCCTAAACCAGTGATGGCTTGGACAGCCTTAATGACTTGGACCTTGGAAGCACCGACGCTCTTTAAGATAACAGAGACTTCGGTTGGGCCAGCAGCTGGGCCTTCTTCTTCTTCCACTTGAGCAGCAGCAGCGACTGGGGCTGCAGCGGTAACGCCGAATTCATCTTCGACAGCTTTGACTAATTCATTTAGTTCGAGAACGCTCATTTCTTTTAATGAGGCAATGATCTCTTCTTTTGTTAATTTTGCCATGATAATTTCCTCCTATTGGCATTATTTTGCATCGGCAACTGCTTGCACTGTGCAGGCAAATTGACGAATTGGTGCTTGTAAGCACGATAAGAACATCGAGATGAGCCCATCTTTTCCTGGTAGTTCAGCAACTTCGAGAATTCCCGCTTTATCGAGGGTTCTACCTTCTGCGATACCACCTTTGATGGTTAAGACATCTCCGAATCGACGTGAGTATTTCTTCAAAACTTTTGGTCCATCACTTAAACCTTTTGAGAAAACAAAAGCGTTAGGGCCAGCAAGGAATTGTTCGACATCCTTAAATCCTAGTTCTTGAGCTGCGCGAGATACAAGAGAGTTCTTGTAGACGGACAATTCAGCGCCGACTTCTTGAAGTGAACGACGTAATTTTTGAATTTGAGTGACAGTTAGACCACGGAACTCAGCAATAGTAATGCTTTCGCTCTTTTCGGCTTTCTCGACAATCTCTTTCACAATGCCTTGTTTTGCTTCTAAGACTTGTTGATTCATATTCTTGACCTCCTTTGTTTGATTTTTTTGAGGCTCCAATATACGGGCAGAAATTTATTTCTAACGCCTCGGTAACATAATTAAGGCTCAACGCCCGTTACTGTCTTTGGTATATTGAAAACTTTTAGTTATTTTCGACCTTCGAATGTGAAGTGAATCGCTGGACCCATGGTCGTATGGAGAACAGCGTTTTTGATATAAACGTTTTTGACAACGGCTGGTTTTGCTTTCATAACCGCTTCACAGAAAACTTTTAGATTCTCGGCGATTTGGCTTTCAGAGAAAGAAGCTCTCGCGATGGTAGCGTGCATATTGCCCTCTTTATCAACGCGATATTCAATTTTACCAGCTTTGATTTCTTTGATTGCTTTAGCAATATCAGGTGAAACAGTACCAGTTTTTGGATTTGGCATTAAACCTTTGGGTCCTAATACACGTCCTAACTTACCAATTTCTCCCATCATGTTTGGTGTAGCAACAATGACATCGAAGTCAAACCAGTTTTGGCTTTGGATTTTTTCAAGCATTTCCTTACCACCTGCGAAATCCGCGCCGGCAGCCTTTGCGTCTTCAACTTTATCAGTAATGGCTAAGACTTTTTTGGTTTTGCCATTTCCGTTTGGAAGGATGAGAGTTCCTCTGACTTGTTGATCAGCTTGCTTAGGATCGACATTGAGTTTTAATGAAACATCGATAGTTGCATCAAATTTAACAGTGGAAGTTTCTTTCACTAATTTGCTTGCTTCTTCAATGCCATAGAGTTTTTCGTGATCGACTTTTTCTAAAGCGATGAGATATTTTTTTGCTCTCTTCATAATCTTTTTCCTTAGTCGTCCACGATGATACCCATATTAAGGGCACTACCTTCAACGATCTTTATAGCTGTTTCAATGTCAAGACAGTTAAGATCAGGTAATTTGTACTCCGCGATTTTGCGGATTTGTTCTTTAGAGACATGGCCAACGGCGGTTTTGCGACCGGCAGCACTTCCCTTTTGAACGCCAGCAGCCTTTAGCAATAAGCTGGCAACTGGGGTAGTTTTGATGACGAAATCATACGATTTGTCTTCATAAGCCGTGATTAGAACTGGAACGATGTCCCCACGTCTGTCGGCAGTTTTGGCATTAAAGTCAACACAGAATTTACCCATGTTGATGCCCGCTGCGGCAAGCTTTGGTCCTGGTTTGGCGTCACCGCCAGGGAGCTCTAGTTTCAAGACTTTTGCGATTTTTTTGCTCACGAGACTTTTCCTCCTATTTTGTAGATACGGTCCGTGCGTGGTTGTCGAGTGAATCACCACTCTTCCACAAGACTATATACATATGCGTTCACGCTCTCATACATGAAGACAACATGCTCGTTAAGGATAGCAAATGTGCGGGCATATATGCAAGAGATTTTTGATTTCTTTTAAAAGAAAAACCACAATGGTAATTATCTAAAAGGAGAAAACATTAAATCAAATTGTTTAACAATTTGCAAAACATGGACATTTTTTCATTTGTGATTTATAATACTGACAAATTAAAAGTGTAGATTTGATGAAGAAAAGAATGCGCTTAAATCCATATGCTCTAGTATTACTGTCATTCGTAATCATTATTTTGATTGGCTCACTCTTACTCGTTATGCCATGGGCTCAAAGCAGTGGCTCTTGGGCTTGGAATAAATATTTTGAAGCTTTGTTTACCTCCACAAGCGCAACATGTGTGACAGGTTTAAGCGTTTACCCGGATGGTGTAAAAGAAGAATTGAGCATTGGCGGACAAATTGTAATGCTGGGCTTAATTCAAATCGGTGGTTTGGGTTTTATTACTGTCCTAGCTTTTTTCATGACTCTCTTTAAATCTAAACTACAATTTAAAGATAGATACTTCATTTCACAGGCCGTAAACTCCACTAATTTTAGCGATGTCGTTAAGTTTGTGAGAAAAATTATTATTATTTCTTTTTCTGTAGAATTAGCCGGAACGCTGATTGGTTTGCCTGTTTTTCTTACTATGTTTCCCGATAACCCAGGACTAGCTATTTGGAATTCAATATTCACCTCTGTCTCTGCTTTTAACAACGCTGGTTTTGATTTATTGGGTAGCACATCGCTTCTTAATCAAACCGGCACATTGGTTGGCGAATTGCCAAATTGGGCGCGAATTTACATGGATATTTATGTCATGTTGCTCATAGTCGCGGGTGGAATTTCTTTTCTTGTTATCATTGAAATCTTCTCTTTTAAAAAGAGGCCAAAACAGTGGAGAGCTTTTACTAAAATTGTTTTATATACCACGGCGTTTTTAATTCTTATAGGTTTTGTGTGGTTTTTAAGCATTGAATGCTTTCGTGGATCGTCAGGTATGACTCCATTGGACGCAATATTCCAAAGCATAACTTGCCGAACTGCTGGATTTTCAACCTACGACCAAAATAGTTTAACCATCGGAAGCAAAATAATAAGCTGCATATTAATGTTCATTGGAGGTTCACCTCTTGGAACAGCTGGAGGTATTAAAACCACCACAATTTTCATGATTGTATTAGCAATTTTTAGTTTCTTTAGAGGAAAACCGGTCAGCGCATTTAAAAGAAATTATTCAACCAAAATGGTTGTTAAAGCATTGGCTTTGTTCTTTATTGCTATATTGACAGTCATTATTAGTTTTATAATTATATCAGCGTTAGAGGAGGGGAAAAATATTCCTTCTGAAAACATTTTGTTTGAAGTGTTTTCGGCCTTTGGCACTGTTGGTCTCTCAACTGGAATTGAATCATCTATAAGCATTGGAAGCAAAACGGTTTTGATTCTATTAATGTTTGCAGGAAGACTTGGACCAATGACTTTCTTCCAAGTGTTCCAAATTAATATGAATAAAAAAGGTTCCACACATTATAAACTCGTCGAGGAAGATTTCCTCATTGGATAAAGGAGAATTGATATGGTTAAAAAATCATTCGCAGTCATTGGATTAGGACAGTTCGGTCGAGCTGTTGTAGAAGAATTAGTCGCCAATAGCGCTGATGTTATCGCTATTGATAATGATGAAGAAATCGTTAAAAAGGTGGCGGTTATGTTGCCAACCGCTTTTGTGGCTGATTCTACTGATGAACAGGCATTGAAAGAGCTTGGTTTGCCAGATGTTGACGCTGCAATTGTTGCCTTTGGAGGAAACAAAGAAGCAGCCGTTTTAACAACTGTTATTTTAAGAGATATGGGCATCAAACAAATCATCGTTCGAAGTGATGATGATTATTTCGTTCCAATCATGAAAAAGTTGGGTGCTACAGAAGTCATTACTCCTCAAAAAGCAGCTGGCATTGCTTTGGCAAATCGTTTAGGAAACGAAGACTTTAAAGATTTCTATAAACTAGATGACAAGCACTCTGTTATATCTCTATTAGTTAATCATGCTTTTGTTCCCACCACTATTGTGGAATTGAATCCAAAAATTCGTTTTGGAGTCAGCTTAGTTTTAATCATTCGAAATGGAAAATCTTTCATCCCTGGTGGAGCGGATTCCATTCTTCCCGAGGATAATATATTCGTCGTCGGAAGCACGAAAGAAATACGTGAATTCCGGGAAACACTTAATGGTAAGAAAAAACTTAAATAACAAATTAAAAGATCGCACTTAGAAGTAAATGCGATCTTATTTTTTGGATTTGTTCATAAAATACCACATTCCAAGCGCGGCTTGTAATGGTATTCCCAATAGGAATATTGGCCATAGGCTCCAAATGGAAAATGAGAAATAGAAAGAAGCCAATAAAGACCATATCCCAATTGATTCACAAACAAGGCTTAGGGTGCTAGAACGGAAGAGTCTTCGATTAACTCCGAGCACTAATAAGCAAGAAGCTGGAACAGCCCAGATAAATGATTGCCAATATCCTTGATTCATACCAATGGATGTATAGACAAAGGCAATCGTTGCAATCATCCAAACAATCATCAAAAGCAAGAGAGTAATCAAGACTTTTTTTCGAAAGTCACCTTTCTTTTGAAGAATATATTCCTGTTTCTCGCTCGGAGAGCCTTTATGAGTCAAATAATCAAGTGTCACGCCATAAAACTGACAGAGATTGTATAAAGTCTCGATATCAGGGATTGTGTCGCCTTTTTCCCACTTTGATACTGCTTTATCGGAATAATTAAACTTTTCCGCTAATTCTAGCTGAGTAAGTTTAGCTTCTTTTCTTAATGAGGCAAGGTTTTCACCGATAATTTCGCGGATATTTTCCATGGCTCTAAAGATACAACAAATAACATTTCTTGACAACTCTATGAAATTTTTTACCATCAAAAAAACAAAGAGTGTTTCTTAATTCTGTTTTTTTAACTAGAATAATGAGGATATGAAAAGAGACACCACTAGAAAGATTATTATCTTCTCTTCAATTGGATTAATTGTCTTGGCAACTGGAGGCATTGGGGGTTATTTAATTTATGATAATCTCCATAATGTTCCTCCTACCTATGAAGATTTTGATCCCGAAGATTATTTAGATGACAATTCTACCTTGTTTTCTGATTTCGAAACCTTTCGCTTAGAATCTCCAAGCTTAATTGATTATCAAGAAAAGTACAATCCTTATCAACTTTTCAATCTAGCAATATATCAGAGCAAAAAGAATGATCACATCAAGTTTGAAGCACGCGGTTTGGTTAACACGGGGGGATTAAAACAAAGTATTCTCGCTTATCAATTAAAAAACGGGGATGAATACTTCTATGAGACAATATCAAAAGGTCTTATTAGTGTCGCTAAAAGATTCTATCAAAACGAAAATATCACTTGGTATCGAGGAAAATATAATCAAAATAAAAAGATGGTGTGGAATCCCGACACCGAAACAACTCTTTCCATTGAAGAATTTAATGAAGAGTGGGGATATGATTTATCTGTCTTTTCACCATATATTATTTCAAGCTTTACTTGCCTTGAAACCTCTTCGGTCACAATTGAAGAAAATCATCTTCAGATATCCCTCGATTTGGACCCGTTTTTTAGTGTTCTTTACTATGTTAAACAAATGATAAAAATGGGTGGGCTCGAGGAAGCTCCTATCTTTAAAAACGTTAATATAAAAATTAATTTCGATGAGAATTTTGTCATCTCTTCGACCGAAATATTTGAACAATACAAGGTAAAGAAGTTCGGATGGTTCGATGCAACTGGTACGTTATCCGGGAATTTCACCTTTGGAATTCCAGAGGAATTTCCCTCCCTAGAAACTGAGATTATTTAAGCATAAATAGTTAAAAGAAAAGCCACGAATTGTGGCTTTGTTTTTATACTTTTTCGATTTCGGAGAATTCAACTTCGAGTTTGGTCGTTCTTCCGAAGAAGACGGTTTCGAGTTCAACTGCCCCGGTCTCACGATTAATGGAAACAATGTTGCCTTCTGTTCCTTCAAGAGCGCCATGAATAACTTTGACAAGGTCTCCGATGCTGTAACGGTCATACATTTGTTCATCAATCATGCCCATTCTCTTCAAAACAGGTTCAACTTGTTCTCTTGGAACAGGGAATGGTTTAGTTCCTTTACCAGATGATCCAACGAAACCAGTAACTCCAGGAGTATTACGAACGACATACCAAGCATAGTCAGTCATAATCATTTCAACGAAGACATAACCTGGATATAGGTTTTTCATTCTTGTTTTGCCTGTTGGAAGACCATCTTTCATAACTGGCACTTCGTGCTCGGCTACAATGATTCGAAAAATGAGTTCTTGTAGACCCATTGATTCGACACGACGTGTAAGATTATCGGCTACTTTTCTTTCATGAGTAGAATAAGTGTTGACGACATACCAGGCTTTTTCGCCTAGTTTGCTTTGTTTATTTTCGCTGTCGCTGACATCAGTCGTCGTATCAGTAAAAGCTTTAATTTCGTCTGCCATTATGCCCCTGTGCCTCCACCAAATGATTTAAAAGCATCGCCAAGAATTTCGATTAGTCGATTTCCAGCTGCATCCTCGGCTAAAAGAATGAGAGCAGCAAGAACCGCTATCACCACTGTGACAATAATGGCGGGGATTAATTCATCTCGCTTTGGCCATCTAACGCGTTTGCCTTCTTTGACAACGCCTTTTGCATAAGATTTCATTCCCATAAAGGAACCTCCTATTTACTAATTTTGTGGATTGTGTGTTTTCCACAATGAGGGCAATACTTTTTGATTTCGAGGGTTTTAAAGCCTTCTTTTTTCATCATCAAGGTATAGTTGCGAGATAAACAATCTTCACAAATCAAAAGTACTTTTTCTCTCATCTATCTACCCTATCTTAAGTTTGCTTTAATAATGTAGCACATACAGTTGTTATTGTAAAATAAAAATTATTGTTAGACAAACTTATTGGATGATGTGTTTATCCTTAAGATAGTAGAAGACCATAATAAATGTCATTCCAACAACCGCTATGACGATGACAAAAGAAATCATCGTGCTCGAAGAAACTTCTCTATTATCAGAATAAGATGTGTTCGTTTGTTGAAAAAAAGTCTTGAGAGTGGAAATTGAATCGCTTATTTTACTTTCTGCCAAATCAACATAGTCATCAACTATTTGTCGATCGGTTTCGGAAAGAGTTTCATAAAGTTCAATTACACGCTCATATAGTGCACGATTAATATCGCACAAATTGCTGTTTGCCTGTGGTCGAACATCACGATTCCACATGCGGATAAATCCTTCATCACAAGAATCAAAAGAAACCGAGTATGAGGTTAAGTAATTTAAGTTGCCCCACTCTGTCTCACTACCAGTGTAATAAATCATTTCAAAATATGGATGGTCTTCTGGAGAGGTGAAAAGAGGAGATGGAATTGATGTAACCGTATAAGAAATCATCAAAGATTCAAGATTCAAAACTGTGTCAAAAGCCCCTGATTCAATCTCGTCAATGTAATAACTTTCATTAAAGTAAATACGAATCTCTGAAACATTAGAATCAGTAATACCAATAAGTTTGTAGTGTCCATTTTCTTTGCTTTCAAGTATCAAATTATCTTGTTCAACTGGTAAAGAACGAACAGGCATATGTGGGTTATTGATGAACAATCCACTTGAAATCATCAAAACCAGTAGTAATTGTTTAATCATGATACCGGTCCACCAAAAATAAAGATGATAATCAAACAAGCGATAATTAAAAGGATAATAACCCCTGACACTATAATTGAAAACCAAGGGAAAGAATGATGCTCTTTGTCCTCTTCAAGTGGCAAATCTTCAGTCAAAATGACTTCCGTTTCACTGAAAGCATTTTTATTTTTGTTTTCTTCTAAACCAATAGGCTTGTCGATTTCTTTTTTATTTTTCATATTTTAATTATACATTACTTAATCTTCGTTTTTCTTAAGAAAATGTTTGGATATCACTTTGACGAGAATAGTGATGACAATTGTATTTAAAGGAATGTTCACAAACATGATAATTAATTGACTAAACAAGATGACCCAGAAGGTTTCAAAGCCAAATGCAATGGCTTTCATTAAAGAGCCAAATATTACCATTACAACAAGCTCAACGATGATTAACGCGAATGATGTTTGAGCAGGGTAGAGAGGTAAATTTTCATTGTTTGCTCTTACTCTTCGGTTATACAAAATAATAAATAATAAGAGACAAACGAATAGCAAAAGCATGAGGCTTGGAATCAAGATTTTCATCAATAGAGTAATGTCGTATGTTTTGCTGAAAAGGGTAAGTGTATTGTTAAGAAATAAAAAGATCGAAACAATGGTCAAACAAATAGCCATAAAGGCAATAATAAATATCAAAGAAAGTTTGTTACTACGAACTTTTTTGAAAAGAGAAAACACGAAATAAGGCAGTAAACCTAGTACGGCATAAATCAAAGTGATTGTAGGAAAGAAACCAAAACCACTAGCATCAAATAATGCATAGCCAATAAGATCGGAAGCCGCCCCCACCAATAAACCATACCAAGGGCCAAGCAAAATAGAAGCGAAAATGATGATGGCAGGACCGCCGGGAGAGATGCGCACAAAAGGAATGATGGGAATATAATTAATAGCTAGTACTTTTTGTAAAATGACAGCAATAGCAATAAATAATCCAGCGAAAGCAATTTTAGAGATTTGATCAAGATTGTTGCGTGGGAAAAAAGATTTCATAGCAGACCGCCATTTTTAAAGAGATCTCTCATATATCCAGCGAAAGCAAGAGATCCCGTAATAAGAATAACATCTTCTGGGTACTTCTCCATGAGAGTAAACACTAATTGTTTGGGGTCTTCATAGAATTCATACTCATCGGCAAAAAGGAAATAATCATCTCTTCCGCGAGCTCTAGGGTGGTCAAAAGTCGTTAGAATTACTTCGCCAACCTGACCAATAAAATTCAACATAAGAGGAAATTTTTTATCTTTAAAACAAGCAAAAACAACATGAATTGGCCGATATTTGCTGACTTTTTCAATGGAAATCATAAGACTTTCCATCGCCTCTGGATTGTGAGCACCATCGACAATTACTAATGGATTATTGTGAACAGCTTCCATTCTCGCTGGAATAACCATCTTATATATACCATTAACTAAAGCTTCTTCATTTGTTGGAAAAAGGTCTTTTAGTATCTGAACAGCTTCAATGGCTAAACAAGCATCATAAACGCTGTACTGTCCGATTGATTGAATCTTCAAATTACGAAATGTTAGATAGTCAAAAGAGTATCCAGTTTCCGAATACAAAACATTATTTGGGATCGAAACGCTATAGATTTCGCTTTGCTTATAACGAGCTTCACGGGAAACAACAGAGAGCACATCTTCACTGACATCGCCAATTAAAACAGGAATTTCTTCCTTTATTATTCCAGCTTTTTGTTCCGCTATTTCGGTGATGGAGCGCCCGAGATATTCAGTGTGTTCCATACTGACAGAGGTAATGATGGATAGGACAGGAATAAATATATTCGTAGCATCAATTAAACCGCCCATACCGCATTCGATAATCGCGATATCACATTGACAATCAGTGAAGTGGGTAAGAGCAATCAAGGTTAATATTTCAAAAGCAGACAATTCATATTGGAGAATGCTCCGTCTATATACTTGGATGGTATCTTCAATCTCTTCATCACTAATCAAATTGTCGCCAACGCTAATCATCTCATTAATCTGGTTTAATCCAGGAGACATGAATAAACCAACTTTATAACCTGCTTCTTTATATATTGAGGCTAGATAAGAGGCTGTGGAGCCTTTTCCATTTGTTCCGGCGATATGAACGGATGGAATTAAATATTCAAAAGAAACATCGCGAAGAAAACGATCAAAGTTTTCACGTTGATAGTCTCCCGAAGAACGAACGGAAATAAGTTGTTCTAAATATTTCATAACTCACTCTCGCTCAAGATCCCTTTCAAGGTCTCTTTTTTTAATGGCTTCACGTTTATCGTAAAGTTTCTTTCCTTTGGCAAGGGCGATTTCTACCTTGGCTTTGCCATTTCGTAAATAGACTCGCGTTGGTACAATCGTGTAGCCACCCTTTTTAATTTGGTTGGTAAACCAATTAATTTCTCTTTTATGAAGCAAGAGTTTTCTCGCCCTTAATGGGTCGTGATTAAAAATATTGCCTTGCTCGTAAGGGTTGATATGCATATTGATGATTTCCATCTCTTCTTGGCGAATTAAAACATAGGCGTCGACAATGGAACATGAATTAGCGCGGAGAGATTTAATTTCGGTGCCCACAAGAACGATTCCGCATTCGGTAAAGTCACTTAAAAAATAGTTAAAATGCGCTTTCTTATTTGTGGAAATAATTTTTATGTTTTCAGTTTTCTTATTCATACTAAATTTTGTCCTTCACCACCGCTCTACGCCAATTGAAGAGGCCTTCGTCGTTGAATTCTTTTGCCATTTCAGTTCGGTCTTTAAAAGGGATAAAAGTAAAAGAAAGGTAAAAAATTAACAAGTTCATCGCCATCACAGTTGCTAAAGTAAGAGCATCAAAAGGAATAAAAGCATTAATAATGACAGTTAAGGTGCCACCAATAACAGCGGTAAAAGGCACAGCGAGTCCAGGTGTAACAATAATCGCGTGAATGATTTCAAATAGCCAAGTTTTAAATCTGCCACGAAAAACAAAACGAAAGATAGTGGTTAGAATTAACCCCACTGCAAGGTAGCATAGAATTGAAAGAATTATTGTTGTGGAAATGCCTAGATTCAAATATGTATAGAAAGCATATCCCGCTCCACCACTAATGCCTAGTAGCAATGTTCCATAAATCATTAGTCTAACGACAAATCTCGCATTGGAACTATGCCTATAAATGAGGGCGGTAAAATATGGCAAGAAAATCAAGTTTACTGCCAGGAATAAAAGACTCATTAAAATGATGTTTCTAAATAGAGGATTTTCATAAGGAAGGTTGGTTAAAAAAGAACTCGATAATGTTAATATTAATGAAACAATTACCAAAGTAATAACACGAATAATGCTGGCGGAACTAACATTGTTTTGCCACACATCATTGTGGGTGGCTTGCTTGACCAGCTGGGGCTTTCTCATATGTTGCCAGACCGCGATGGGTGGCAAATAGAAAAGCAGCATGATAATGGCTCCTGAGGTAGAAACATCAAAGAAACGCGTTGATTCAACGATATTATGGGCGAGGATGCAAAAATAAAATAGCATATACATAAGAGCAAAACGAAACTGTTTTCTAATAAGCAAACGAATAATACAATAAAAGCCAAATCCGATTCCGATAGTATAGAAACTTAATCCAACAATGCCACTCATTAAAAAGACTTCAACATAGCCAGAATGACATGTTCTTACAGCGCGTTCAAAGATAGTAGAATAGGTCGCTATCAGTTTTGAACTCGCCCCATACCCATATCCAAAAATAAGTCTAAGCGGTTCTTTTTTAAGTAAATCTATGGCCCAAGACCAAATTTGTGTTCTATTGCTGAACGTTCTAAAGTCGTTTCTAAAGATAAATCGTTTCAAGAACTCTTTAAATGCAACCATAAATGGCCATTGCTTGGATTCGCCAATCAGATAAACAATGAGCAGGCTGATAGCGGTGGCGAAAATTATAATAATAAACACTGAAGATCGAATATAGTGTCGTTGAATGTATCCAATAATTATTTTAGCCAAAATATAAACGATGAGGAGCCCACTGGAAATAAGTAAGGCCGTGTTCGAAAGGGTAAAAATCATTACCCCAAAAAAGAACAACATTAAAATGTATGACCACCATTTGGAATGAGGGAAATTGACTAAAATGCAGGCCATAATTCCTAACATTAAACACAAGCCGAAGATGTTTGGATTAATAAAGAACGACCCTACGCCATTCCCAGTGAAATTTCCTTGAAAGATAGCTTTGTAAATATCAATTTCAAAAATCAAAGAAAATATTGATGCTAAAACGACGAAAATAATAACTGAATAGGCCAACCATTTTAGCTTAGCGAATCTAAGTCTTCCTTTAACGAATGTGAACATCATCATATAAATAACGACAAAACTAATTAATAATTGAAGGGTATAACGAATTTTTTCATTTATCGAAAATGTTAGAGTGGCTTCTATGCCAGTATCTGAATTGGAAAAATATGTTGAAGTTGGATTTGTCCAAATAGCAACGCTAATGGAAATAAAAAGAATAATTAAAATGGATAAAACTATCCAGCCAGCCTTCATCTTGTTTTTTTTGTGTTCAAGGAAAAAATACGCAATCATCATGATTAAAATCAAAGCGGTAATGATATAAAAAACAGGGTTGGAAAAACCTTCCATTGGTGAGCCATTAGAAAGAAGGGCAATGTTCTCAACATAAAAGCATGAAAGAACGATAATAACCCAAAACCAAAGACTCGATAATATATATTTGAATTGTCCCATACAAGCAACACGCATTATACAAGCAAACGCGCGAAAAGTCTAAACTTTTGAGAACGAGTGGACCTTATAAGGTCCTTTTTTAGGCAAAATACATGCAAAAAGGCTTCAAAAAGAAGAAATAATGTTATTCCTTTTGATATAATCAAAATATCATTATAATACTAGTATGAATAAGTACGAACTCTTAGGAAATATGATTAATGAAGGTAGCCAAATTGTTGTTTTCACTGGAGCAGGCATTTCAGTAGCCAGTGGAATTCCTGACTTTAGAAGCGAAAGCGGAATTTATCATTCTAGCGAAAAGAACAAAGCAAAACCTGAGGAGATATTATCGCATTCATTTTTTGTCAAACAAACAAAAGATTTTTATGAATTCTACCGCAAAAAAATGCTTTACGATAACGCCAAACCAAATATTGCGCACAAGTATTTTGCAGATTTAGAAAAGCAAGGTAAAAATGTCGTTGTAATTACCCAAAATATTGATGGTTTGCATCAAGAAGCCGGATCATCAGTGGTATACGAATTGCACGGCAATGTGCATCGAAATTACTGTCAAGAATGCAATCGTCTTTTTGGCATGAAATACATACAAAAAAGCGTTGATATACCTCATTGTGATAAATGTGGAGGCATTATAAAACCGGATGTCGTTTTATATGATGAGCCGCTCAATGAAGACTTAATAATGAAAACGATTTCAGCCATCATGACCTGCGAAGTATTAATTGTGGTTGGAACCTCTTTAACAGTTTATCCCGCAGCTGGATTTCTCCGTTATTTCCGTGGCAAATATTTAATAGTTATTAACAAAAATGAGACATCATTGGACAACATGTGCGATTTAGTCATTAACGAAAATGTGGAAAGTGTAATTGAAAAATTAATATGAAGAAAATAGTTATATTTGATTTAGATGGAACCTTGCTTGATACGCTTGAAGATTTGAAAAACGCTGTAAATTACGCCTTAAATTTTAAAGAATGGCCACAAAAATCAAAAGAAGAAGTTCGCCAAGCCATTGGAAATGGCGTGGCTAAATTGATTCAAAGAACAGTTCCAAAAGGAATTAGTAAAGAAGAATACGAATCCACTCTTGAAATTTTTAAAAAATATTATGGAAGCCATTATGATGTCGAAACAAAACCTTACCCAGGTCTCTTTCAAATGCTAAGAAAACTAAAACAGGATGGCTTTTTATTGGCGGTGTGCACAAATAAAATTCAAGGGACCGCCAGTTATTTAGTCAAACACTTTTTCCCCAATTTATTTGATTATGTTCAAGGGGATGAAACAGGTGTTCCAAAAAAGCCCGAACCTCACATGATTGAAAAAATTCTCAAGCATTTTTCTTTAAATAGTAGTGAAGCCATTTATGTTGGCGACACTGATGTGGACCGACTAACCGCAATTAACTCTCATCTTGATTATGCTTTGGTGGAATATGGGTATCGAACAAAAGAAGAATTATCAGTTCTTTGTCCCGACAGCATAGTGTTAACTGATGCCAATGAATTGTATAACTGGTTGAAAACATTTCAAAAAAAATAGGACTTTGTCCTATTTTATTTTTTTGATTTTCTCATCAATGAAATCGTATATTTGCTGCCGTTCTACTTTGTAACAAGTAGCAAATTCATCAAGAATGAAATTGTTTGCGTATTCAAGCATATCGACATCAGCGGCTCCGAGTTTAACTCCCTCTGGGTCCCTTTTATATATTCGATATTGAGCAAATAGGTAAGCTATGTCTTCAACATCGCCCGAACAAAGTCTTCTCTTAAAGGCATCTCGTCTTTGTTTAGTGTTAGGGTTGAAATCCTTTTCAATAACGCTGATTCTCTTGAGCAAACGATCGGCTTCTTCAATGGTCATAATTGGCCGAATGATATTATGAATTGATTCAACGGGCACATATATTGTTTCGGCATCGCTTCGATTGGCTTGCACGATAAAATACGTTCTACCGCCCATTTCTCTAGTGCCAATAATGACGGACAGACCATCTCGGCAATGCATCACTTCATCGTTTACTTTAAATGTTTCCATACAATGTACATATTGTATCAAAAAATCGCGGTTAAAGATAGAAGTATGCAAGTTATCGCCGCAAATTTCAAAATATTTAATCTATTAAGTTCAGTTAATATCGAACGCATTAACCAAATGATAAGAAAATAATATCAATGCTCTTTTATGACAAATTTTTGTTGATATGCGCTAAAAAGCTATTAGCAAAGAGCTTTAAGAATCCAAGAGTGTTGTCGTTGTTAATCTTGCCATCTGGTCCCATAAGATTCATGACATTACCGACATATGCCTCCGGCTGTGCCATAACCGGCATATTCAAAAAAGTTAATACCTGGCGGAGATGATGATTTGCTCCGAAACCACCGATTGAACCGGGAGAAACGCTAATAATAGCGGTCGGTTTGGTATTCCACACGCTATGGCCATATGGACGTGAACCAATATCTAATGCATTTTTTAAAGCCGCTGGAAGCGAACGATTATGCTCTGGGGTGGCAAATAAAACTGCATCAAAGGTTTTAATCTTATCGCGAAATGCGAGCCATTCCTTTGGCTCTTTGTTTTCCGCTTCTAGATCTTGGTTGTAAAGAGAGAGATTGCCAATTTCAATAAATTCATATTCCATCTCTTTTGAACTCTGGTGAATTAAAGCCTCCACCACGGCTTTTGTGAAAGACTGTTTTCTTAGACTACCAAGTAAAACAGCAATTTTTATATTAGACATATTTTGATCTCCTTATGTTTTACTAATTTTAAGATGCATCCGAGCTATTGAGCAAATGAAGTGCTCAATTAATAATCAATTTTCTCTTTTAAAAATGTTCCTTCATCAAGTTCACTAAATGCTTGATAAAGCTCGCTTTGGGTATTCATGACAATAGGGCCTCCCCAAGCGACTGGCTCACTAAGGGGTAAAGAGCTGAGAAACAACACCTGGGAAGGGACTTTTCCTGCTTTAATAACCACTTTATCTCCGCTGGTAAGTTTAACGGCGGTTTTTTCTCTTATTTGCACATCAGATATTTTAACTGGACCGACAAGAGAAAATAACACCACAGTTCTATCACTTGGAGTTTCTAAGACTAATTCAGAATTAGGCTCAAGATGAATGTCATAATAATCGAGAGGTAAATAACTGCTTTGGTATCCATGATGGTCTTGATAAGCGCCAGCTAACAACCTTAAAAATCCACCCGGAAAGAGAATCTCTTCAACATTATCACTTTTGATACTCAAATATTTGGGGTGGGCGAACTTATTCTTTCTGGGAAGATTGAGCCATAATTGAACGCCGAGCATTCTTTTTGATGATGGTAATATCTCTTCGTGAAGAATGCCAGATCCGGCAGTCATCCACTGGACTTCTCCATCTTTGATGCTGTCTTTATTTCCTAAACTATCTTTATGAATCATTTGACCTTGAGAAATATAAGATATCGTTTCAATTCCTCGATGAGGATGAAGAGGAAATCCAGCCTTATAGTCATCCGGATTTACACTATCGAATGAATCGAGCATAAGAAATGGATCGAACTCTTCGACAGTTTGGTTTGATAATACGCGAGTTAATCTGACTCCCGCACCATCGCTTGTTGAATATCCTTGAACAGAGAGAGATACTTTTCTTTCCATACAATGTTCTCCTTTTTTTATTATACAAGGAATTTGGAATGGCAAGAATCATATGCTTATTAATGAAATAGGTGAGATTGTTTGCAAAAAATAAAAAAGGCTTGAATGCATCAAGCCAAATAGTCTTTTTGGTGGATCTGACCGGGATCGAACCGGCTACCTCCTCCATGCCATGGAGGCGCTCTCCCAGGTGAGCTACAGACCCAAATGGACTGAAATGATTTTATACCAATGTGTGGCTATAAATCAATAATAACTTCATTGGTTTTTCAACAGTTGATTCTTTTTATTATCAAACTCCCTCATAGAGAATTCTTTTGAACCATATTAAGAGTAAGCAAGAACTATAAAGTAATCCAATATCTCGCGTCCATTCGTTCAGCATATCAACTAATTGGTTTTTATACTGATGTGACAGTTTAACTAATTTAATATTCATGAATACTTAACAAGTTTAAATCATTGTTTAAGTCTATTCAAGAATAGAAGGACACCCCCAAGCAGTAAAATTAATATTTTCTATTAATTAGTGGCTGATAAATAAAAAACAGAACTATCATCAGCTCTGTTGTTGTCTGTTGGCGCGCCTGAGGCGATTTGAACGTCTGACTCCCATCTTAGGAGGATGGTACTCTATCCAGCTGAGTTACAGGCGCATTGGCAAAGAGGCTAACTGCAAGAGTGTATTACGCTTTCAAAAAATTAGCAACATCTTGATACACTTCTGCACGATTGTCTTCATTAAGAATTTCATGGCGAAGATGAGGATAGACTTTGGTTTGAACATCATTGATATTAAAAGAAGCATACATGCTTTTTAATTGCGTTAAAGATTTTGAATAATTAGTGACCGGATCTTCTTCTCCAGAAATAATAAATAATTTAATGGAAGGATTGACATTTTTTAGACCAGATGTTTTAAATAAAGATTTCATTCCTTTTAGGAATTCTAAACAAAACCCGTTGTTTGGTCCAAATCCGCTGAGTGGATCGGCGTTGTATCTTTTGACGTTGTCTTCGTTGTGAGAAAGCCAATCGTAAGCGGTTTTAGGATTGGAAATATGCTTATTGAACCCGCCAAACATTAAAGAATTTAGAAGTTTGGCTTTTTCATTTCTTTTCTTATTTGTTGTGATAATTTTGGCAAGAAAATATCCAAAATGGACAGCAGCGTTTTTGCCACCAGCCCCACATAGCACCACTTTTTTAACTTGGTTTGGGTACCTTTGAATGAATGATTGGGCCATGAACGAACCCATGCTATGGGCAAATATATAGGTAGGCAATCCGCTCTCATTAAGTTTAACGACAACATCATTTTCGGCATCGACTTGTTTTTTGAAACCATCGACTGGCCAAACACCACGATTAGAGAGATCTTCTTTGACATTTTCACCTTGTCCAAAAGTATCAAGGCAGAAAACATTAAAGCCTTGCAAGTTTAAATAAGTGGCGAACTCATCGTAACGGGAAGAATGCTCTTCCATTCCTTCCATAATCAAGACATTGCCAATTGGTTGATCAATTAACCATTGAAGACCAAATAGTTTTTGACCATCTTGGAGCGAAATCTCGTATCTTTTTTTCATAGTGAAGTAACCTCCCACTAATTATAACCATTTGGATTTTTCTTTTGCCAATTCCAAGAATCGCGGCAAGCTTCAACGATATCTAATTCAGTTTTGAACCCCATCTCTTTGAAGGCTTTTGAGCAATCAGCATAGTTTTCATCAACATCACCCGGTCGGCGAGAAACAACTTGATAGGGGATTTTTACTCCATTAGCTTTTTCAAAAGCGTGCACTAATTCAAAAACGCTAGTGCCACGACCAGTTCCTAAGTTAAATATGACTAGTCCAGGTTTCTTGGCGAGTTTTCTTAAAGCAAATAAATGACCTCTAGCTAAATCGGAAACATGGATATAATCACGAACACCCGTTCCATCAACAGTGCGGTAATCATTACCATAGATGTTTAATAAAGCGCGTTTCCCAATCGCTACTTGGGTAATGTATGGCATTAGGTTGTTTGGTATTCCATTTGGATCTTCGCCAATTAATCCTGAGGAGTGTGCCCCAATAGGATTAAAATAACGAAGAATCGCTATATTAGCTTGCGCATGGCTGGCAGCATAATCTTTTAAAAGGAATTCAATATCAAGTTTATTTTGACCATAAGGATTGGTACAACCTCCGACTTTATCGCTTTCTTTTAATGGAACGTGATTGGGCGTACCATAGACAGTCGCGCTAGATGAAAAGACTATATTATTAATCTCAAATTCATCCATCAAACGTAGCAATACTTTGCTTCCTCCAACGTTGTTTGAGAAATATAAATCAGGTTTTTGGACTGATTCTGCAACACTTTTTAGACCTGCAAAATGGATGATATCGGTAATCTTTTCTTGAGAGAATAAACTTCTCATTTTCTCTTCATCTCTCACATCAATTTCATAAAATCTTGGCTTTTTGCCGGTTATTTTAAAAATTCTGTTCAAAACTTCAGGTTTCGAATTAGCGTAATTATCGACAATAACAACGTCGAAATTATGGTCTAATAATTCTACGACAGTGTGGGAACCGATATAACCAGTTCCGCCAGTAACTAAAACAGCCATATTTATCTCCTCTTAAGTTCTTCTGAGACAAGTTTATTTACAAGAGCAGGATTTGCTTTTCCCGCCATTTTTTTCATCACCTGACCAACTAAGAAGCCCACCGCTCGATCCTTACCATTTTGGTAGTCGATGACTGCTTGGGGGTTGTCGTCAATAATTTGTTTGACTGCTTGGTTAATCATTTCACCATCGCTAATTAAATCGATACCTAAAGCTTTTCTGATGACTTCTGGGTCTTCATCTTTTTCCATTAATTTTTGGAAAATTTCACGCCCTTGTTTGTTGGAGACTTGTTGCTTTTCAATCATCAAAACAAGTTTTCCAAGATTTTGAGGAGAAACTTTAAATTGATCGATATCAATCATTTCTTTGTTAAGGATGGCTTGAACATCAACAATAATCCAGTTCGCTATTAATTTAGCGCTAGCTCCAGATTTAATCGCTTCATCAAAATAGGCGCATGTTTTTTTGTTAGAAATGAGCATTTGTGAATCGTAATCATTGAGACCTAAATCTTGATACCGCGCTAATTTTATTTCTGCTAATTCAGGAGAAGTCGCAATCGCGTTTTCAACAAACTCTTCGCTTAGTTTGATGGGAGGAATATTTGGTTCAACAAAATACTTATAATCGACAGAATCAGTTTTAAGTCTCATCAGGACAGTTTGTTTTAAACCTTCATCAAAACGTCGCGTTTCTTGCGTGACAGCTTCGCCGCTTAGTAGAACCTTTTCTTGTCTTTTTATCTCATAATCAACCGCTTTTTCAATATTGGCAAAGCTATTGAGATTTTTGATTTCGACTTTGGTACCAAGTTTTTGACTTCCAATAGGGCGAAGCGAAATATTAACATCGCAGCGAAGCGATCCTTCTTCCATCTTGCCATTACTGACATCCAAAAAGGAAACGATAGAACGAATTTTTTCGACATATTGTCTCGCTTCTTCTCCACTTCGTAGATCGGGGCGAGAAACAATCTCCACTAAGGGGATACCGGCACGGTTATAGTCTAACAACGTGCAATCCCAAGAGTGAAGTTGTTTGCAAGTATCTTCCTCGAGATGAAGTCTCTCGATACTGATAATCTTTTTTCCTAGGGAAGTATTAATTTCCAAGGTTCCATTAGAACCAATTGGTCTTTGCTGTTGAGTAATTTGGTAACCCTTTGGAAGGTCGCTGTAGAAATAGTTTTTACGATCAAACCAAAGTTCTCTATCGATAGTCATGTGTAAAGTATTGCATATACGAATAGCGTTAATTACTGCTTGTTTATTAACAACTGGCATTGTTCCGGGGAAAGCAAAATCAAGAGGGACAGTAAGACTATTGGGGAGCTTACCATAGCAAATTGGGGCATCAGAGAACATCTTGCTCTTCGTGTTCATCTCGACATGTATTTCGAGTCCAATAACAGCTTCAAAGTTCATCTTATTTTCCCTCCTTGGCGACTAAATCTTTTAAATTGGTGATATTTTCAATTCCCTTTGCGAGAGAAAGTACTTCCGCTTCCGCAAATTTCTTACATGTAAGATTTACTCCAAAAGGCAAACCTTTATCAAAACCAAGAGGCAAAACAATTGATGGCAAACCAGCAAAATTGCCTAAAGCAAGATGGTTATCAGAAATAAGATACTTATTTGATAATTTGTCGCCTTTTTCACCTTGGAATAAAGGAGCAGTAGTTGGGGCGGCTGGCAGATAAATAGCATCGCAATTAGTCAAAATACTATTAACCGCATTAACAATAAGTCTTCGAACTTTTTGGGCTCGCAAAAACACTTCGGCTTGGTTCTCTTTAAAAAGAGAATAACTGCCAATTACAAAACGTCGTTTAATCATTTCACAAAAGCCTTCTGTTCTGGCCTTTGTCATTACTTCTTCGTAATCTTTTCCATCGAATCTTGGGCCAAATTTAATGCCATCAAGATTGGCGTTATTGCTCGTCGCTTCGGAACAAGAAATAACGATATATGTAGGATATATTGCTTTGCAGAGTTTTAAGTCCATTGATACGAATTCGATTTTCACACCTTGTTGTTTCAAAGTTTCAAGATTTTCGTTAAATGTAGCAAGAATGTTTTGGTTGCTAATTGAGTCATATATTTCTTTGATAACCGCAAATTTTTTGCCTTTTAATTGTCCATTAATCAAGTGGGAGTATTTTTCTACTTTGACACTGGAGGATGAACTATCTTTTTCATCTCGTCCCGATAGAGCTTCCAAAACGATGGCAGAGTCAGTGACATTTCTCGTAAAAAAAGCTACGTGGTCAAGAGAAGGAGCAAAGGGAAATAAACCAAACCGTGAGATTCGACCCCATGTCGGTTTCATTCCAACAAGAGCAGCATAGCTGGCTGGTTTGCGCACACTATCGCCGGTATCGGAACCAATGGCAAATGGAACAATACCGGAAGCCACAGCGGCAGCCGAACCGCAGCTTGAACCACCAACCATATGTTTATGGGAAGGATCCCAAGGATTAAAAGTCAAACCTTTGTGACCGGTCATTCCTGTTCCACCCATGGCGAGTTCATCAAGAGTGGACTTTCCAATTAGAATTGCGCCCTGTTCTGATAAGCGAAGGTAAACCTCGCTAGAAAAAATTGGAACATAGCCCTTTAGTATGTTGGAAGAAGCACATGTTGGAATATCTTTCGTTGAAAAGTTGTCTTTCAATGCATAAGGAATTCCCCATAAAAGATTGTTCTTCTTGCTGGGATCTAAATGAGTTGCTGCTTCGAGAGCTTCCTTCTCACAAATATATTCAAAAGCGTTGTTTTGATCATTTTTTGCTTTCTTTAAAGATTGCTTAACTAACTCTAAAGGAGTTATCTTTCCTTCTAAAATAACCTGATGGAGACTCACAATATCAAGAGACAAAAAATCCATATTAGCCCACCACCTTTGGTAATCGTATTTGGCCATCAACAACATGACCGGCATTTTTCAACGCTTCTTCTTGAGACAATGGTATCGTGGGAATATCTTCCCTTAGATAATCGGTTGTTACATCAAAGGGAAAAGTCATCGGTGAAACATCGTCAATTCCAGGAATTTCAGAGATTAGTTCCATCTGCCGAATGATGACATCAAACTCTTCAAGTAGAGTGAGATACTCGCTTTCTTTCATATCGAACATTAGGTTATTCGCCACTTGTTTTAATAAAGGCATGTTTACATTTTTCATAATAAAAATCCTACTTCATTAGAAGTATTGTATCATAATGACATTTTTTTATTTACCAATTTCTTATCTAAGAAAAATGATTTTCGACACATGATGAAAAAAAGTAATGCAAAAAAAGTAAAAAATTACAATTTAACGATTAAATTAAAGTTTTGAATTCATCTTCGCTCAGCACTGTGATTCCTAGTGAATTTGCTCTATCTAGTTTTGATCCAGCTTCAGTTCCAGCGATGACAACATCAGTAGCTTTTGAGACTGAACTGGTAACTTTGGCTCCAAGATTTTCCAGCAGTTCGGTCGCTTCTTTTCGCCCAATAAAAGAGAGGGTTCCAGTCAAGACAATAGTTTTACCTGAAAAGAACGAATTTGCCGCTTGAGTGCTGCTTGCTCGATAGGCAAAATTGAGACCATGTTCCTTAAGAGAATTTATGATTTGTAAGTTATTTTCATTAGAGAACCAATCGACAACAGAACGAGCAACAACTGGACCAATATCTGGAATCTCAAGTAGTTCTTCTTCGGTGGCTTTAATCAGATTATCAATATATTCAAATTTCTTGGCTAAAGTCTTGGCCATTTTTGCGCCGATTTCCTTGATTCCAAGCCCAAAAAGCACTTTCTCTAAAGAATTGTTTTTTGAAATGTCGATGGCTTTAAGTAAATTATCGATGGACTTAGCTTGCCAACCATCAAGATTAATTATTTCATCGCGATGATTGAAAAGATCATAAATGTCATTTATATAATGTAAAAAACCTTGATTAAAGAATTGCTCTGCGACTTTTTCACCGAGACCATCGATATCCATTGCATCACGAGATGAGAAATGAATAATCCCTTCTACCTGTCGGGCTTCGCAGGAATGATTAACGCAAAAATGCATCGCATCTTTTTTTACTAATTGAGAGCCACAAACCGGGCAATTTTCAATCATTTTGTACGGGGTTTGAGTTCCGTCTCTCTTCTCAAGCAAAACGCGAACCACTTCGGGAATAACGTCTCCAGCTTTTCTTAAGACGACATAGTCGCCAACCATTAATTGTTTTTCAAGAATGAAGTCTTCATTATGGAGTGTCGCTCTCTGAACTGTACTTCCCGCCACTCGGACTGGTTCAAGAACCGCATTTGGCGTTACTTTTCCTGTTCTTCCAACGGTGTAGATAATATCAGTTAATTTCGTAATCACTTCTTCAGGAGGAAATTTATAGGCGATGGCCCAACGTGGAGTTTTAGCGGTATAACCAAGTTTATTGTATAAAGACATATCATCGACCTTGATAACAATACCATCAATGTCATAGTCCAATGAGCTCCTTTTTTGAGCGTATTCTTTAATGTAATCAATGACTTCATCAATTCCTTGACAAAGACGTCGTTCCGGATTGGTTTTGAAACCAAGCTTGCTAACCATGTTCAGAGCTTCGGAATGATAGCGGATTCCAAAATCTTTGGCATTAACAAAGTAATACCAGAAAGCATCTAACCCTCTTGTGGCCGCGATGCTGCTATCCAATTGACGGATACTGCCTGCGGCTGCGTTACGTGCATTAGCAAACAAGGGCTCATTATTCTTTTGACGTTCTTCATTAAGTTTAAAAAGTGATTTTTTTGGCATAAACACTTCACCGCGAACTTCGAAATCACCATCGAGATTAATGTGGGTGGGAATCGATTTAATGGTGATGACATTTGCTGTGACGTCTTCGCCTTCCACACCATCTCCGCGGGTAGCGGCGTAAATTAATTGTTTGTTATAAACCAATGACATACCTAAACCATCAATTTTCATTTCAGTCATATAGGTGACTTTATCTATTCCGACAACATCACGAACTTTCTGATCGAAATCGCGGAGATCGTCTTCATTAAAGGCATTGGCTAAAGAGAGCATTGACCTTTGATGTATTACTTTATTGAATTGTTCTTGGACCATCCCACCAACTCTTTGAGTTGGGGAAAGGAGACTCGCTAGTTCAGGATACGCTTTTTCCAAAGCGATTAATTCCTGCATTAAGCGGTCGTACTCAGCATCGCTCACGCTTGGATTATCTAGAACATAGTATTCGTAATTGTATTTTTCTAAGAGATTAGTGATTTCTTGGATTCTTTCTTTTTGTGTCATGCCTTATGTCCTCCTCGAGTGATGGATGGGTGATTACCCATTAATGATTTTTTGCCATGAGTTTCAAATAATACAGTGATTATTCCATCACCTTCAACGTCGACAACTTTTCCAATTCCAAAGGTTTTATGAATGACGGTGTCGCCTTCCACCCAATCTTCAATATTATTAGTCTTCTTAGAAAAGTCTTGTTTGATTGGTTCATCACTAGAAAAATCAAGGTTAGGGCCATCATTGAAATGATATTCTTTTTGTTTAATCGATGATTTAAAGGGGCTATAGGTATCGGCGCTTTGAACTACATCGTTTCCCGATTCCGCTAAGAATTGAGATGGCAACAAGCGACCTCCCAAAACATATGAATAATCAGCAGAGAATGTCAAATATAACTTCTCTTTTGCTCTTGTCATAGCGACATAGGCCAATCTTCTTTCCTCTTCAAGCCCTCGATATCCTGATTCAGCAACTGAGCGAGAATGTGGGAAAACACCATCATTAAACCTAACCACAAAAACAATTGGATATTCTAGTCCTTTCGCGGTATGAGCGGTCATCATGGTCACAAAATCCCCATCAATGACATCATCTTGAGCAGAATATAAAGCGATATTTTGTAAATATTCATCAAATGTGGATTCAGGATTGGATTTCAAATAGTGACGAATGTCAGCGAAGAGAGCTTTGATGTTTTCAATTCTTTCATCGCCGTCATCTTCTTTGAGCAAATAATCTTTATAACCAGTAGACCAAATCATGTCTTCTAAGGTTTTCGAAAACACTTCGTCATTTTCATTAATTTTCTCACGTGTAAGATCAATTAATTCAATCATTGATTTGAGTTTGATTACTGCTCTAGCGGGAACTTCAGTTTTATCTAAATCAGCACTCTTTATAAAATCATAAAGGGATAAATTTGCACTAGTGGCTTCTTCTTTAATTTTCGAGACAGTTATATCTCCTATTCCTCTTGAGGGAACATTGATGATTCTTTCAAAAGCAATGTTGTCTTGAGTGTTAGTTATCAATCTAAAATAAGCGAGAACATCTTTTATTTCTCTTCTTTGATAAAACTTTTGTCCACCATAAATCTTATAGGGAATACCACGATTTACAAAAGCTGCTTCAAATTCCATTGTTACATAGTTTGAACGATATAAAACAACGATATCAGAATAGCGACGCTTATCGCCTTTAACAAGCTTTTGAATTTCACGAGCCACATAATCAGCTTCACCCTTTGAAGAAGGACCAGAAAAAACAACAACAGGTTCGCCCTTTTCCAACCGAGTGTATAGATTTTTTGGCACTCTTAATTTGTTATTAGAAATCAGCTTATTTGCCGAATCAAGTATTTTTTGCGTACTGCGATAGTTTCTTTCCAAAACAATAGTTTCAACATCGGAAAACTCTTTTATTAAATCCAAGATGATATTTTGATTTGCTCCTCGCCATGTATAGATGGTCTGATCTGGATCACCGACAACATATAAAGAGGTGCTCGAATTTTTCAAAAGTTTGATCATTCGATATTCGACATCATTCGTATCCTGGAATTCGTCAATTAAAATGTGACTAAATCTTCTTTGCCATTTTTGACGAATGTCAGGATATCTATCCAAGATAAAATTAGTCCGCAGCAATAAATCGTCAAAATCGAGAGAGAAACTTTTATTTTTTTCATCTTCATAAATCGAGTAGATTTCGTGGCAAGTCTTTTCATCCTCAAAAGAAGGCTTGTCAATTTTTATGTCTTCAGGATATTTTTCTTTTATTTTGTTTTTAGAGATGTATCCAATTGCTCGCCCAACAATTTTATCTCCCCTCTTAAATCCCATGTTTGCAACTATATCTTTGATGAGCTTAGTTTGGTCTTCTTCATCTAATATTGAAAACGTGCTAGGAAAACCTAAAACACCAATTTCTCTTCTTAGGAATTGAGCGGCAAATGAATGGAAGGTTTTTATTGTTAAATCATTGTTCGTCTCAGGAAGCATTTTAATGACTCTTTGTCGCATTTCGTTAGCAACCTTATTGGTAAATGTAATAGCTAAAATCGACCAAGGCATAACATTGCATTCCGAGATAAGAAAGGCGATACGATAAGTTAAGACTCTAGTCTTTCCCGAACCCGCTCCAGCGATGATTCGGACATATTGTGAATCCGTCTCGACCGCTTTTAGTTGCATTTCGTTTAATTCTGATTGTATATTCATATATTGCTTTGCAATATAATATCACATTATGGCAAGTTATTCAATTTATTTCCTGAAATTGCCCAAGGATATTCAAATCAGCTTAAGATAAGAGGAAATATTCTGGACCCCTAGGACATTATCTTTAACAACATTGTTTTCCAAATAGATAAGACTCGGTGTCCCTCCAAACCACATTTTATCAAGCGATTCGGCTCCGATTGTCATATCAATATCTTTTTTGATTGGGATTTCTGGTTGATAGGACAATAAGAAAAAAATGTTTTTAGAGGTGGAAATGTAATCAAAAAAGTCGCTTTTGAAAGACTCACAATAGTAACATTGTTCGCTATAAAAATAGACATAATAAAAGCTTTCTTCTTGAGTAAAAAGATCCTTCCACTGAATTTGTAAATGATCAAAATCGACATAGTCATACTCGCTATTTCTTTGTTTTGATTTTTGACAAGATGGAAAGGCAATAAGTATAAGCGTTGCGAACAAAATGATTTTTCTCACAAATATATATAGTATTTTTTCGTCCTTTTTTTACAATTTCAATTTCTTAATGGTAAAATAAAATAAATGGCAATTTTCAAAAAGAAAAAGACCTTGATTGGAAACATCGCTTACATGGCTTTAATGGCTGCTATTAATGTCATATTTATTTTGCTTTCAGCTTGGATACCTGTTCTATTTATTCTTTTGATTTTTATCCTTCCTTTGGCTAGCACAGTCGTTACTTACTTTTGCAAAAAGAAATACTTTTTGATTTATGCAATTGCCACAATTCTTCTCTGCACATTAGCTAGCTTTTGGGACATCGGGAATGTAATTTTCTATGTCATACCATCGCTTGTTTCTGGTTTTATTTTCGGAATACTAATAGAGAAAGGCGTTTCACCCATTATCATTATTTTATGTGGGGTTTTAGCGCAAGTTACGCTTTCTTACCTTGCTATTCCGCTTATATATCTAATCTATCAAAGAAATATTGTAACTGATTTTGCAACACTATTTTCTTTGCAAAATTTTGCCTACCTAAAATATGTACAAAATATCTTTATTTGCGTTCTTGCCATTGTTCAGCAAGCTATCTCGTTTATGATAATTTATGAAGAGATTTCTAAGCTATATATTAACCCTCGTTTTGAAAAGAAAGACAATCTTATTGTCCCTTGTGCAACTTTGTTTTTTATTGTCCTAAGTGTTGTTTTAGCTTTCCTATATCCTGAATTATCATACACAGGAATGATTTTATCTCTCTTACTTGGCTTCTATTGTATTGGCTCATTGATAGTTGAAAAGAAAAGATGGATTATTGTGACTCTACTAATTTCTTTAATATTTTCTATGTTTATTTTTTCGCTTCTATACCTCCCAGTTAGTAACTCTACAAGCCAGCCATTGGGGCTTCTAGTTGCACAGATATTTCCGCTTTTTTGTGCAATTATTGGTTTTATAAATAATTATTTGTTAATGAAAACAAAGAAAGCTACAATTGAAAATAGGCAACCCTAATGGAAAGTTTATTTAAGAGTGTTGGAAAAGGTTTGTTGTATCTTCTGGTACTGCCCTTTTTTCTTTTAGTCATAAGTGGCTATGCCATTGCTGGACTAATAGCTTTTATTTATTTATTCTTTAAGTCTATTGTTTTATTTTTTATGGGTCGTTCTTTGAATATCGAATTGCCAGAGGACAAAAAGGCCAAACAAATTATTCAAAATGCTATTCCAGCCAGTTCAAATCCAGTCATCAAGCAAGATGGCGCCCCGCAAACTGAAGATTCAATAAATATTGTTGAACCAAGGACATCAGATTTTGTCCCTCTTAGTGAACCTTCTACCGTTGAAGATGCCTGTTTTGGAATCGACATTGAAAGCGAAAATCCAAAAGCACATTCCATTCAAAAAGATGACCAAACAATTACTATAGATGAACCTCAACCTTCAAATATCAAACCTGCCGATGAAAAGAAAACCGCTGTTAAAGCAAATAGTATCCCCGAAGAAAGTGTTCCCATTGGAAAGTATTCTCCTAAAAGGACTCATTTCGACGACCTAAATGATCAAGAAGATGGGAAAGAGAAAGAAAAAGATAGTGGCGTCGACATCCACTTTAAGGATTTTTAATCATGTTACCAAGTTTATTAAAACTAACTGAATCAGATAAAAGATTGCTCATCGCATTTCTTCTTGTTTTTATTCTTATTTTTGTTATTGTCGGGGCAATTGGCTATCTAATTGTCAGAGTGATGAAATGGCAAGGAAGAAGACTTGATAGTTGTGTTTCCGATGTTGTGTATTCGCGTGTCATTACCGATAAAAAAACATTCTCAAAATACGCTCACAAAAAGAATTGGATTATTTTCTATAAAGCAGCTCGCATCCCAGTTATAATCATGTTAATTTCAGGGATCATCTTGGTGGTAAGAAATCTCGTTTATCATGACTTTAGTTACGATGTTTTTAATAAAGTGGATGGCTTTAACACAGTTCTATTCTTATGGAACTTCGATGGCATGTTCATATTAGATCCACTAACTCTATCGTTTACTTTCAATCCACCGGTTTTGGTTCATTCGCCAGAATTCGTCTTAACAGCTTGGGGAAGTTATCTATTTGTTCCAGGTATGGCAGTCGGAGGACTGTGGTACTTGTGGTGTGTTCAATCATTGATTTCACGCGCATCGAGAATTAAGAAACTAGGTGAATCAATATTTGATAAGAACCTTGATAAGTTCAACCAAAATGAACAGCTAATGAGTTCATTAAATGCCGGTAAAGCGCCATTAAATAGCGAAGTTAAAACAAATGAAGAAAATAAAAGTCTCAAGAAATAATCGAGACTTTTATTTAAATTACAATTATTACAATTTGATAGACAAGGTAAGCAACAAACAAAGCATCAAGTATAATCAGTAACCACAAAAATCGTCTCTTCATGCGAATTCGACGATTAATTTCTTCTTGAGTTACGGGAGCGTTTTTTGCTTTTTTAGCCATAATCTAATACTTAATCGAATTTGATGTGCGTGGATAAGGCTGAACATCGCGAATGTTTTGCATGCCAGTGACATACATGAGCAATCGATCGAAGCCAAGACCAAACCCCGCGTGTTTGCATCCGCCATAACGGCGAGTATCGAGATACCATTCTAGTCCTTTGGTTAAGCCTAACGCATCCATTTTTGCTTTCAGGATGTCATATCTTTCTTCGCGTTGAGATCCTCCAACGAGTTCTCCAACGGCAGGGACTAATAAGTCGCACGCAGCAACAGTTTTTCCATCATCGTTTTGACGCATATAGAAAGCTTTAATTTCTTTTGGATAGTTGATAAGAAAGAGTGGGCCTTTGAAGACTTGTTCGGTTAAATATCTCTCATGTTCAGATTGTAAATCCATTCCCCATTCGATGTTGCTATTTTCGAATTTTTGTCCTTCTTTGACGGCTTTTTTCAATAATTCAACTCCTTCGGTATAAGTCAACACTTTAAATTCAGACTCAATGACCTGATGGAGTCGATCAAATAGAGTGTTATCAATCATCGAATTAAAAAATTCCATCTCGGCCGGACAAGAGACAAGAAGATAATTAATGCAATATTTCACACAGTCTTCAATGAGATTCATGTCATCTTGTAAGTCGGCAAAAGCAATTTCTGGCTCAACCATCCAAAATTCGCTAGCATGACGTGTTGTGTTGCTATGTTCTGCTCTGAAGGCTGGTCCAAATGTATAAACATCGCGGAAAGAAAGAGCGAATGGTTCAACATGGAGTTGTCCAGTAACAGTCAAATTGACTTTTTGACCATAGAATGAGTTTGGATCTTTCGTATCGTGAGTGACAACATCGAAAACGTTGCCTGCCCCTTCTCCATCATTTGTGGTAATTAATGGGGTATGAACATATATGAACCCACGTTCTTGGAAGAACTCATGGATTGCCATTGATAATACACTACGAACTCGGAAGATAGCTTGAAAGGTATTCGCCCGAGGTCTAATATGAGCGATATCTCGCAAAAATTCGAATGAATGTCTCTTCTTTTGTAAAGGATAATCATCCGCCACATCACCCTCTAATTCACATTCATTAATGACAACTTCGAATGGTTGTTTATTTTCCGGAGTAAGTGAGACATCGCCTTTTATCTTAATTGCAGCACCGGTTTTTAAAGCCGAGAGAAGACTATAATCCTTGCATTCCTTGTGATAGACTAGCTGAACATTTTTAAAATATGTCCCATCATTAAATTCGATAAAACCAATCGAGCCATTGTCTCGATTTGTCTTTACCCAACCTTCTAAAATAATACTTTTCAGCTTTGATATTTCTTCCTCATCGCCGCTAACAACGACGTCATAGAGTTCAAAATCGGTTACATCGTAAGAATCCATATTTCCTATCCTCCGTAAAATTATTATACAAGAATAAATGATTAAATCATTTTAATTTGTGAATTTATCATAATCTTCGATTTTCCAGTTTGGATCCACACCAAGATCCAAAGGTGCAAATAAACGCATTTCATATAACCGCTCTGCGACTTTTGCAATCATAGCAGCATTATCTGTGCAACACCACATTGGAGGAATGTTAATATGAACATTCATTTTTTCCATTTCACGTGTCATTTCACTGCGAAGATATGAATTGGCTGAGACACCACCACCGAGAATAACTTCATTCACCTCAAATTCTCGAACGGCTCTTTTAACTCGGTCAACTATTGTTCCAATCGCGACATCTTGAAAAGATTTGCACATATCAGGAACATTAACTTTTTCGCCTTTTTGCTCGAGATTATGCACTAAATTGATGACATTAGTTTTCAATCCAGAGAAAGATAAATCGTATGTATGTTCACCCTTCAATGGGATTGGAAGATTGTAAGAATGATTGCCTTCTTTTGCCAATCTATCGATTGGAATTCCACCTGGATAAGGGAGTCCGAGAACGCGGGCCACCTTGTCATAGCACTCACCAATAGCGTCATCGCGAGTTTCGCCAATAACATCAAATGACATATGTTCCTTCATCAAAATTAGTTCAGTATTGCCTCCTGAGACAACAACAGCTAATAGAGGGAAATGAAATGGCTGAATATATTCATTAGCATAAATATGTCCGACCAAATGATGAACCGGTATCAAAGGTTTTTTAAAAAGCATTGCTAGGGTTTTTGCGGCTTGCAGTCCAACGTGAAGAGCTCCGATTAAACCTGGGCCACGAGTAACAGCGAAAGCGTCAATATCAGCGATGTTCACATTTGCCCTTTCAAGTGCTTCCTTTAGTACAACACCAATATTTTCCACATGAAGGCGAGAAGCGATTTCAGGCATCACACCTCCATATTTAGCGTGGACATCAGCTTGGGAAGAAACGATATTCGAAAGTAAAGCACCATCTCTTATGATGGCAATAGCTGTTTCATCACAGCTAGATTCAATTGCTAAAATCAGCGCCATAATTTCCTATCTCCAATAGCATATATAATGCATCTTCACCATTATCATAATAATGGGGTTTAATTACTATCTCACGGAACCCATGCTTTTTATAAAAAGCGATGGCTTTCGAATTTGATACTCGGACTTCGAGGGTTAAAGTTAATACTTGTTTAGCAGCACAATCATTGATGATTTCATCCATCATCGCAGAACCTAAATCATGCCTTTGCATCTCTGGGTGAACAGCAATTTTACATATCGTGGCAGAATCAAAAGTTTGCCAATAATCGCAAAATCCAAGAACTGATTTGAGGCCTTGAGACTCGATTTCGAGTTCGACGACCCAGAAATTGCTAACTGGATTTTCAGTTAATTCATAGCGGAAATCTTTCTCTTTCCAAGGAGAAACAAAAGTAAGATTTTCAATTTCAAGAATTGCCGGCAAATCTTTTTCAGTGGCGGGTCGAATCGTGACATTTAAATATTCCATGTTAATCTCTCATATAGACCGGAACAACGCCTAAAGGGTTATCAATTTTTTCAATAAAACCCTGCAAAGAAAGCATTTCTTCGGCAATATTCGTTTTTATTCCATCAATTTTAAGATATTGAGTATCACCACAAACATGATAATTTGGGTGTCCGACAATATAATCCAAAACTTGTTCATTGTTCATTATTTGATCAGGAAGCAAACAAGATGATCCTTGGTAAATTCCAATATATGATCGGTTGCTACGGGCATTAATAAGACAAATAGAAGGATTTTCTTTATCCTTCAAGACACGCAACGAGCTAACCGTATATAAACTTATAGGCAACACTGTTGCGATTGTCTTGGCAATGCTGAGAGCAATCCTCACTCCAGTGTAAGAACCAGGCCCAATAGCGACAATGACTCTATCAATATCATTTTTTCCTATTTGATGTTTCGATAATAGGTTATCTAGCTCGGGAATCATGTGCTCTGATTGAGATTGCCAAGATTCATAAGATATTGAATCAATGAGATGATGTTCTTTGGCTAATCCAACAGTTAGCGATGTATTTGATGAGTCTAATAAAATTGTATACTTCATAATGCAATGTTTTTAATCACTTCTTCTCTTCCAATAAAGGAAAAAGAGCGATTATCTCCTCCGAGGTTTTTAATATCAATTTCAAGCAAGTCACTTGGTAAAAATTTCTTGATATAGTTTGGCCATTCAATGACAGTGATTCCTGTTTCGTAACCGATATACTCTTCGAGACCAATATCTGTATTGATGTCTTCCAATCGGTATGCATCAATATGTATGAGAGGTCTTTTGCCTTTGAAATAAATTTTCATAATGTTGAAAGTGGGAGATTGAACGATTTCGTTAATCCCTAGTCCTCGAGCAATTCCTCTCACAAGAGTTGTTTTTCCCGCGCCTAAATCCCCCTTTAAAGCTAAGGTGATTCCGTTAGGCAATATTGAAGCGAGCCGTTCTCCCAATTCGATGGTCTTTTCGGCTCCATGAGTAACTATATTTACAAGCATATTTTTATTCTTTCTTTAAATTCTGATTGGTGAATTTGTTGTAGTAATCTTTTACGAAGTTTTCGTCAAAGGGAAACAGTCTTTTTTTCATTCTTTCAACAACATCAGAAATGGAGTGTTTTAATATCTCATCTAAGTCATCATCGTAGCCATAAAAATCATGATGATGGACATATTCTTTTTCATCCAATACACGAACTTCTCCGTTCGGAAATAGCTTGGCATCCAAATCATAGTCGATGTACTTTATCACGTCATGGTCAATGAGAGAGGGGGAAGCGATGTTGCAATAGAAGCAGACTCCGTCTTCTTTAATCATACAAATAACATTCCACCATTCTTGTTTCGAAAAAATCGTAATAGCGGGTTCTTTTGTAAACCAACTTCGTCCGTTGTTTTCAACAACTTTGGCGCGGCGAGAAGCAGAAACAATAAAATCATGGTTATTCTCCATAACAAAACCACGATCCCAAACACGGTGCAAATCACCATTGTGCTTGTAGCATTGTATTCCCAACCAACGTCCAACAACGCTCATGAAATTACCTAGCTATTTCAGCTAAGACCTCCATAAAGTCAGGCAGTTCCTTCTGGAATTGTTTAACTCCATCAGGATCAAATTTTTTATCAACAGGTAATTCGTTTACCAAATCATCATAGCTTAAATACAAGGTAGTGTGTCCCGCCCAAACACAGAATATTACATTGAGCAAATGTTTTTCAACTTTGAGAGCTTTTACCTTTGAAAGGAACTTGGTGCCAAAAACATCTTTGACATTAGCGCCTTTGGGACCATAAACGAAAAAGTCGCTATCGCTTTCTAATGATTCCAAATCATCCAATGATGTCGGTTGATCAACACTTTCTTTTCCCTTAATGATAAAGAGAAATCTGCCATCAAAATCCAATGAATTAACAAAGTTTATATATTTGCCAACGAAAGCGGTTTTTCTTTGTCTTCCCGCTCCAGTAAATAAAGCACATTCGCACATTTTGAAATGGTGATCAGAATAGGCCCCTTTGACTAAATTTCGAGAAATCGAATTTGTTAAGCCAGCATACACGCCTTCAGCAAATACTTCTCCTAACTCTAGTTTGTCTTTTGGGAAATAAACGACATTACTGAATTTTCCATCAGCAAAACTCGCCTTATTAATCGCGGTAGAGGCTTTTACAACATATCCTTGAAAATCTGGACGATCAACTCGCCGATTAAGAATGAAGAAAATGAGAATAACTACAACAGCAACTAACAATAAGCACCAAGCGATGATGTTAGTGACAGTCCGAGAAAGTGACAAAAGAATCAATCCGGCGATGGAACAAACAATAATGATAGCCATCGAAATATTTGATCTTCTCTTCGAACGTTTGACGGAACTAATAATCTCATTACGATATGTATCTATTGCTTCCCAATATGGAACATCATCATTAGATGGTTTCTCAATTTCAATCGAACCATCGTTGACTTTTATAGTGCCATCAACTGTTGTTTTCGTTTCAATAATTGGCTCTTCTATATTATCGGGGTTAGTGTTTTTTGATTCACTCAATATTTTGTCTTTATCTAATTCCATAATAAAACCTCATGTTAATTAAATATAACATAGAATGTTAACAAACTGAATAAGGCTTTTATGGAAGAACTAATTATTTCTTGTCTTCCCCGTCTCTCTTTTGGAGAAATGCATAATTAACATCGCGAAGCAAAAACGGCCATTTTTTGGCGATTAAAAACATGATAAACGAGACCAGGATAATTGAAGGAAGCATGTAGGCCCCATTATAAACGAATGAATAGAGAAAGCCGTCGGTAAATCCCCACACAAATCCAGAAGGATCATTCCAAAATAAAACACCTGATAAGTAATGAGAAGCAAATTTAAGAAAACCGCCCAACAAGCATCCAGTTAGTAGCCAACCAATTCGAATGTTTTGTTGATTTTCTTTTATCGATAACTTTCTGAATAGTCCAGCAAATCCAACAACGGCATAGACAATAACATAATCGAATAATACTTGAGCCATTGCAATATACCAAGTGGAAGCTATTGCATAGAATCCGTCTGCTAAATCAAGCAATCCCATGACTAAGCCGGTTAAAATACCCGCGAGAGTTCCGCGACGAAATGAAACAATCAAAACGCACACCATGGCAATTCCGATTGAACCACCATTGATAAAAATGGGAGCAGAATAGGCTCCGGCTATCGCATCCAAGACAAATCCGATTGCGGCAAAAATAGCGACTTCCGCCATCGTTCGAATGTTAAATAATGCTTTCATAAGTCCTCCAAAAATAAAATCCACCGGCAAAACCAGTGGATGTCTAAATAAATAGTCCTACGCTAGCATTGCCTAGATCAGGTTAAGGGTCGTTATTTCTAACCTCTCAGCCCTTGCGAGCTCCCCTGTTCATTTCGAACTATCACATTGTATGAATATAATTAACGAAAAGCAATATCGTCTTTACTTCTTACGAGAATGCACGAACCAGAAATCACCTTCAAAGTACCATTTGAATCTAGCAACTCGTTTGAAATACACAGTGTATCTTTATCATTCAATTCATAATTCTTAAGATCAAATTTAAAACCCTTCAATGAAATGTGGGAACTTCCATTTGAGAAGAAAGAATAGAATCGGTATTGATCATTTTGAAAGACTATTTCACATGGAGTATCATGTCTGCTAATTAATGAAAAATCATCTTGAATGAGGACTCGCTTATCAAGTTTCAATAGGTTAATATTAGCCAGAAAATGTTCGATTCTATATCCTTGAATACCACCAAGAATGATAATCCTATCCATTCCTTTATTAAACTCTTTATAAGCAAAGTAGGTATCAGTGACATCTTTGACAGGATCTAAGCGAATAACCTTTTTTGTGTTATTAAAAACGAATTGAATTTCATCAGTTTGCAAAGAATCAAAATCTCCAACAGCATAATCTAATTGAACATTTGATTGGAGAGCTAATAACGCGCCTTTGTCAACACCGACAATCATTCTTTCTTTTTCAAATTGGTAGCGTTTAATATCAACTGCGTTTCCAATTATAATGTACAAAATCATTGCAAATCATCCTTTTTTATCCAGTTTATTGGAGATAAATTATTATTGATTAAATATTCATTAGCGAGATGAAAATGGTTATTGCCAAACCATCCGCCTTGGTTTGCAGATAAAGGTGAAGGATGGGCGCTCTCCAAAATCAAGTGTTTAGGATTAGTTATATACTTTTTTAACTTTCGAGCAGGGCCGCCCCAAAGTAGAAACACGATTGGCTGAGGCTGTTCATCAATATATTTCAAAACATCATGGAAAAATTCTTGATATTCGGGAACGTTGTGGCTCATTGCTTCGTGTTCTCGAACGGATAAAATGGCGTTTAAAAGCAAGATGCCTTGTTTTGCAAGATAGGTTATATCACCATTATTTTTGTCGCATTCAATTTTGTATTCGTTTTCAATCTCTTTATAGATATTCAATAATGATGGAGGAACTTTAATACCAGCAGGAACGCTGAATGAGAGTCCCATCGCTTGCCCCGGTTCGTGATAAGGGTCTTGACCAATAATGACCACTTTAATTTGTTCAAGGGGTGTTAGATAGAAAGCATTGAATAAAAGATTACGGGGCGGAAAACAGATGTGATTCCGATATTCTAAATCGAGGTAATTATTTAATCTTTTGGTGTAATCTTTTTCTTTAATTAAGTGGAAAAATTCGCTCCACTTTTTTGATAATTCTGACATATTGAAATGATAACATTTTTAAAACTTACAAAAAAGACGCATAATATTAAATAGTTATGAAAATACTCTTTGTTTTTAATCATCCAGCACCTTATAAGGTCAACCTTTTTAATGAACTCGCTGAGTTGTTTGATCTTCATGTTATTTTTGAAAGAAAAAAAGCCAAAAACAGACCAGATTCGTTTTATGCAAAGAACGAATATAATTTTAATGTTAGTTTTCTGAGAGGTGGCTCTTTTGGAAATGAAAATTCCAATACGGGAGAGTTGAGAAAATATATTGCCAAAAACCATCAACAATATGATCTCATCATCATGAATGGTTACAGCACCATTACCGAAATGAGAGCTATTCATTATATGAAAAAACGGGAGATTCCTTTTGTCCTCTACATTAATGGAGGGGTTGTAAAAAGAGAGAATTTTCTTAAGCGCAAAATTAAGAAATACTTTATCAGTTCTGCCTTCAAGTATCTTTCCCCTTGTGAGGAAGCTGATGTGTACCTAAAGCACTACGGAGCGAAAGAAGAAGATATCTATCATTATCCATACAGTACTTTCTTCGAAAAAGATGTCTTGGTTTCCCCTTTATCAAAAAAAGATAAAGAAGTAATCCAAAAAAAATATAATCTGCCTTCTGCACCATTGTTTGTAAGTGCTGGTCAATTTATCGAAAGAAAAAATAATCTTTTTTTAATGTCTTTATTTAAAGGCAGGAAAGAAAATCTTCTCTTAATTGGGGAAGGACCTTTAGAGGACAAATATTACAAATACATTGAAGAGAACAATTTATCTAACATTCATATAATGAAATTCTTGTCTCATGATGAGCTTTTTAAAGTTCTTCAAGGATGTGACTGCTTTGTCACCTTATCGAAAGAAGACATCTATGGCCACACCACGAACGAAGCCTTTGCGAATGGTTTGCCAGTCATTTCCTCTAACCAAGTTGTTAGTTCTCGTCATTTAATCAAAGATGGATACAATGGCTACATTGTTTCTCTTGATGGTAAGGAAGAGATTCTAAAGGCATTTAGTTTGATAAATGATAAGATGAACTTGAACGCTATAAAAACAGCAAAAGAAAACACGATTGAAAAAACAGCAAAATCTCATTTAGATATATTCAAAGAGGTTCTAAAATGCAAATAATATATTTCACTACTTCTCTACACGAAAATGATTATCCAGACTTTCAAAAGGCCTGGAAGGTTTCGCTTAACCCTTCCAATCAAAATTTTCACAATAAGTTGATTCGCACTTTAAGCAAGATTGCCTCTGTTGAAGTATTTTCACTACGACCTTTTTCTAAATCGCGTTGTCGCATCAATAAGTTGAAGGCCGAAGAAAAGAGAAGTGATTCCATCTGCTATCACTATTTGAAAGTTCCCATCAACCCATTTCTCCGTGGTCTGTCTTTTTTAGCCCAAAGCAAAAAAATGATTAAAAATTCAAAAGATTTTAACCTTGATGATGCAATTATTTTGACTGATACTATTAATCCTCGAACGATGAAAGTAGCCAACGCCATCGGCAAAAAATATTCAATCCCAGTGGTTGGAATATGCACCGATTCACCTTCAAACATTACTGGAACAAGACGTTCTTTCACCATCAATCTTTTGAACCAATCCAAAAATCTCGATGGTTATATTTCTCTTACAAAATCTCTTGAAGAGCTTTTTAATCCTCATAATAAGCCAAGCCTTATCTTTGAAGGCTTAGTGGAAGATATGCCAGTAATTCATCAACTTCCTAAACGAACTTATTTCTTTTTCGGAGGAGCTCTACTCCCTCGCTATGGCATCTACGAGTTAATTAGTGCCTTTAAGAAAATCCCCAATCCGAATGTTGAACTATTTATTTGCGGTCATCACTTTAACTTAAAAGAGATTCACGAGAAAATTAAAGATGATAAACGAATTAGTTTCCACGGCGTTATGCCAGTAGAAGATGTTCTCCAATTTGAATCTGGCGCTATTGCGAATATTAATCCTCGACCGTTCTCCGAAGATTTAGATCGCTTTTCTGTACCGAGTAAAACTCTTGAATATTTATATAGTGGCCGACCAACCATTTCTGTTCGCAACACTATTCTTCAGCGGCATTTTTCCGATGAGGCGATTTGGTCAAAAACATCAAGCGAAAAAGATCTTTTAAGTTGTATGGAAAAAGTCTTAGCGATGAGTGAAGATGAAAGATTAGCTCTCGGCAAAAAAGCCCAAAAGAAAGTTATTCAGTTGTACTCATTAACTAGCATTAGCGAAAAAATAAAGGCGTTTCTAACGGGATTTTCGAATTAATTCAGCTTCAATATTGCGAGAGACATTCATCAAAGAGAAGTGATTTACATAATAGGCAAGGTTATTATTACCAAGCCTTTTTCTTTCGCTTTTTGAAAGTGCTTTAAATGATTTGATTGCTGAGACAAGAGATTGTGGGTCTTGTTTGGAAGCAAATATTCCACCTTCAGCGTTACTTAATTCTGTTTTACCATCACCTTCTAAAACAGCAATGATTGGTTTAGCAAAGGCCATCGCCATGACGAGTTTATTGGGAATCGTTTTTCCGACATATCCCTCATCTTTTAAAGAAACGTAAATAGCGTCAGCCCCTTTGATATAAGAACTCGACCTACTAGCTGGCATCGGCCCGTGATAAATCAACATATCTTCTAAATGATATTCAACTATTTTCTTTTTTAGATAATCAGTCATTGGACCCATACCAATAACATGAAAACAAACCTTCTCATTTTTTAACTCTTTCATGGCTTCAGGAATAAGAGGTATTAGTTGAATTGTTCCAAGATTTCCACAATAAAGGATATTCAAACAGTCCTTATCAAAAGTAAATTCTTTAGCTTCGCTAGTCTCAACGAAACTCGGTTGAGGAATATATTTGTATTCGACATCAGGTAGATGAAGAATTTCTTTAAAGTAATTTTCAAAAGACGGGGATCCCAATAAGACTTCATCAACATGGGAATATAATGACCGTGACCAATGATATAAAACTCGATAGAAAAGAGAATTTTTATGCACTGCTCGAGTGACAAGAACGGATTCAGGCCAAAGATCCACACAATGAACAATATGGGGAACATGGTGTTTCTTTTTATATAAGTTTCCGGCAGCGAGGATGGTGACCGGAGATAGAGACATTGAATAGACAATATCATATTGTTTTTGGCATTGTCTGATCCATCGCTTGGAATTCTTCCAGAATGAAAGATAGTTAAAGATGATGGAAAGACGCGATTTCTTTCGTGCTTTTAAAGGCACACGGTAGACATTAACACCATCGATAATTTCTTCTCTAACATGTCGATAAGCAGGGATGATTTCACCATAGCCATAGTTTGGTAAACCAGTCAACACATCTACCTCATGACCAAAAGCAACTAATTGAGAAGCAATTTTAGAAATCACGAAATTTTCCGGGTAGTAATATTGACAGATTATCAAAATTTTCATGACCTTATTATAAACAAAAACTTCTTTTATTTATATAACACTATTCATTTAGTTTTTTTGTCTTATTTTATTTCATGGTTCAAGTTTGTATAATATTCTCAATGAAAAATAATATCCGCATAAATGTCATCGTTAATATTATTAGGACCATCGTTCTTACTTTCCTGTCTTTCATTACCTTCCCATGGATATGTCGATATCTAGGTGACTCTAGTTTAGGTCTTTACACTTGGGTGAATACATTTGTCGCTTATTTTTTAATTCTTGCTAAAATTGGTATTCCTAATTTAGCAGTGCGGGAATGCGTAAAAGTTAGAGATGATAAAGAAAAATTATCCAATAAAGTTCAGACATTTTTCATTCTCCAATTGATTAGCACAATCTTATCCTTTGGGTTCATGACTACCTTGGTGTTTTCAATTCCTGCTTTAAGAGACTCCCAAGCCCTTGTCTTCATTTTGGCGATCAATTTCTTAGCCGGAGCCTTCTCTTTTGAATGGGTCTTTATCGCTCTTGAGAAGCAATTTTACATGTCCGTTCGAAGTATTGTGGCTTTAACCATCGCTGCCGTTTTAATTATCGCTTTTATTCGAACCCCAGACGATTATCTCATCTATGCTCTTTTAACCATCTCCGTGACTGTCATCACTACTATCGCAAACGTCTACTATGTCCGCCGTTATGTCTCCTTTAAAAAGACGATGCCATATAGTTTTAAAGAATATGCAAAGCCATTGATGATTTTGTGCTTTTTATCTTTATTGCTCTCTTTTTATAATCAAACTGATACTTTCATTCTTGGCTTTCTTGATCCTACAAAGAAGGAAGTGGCCAGCTATTCAGTCGGCATGAAAGGAATCGACGTTATCATCGGAATCATCACTGCTCTTTCAACCGTGTTTATTCCCCGCAGTGCCTTCTATTATCAAAAAGAAGATAAAAGATTTTTTAATAACTTGAATAAATATTCTTTGAATATCGCCATGTTTGTCATTTTTCCCGCTATTGCGACAATGAGCATATTTGCATACCCGATATGCAGTCTCATTTCGGGAACTTATGATTATGGGAATGCTATCAATGGATATCTCAATGCACCAGTTGTTCTGATGACGCTATCTTCTGTCATGTTGACATATTCATTTGGCAACATAATCTATGGGCAAATACTTTTACCAATGAAGAAAGAAAAATATTATCTAATTGCCATGGGGGTAGGAACAATCATCAATGGTGTTTTATCGGTGATTCTTGGAAAATATGTCTTTCCTAATAATTCTTCGGTTGGGGTGGCTATCGGCACTTCAATCACTGATTTGGCAATTGTCATTTTCCTTATTGCCATCTCTTGGAAGTGGGTAAAAAAAGCAATCTTCAACCGAAATTCAGTCAAGCTTTTAATCGCTAACGCCGTAGTGGTTGTGACCAGTATTGGCTTAAAATATTTAGTTGAATATCTTTGCGTGCGAAATGGTGTTTCAGTGCAAAACATGTTTATTATTGAACTAGGAGGAATTGTCCTAGTGGATGCAATTATCTACATTGTGCTACTGAGATTAATGAAGGAAGATCTAGTCTATTCCTTTGTCAGAAAACGCAAAGAAATAGCTCTTGAAGAATAATATGGCTAACCCAAATCTCCATGAGAATAAATTAAAAAGAGCCCTTGTCTCTCCTTTTCGCAATCTCATTAAAAAGATAAACAAAACATGGTATGTGGCTTCTCAGTATCGTTACATAACTCATCATAAACTCAACTTAAAAAATCCAATTCGCTATACTGAGAAACTCCAATATCTACGTTTGTTTGTCTATCCCAAAAACCCTTTAGTAGTTCAGTGTGCAGGTCGCGTGGGAGTGCGTGAATACGTTAAAAAACGTGGCTTTAGTGACAAACTTGTTCCAATTTATGGAATATACGACCGCTTTTCTGACATTGATCTCGATTCATTGCCCAACCAATTTGTGATGAAATGCGCGCATGGTTGCGCTTTCAACTACATTTGCAGGGATAAAAGAAAAATTAACGTTCCTGCTCTCAACGCAATGTTTTCCACTTGGTTAGCAACCAATTATGGTAAGAAAACAGTCGAGATGCATTATTCGCCAATCAAACCACAAATCATTATTGAACAATATCTCATTGAAGAAGGTCAACCCCTTCCTGTTGAATACAAAATTCACGTCTTTAATGGCAAAGCAAAATACATGTATGTGGTAACTGGCAGAGGCGAAAGCATCCGTTACAACAATTATTACATTGACTGGACTCCCTTTGATGGAGCACAGTTCAATGGATGGAAAAAAACAAATTATGCTTTAAATAAACCCGCCAATTGGGATGATATGGTTTTTATGGCAGAGACTTTGTCTCAACCTTTCCCGTTTGTGCGAGTTGATCTTTATAATATCAATGGCAAAATATATTTTTCCGAGATGACATTTACCCCTGCGAAAGGAACTCTCATCTTTGATGATGATAAAGTTGATTTTGAAATCGGTAAATGGCTTGATATTTCAAAAAATATTAATGCCAAGTAGAATTTGGAAACATTATTTCATATAGCAAAACAGAATGTTGAACATTCCCACCGAATAGGGTGCGGCTTGATTCGTTATTCGAATTATCAAAATAACTATTTGTTTTATTTAGTTCATTTACGTCGTCAATACTGGAATTAATGTTATCGAGGAATGGATCGGTGTAAGTGTATTCAACTGATATTCCTGCACAACGGTCTAGAGAAGGCACATTCTTGCCAATTTCGAAGCCAAATAAAACATAATTGCTTCTTGCGATATTATCTGACTGATTACAAGGAATATCATCAATCTCAAAATTGACGGGAACGCGTTCATAACCATTCTCGTTTTTTAAGAAGAAATTGATGGTGAGAGCGATACTGGTGTTGTGAGTGAGAGTATTAATGTTGCTACCACTCCACCACTTAGCGATGTCGATGTTTACTTCTTCGCCATCATCGTTTGTGGTAACACGACGGTATTCAATTGAGGTCTTAAAACTCATTGCAAAATATGGGGTTGTAGAATTAATTTTAAAAAGTTCTTTTGGAAAGGTCCTTCCAAAACCTTCAGATTTGATTTGGACACGGGCTCTTTCGTACAAGCCGTTGCAAAACATGTGACCATCGAACAATCTTGACATAAATCCGTAACGGAAAGAGCCATCGATGTCGTTTAGATTATTGTTAGGGCCATAAGGAAGTTTACCAGCTTCATTTTCCGCTTCGCTGAGATCTTCTTCATATACATAATTGTTATAATTTCCTTCAACAAGGCGGAAATTGTCTTCACCATACTTGGTAAAAACATGGTCAACAGCCTTATCTAAATAGATTGTCTCGGCTTCAGGATTGGTGATTTTGTTACCACTTTCCTTATAGGAAATGTCTTTATCCCAACGGGTGTAATAATTATCAGAGAAATTGACAGAATTGAATGAGGCTCTATCATATAATTCATCTAAAGAATAACCGCAAGCAGTTAATCCAAAGACCATTATTACGAGGGCGCCTTTATAAAGAAATCGTTTCATTATCAACATCTCCTTTCTTATTTTCTATAGGTTTGTTTTCCTTTAAAAGAGGTTGCACAGCTTCAACGGTTGGAGCAATGTTAAGAGTCTTATAAGCAGCGTAAGAGAACAAGAATAAAGTCACCAAGAAAGAACCAGAAAGATAAATTGGGGAAAGTGTTCTTGAAAAGATTAAAGGCGTCATGTCAAAGTTAATAATGCTGTAAGCAAAGAAGCAGAAGACGAAAGCGACAATCATCGCTTTGTCTTTCATATTATCGCTGCTCTTACGATAGTAAATCAGCAATTGGCGTACACCGAGCACGAGAAATACGGCGAAGAAAAGGAAACCAAATATTCCCGAGGTCATTAAATTATCAAATAGCCAGGAATTAGATGCTGGAATATTAAACGTTGGATAAAATCCAAATAGGTAAATAAAATCACCTGTACTATTAGTGGTAAGCAAGGCATTGAGTATTTTGCTATAACTACCGGCAAAACGATTACCATTGAATAATTTATTCAAAATTTGATTGCCAGAGATGAAGTCTTGAAGAGTAGCGAAAATACCTGAAGCTCCTTCTTGAGCATTGAGAAATAACACCACTAATCCAAGCAGAAAGAGCGAACCAAAAATAATGGAGATAATCTTGAGAACTTTACCTTTCCAATTCAACTTCGAAAATAGCAATACGAGTAAGACAATCACAAAGACCAAGGCATCCGACACTAAGGTGGTTTTGGACACGGTGGTCAATAAAGAGAATAATCCAAGAACAGAAAAGCCTAGGTACAACATGAAGATGGTCTTGTTCTGTTTGAACTTCAAGAAAAATAAAGGGATGACCGCAGTTAATAATAAAGAGGGGAACAATGAGAAATATTCAACCGAAACTTCGCTAATCGAAAAACCTATAAGGGCAAAAGCCATTTCGGAAATCGGAACCTCGCTAATATCACCATTGTAATAAATATATTTATTGCGATAAATCAACGTGTAGAATGGGGCGAATTCCACCATTGTCGCTAACAAGTTGATTAAAGTTAAAATTGCTAAAGCGGAATAAATGACAAGGAGAGCTTTGCTAATAGAGAATGATTTGAGCGATGCCACTAAGTAACCACAAGCAGCAAAACAAGTCATTCCAATAGGAACAAAGAAAGCATTCCCTCCTAGGGAAAACATTGGATCTTTTGTGAAAACGCTGAGAGCGCTTAATACTCCAAAGATAAATACGGGGAATAAAAAGAAGCCAAAACTTGATAAACCATCCATCTTGATTTGACGGAACGTGACAAGAACAAGAAAAATAAGCAATATAAAACTTAAAACACTAAAAAGGATATAGGATGATCCTAACGAAAAGGCGATGAAAGCGAGAACCTCCAAAGTAAAAAAGACAACAACATTTGCAAAGGCAGAAAAATCTATTTTTCTTTTAACAGATTTATTCTTGGTCATTTCCATATGCCTTATTTTACCCAGTTCTAGATTATAAATAAAGAAAAACGAGTGATTTCCACTCGTTGATGATTTGATTGCTTATTGAAGCCTAGTCTTCAGGTTCGAAGAAGAAATTGTCATTATCTAAAAAAGAATTAGGAAACTCTTCAGCTTGATACATGGCTTCAACAATTTGTAGTTCTTCATTTTCCACAGCGTTGTCATTGTTTTTAGTCTTAGGCCCTAAGTACATAAAAAGTTGCCTCCTTTTATTTATCGCGATGATTATTTGTGTCTATGTCTTTGACGAAATTAGAGTATCACATCGATAAGAAATCTACCAACATAAAATAACATGACTTTTTACACTGTCCAAATTATCAATTAATATATTTGCTAAATGAAAATAAAATTGCTAAGAAGGGAAATAATTATTTATTAATAATTGTTATTTAGGTAAGATATAGCCATGGATGACTTAGAGAAAACAACAAGGCTCATCGCCGATAATCTTATTTACTATCGAAAAAAGGCCGGTCTAACACAGCTTCAATTAGCAGAACATTTTAATTATTCGGATAAATCTGTTTCGAAATGGGAGCGAGGAGAGAGTGTTCCTGACACGATCGTAATGAAAGCTTTAGCTGACTTTTATGGTATTACTATCGATGATTTCTTTCGGGCGAAAAAAGTGATTACTTCTCGTCAAATAACAGCCAAAAAGAGATTCATCATCATTCTATTGTCAGTTGGTTTAGTGTGGCTCATTGCTGCTTTGAGCTTCCTGCTCTGTTCATTCTTCTTTAGGGATTTCCCTTACAATTGGCTTATTTTTATCTACGCGTTAATACCAAGTTTTACCCTTCTTGTAATTTGGACATCAATTTATCATCTTCGCCTCGGCTTACTTCTTTCCATTAGTGGACTGATATGGACCTCAGCTCTTTCAATATTTCTATCCTTTGCGTTGATGTTTCCTTTCCCAAATTCTTATCTCATATTTATAATCGGAATTCCATTACAAATATTAGCCATCCTGTGGTACCTACTTCGCAAAACAATCAAAGAGAATAAAAAAACATTGGTTAAGTAAGTCATATTGCTTCGAAGATCCAATGTTTTTATTTAACTAATTTTTTAATGCAGTCTATTTAGGCTTTTTTGCCATCGTTGATATAGAGAATGCCGAGAGTTTTTGGTCCACAATGACTGGCGATTGTCGCTCCTGCGGTGGTTTCATAAATTGTTTTAAAGCCTCTCGCTTTCAAAGCCTTTTTGGCTTCTTCGACCATCTCGGGAGAAGCATAGCTATGAGTGACAAACGCGATGGATAAATCTGGTGTATCGAACTCATCGAGGGTGTCCTTGCAATAATCGCGAACGACAACACTGTTTCTGCCAAGGTATTTTTTGCCTGGTAATAGCTTGCCTTCTTGGACAATAATTTGTGGTTTGATTCTCAACAAGTGAGCTCCAAATCTTTGAAGAGCGGAGCAACGTCCGCCTTTGTAAAGATATTCAATTGTGTTAGCGACGAAACTAGCTTGCACATAGGGAACGCGGGCTTCTACTTTGGCGGCGATTTCTGAAGCAGATAATTTGCCTTCTTCAATCAGTTTGGCAGCATAGATAAGTAATAAAGCAATACCACTGGACAACGAAGCGGAATCAATGACATAGACATTTTTCATTTCCCCTGAAGTTTTTTTAGCGTTGGAATATGAGGAGGAAATATGATTTCCTAAACAAATATGGATGATTGCATCGTGATCTTTGAGAATTTTGGTGAAATATTCGCTGTAAGTAAATTCGTTAATCGCGCTTGTTCTTGGCAAAATATTATGCTTCTCAACAAATTCAAAAATATCTTGAGAAGTAATTACTCCGTCGTGATCTGTTCTATCTCCAAGAGTGACTTCAAAGGGGATAATATTGATATGGTATTCCTCAATTAGTTCTTTTGATAAATCAGCAGTTGACTCGGCAGAAATGGCAATTTTCATATGTGTTTCCTTTCATTAGGTCATAGAGCAAATTCGCCTTCAACGGCTGAATTCAACCAAATGTAATGACTTTCGTATTTTATCATTGTTAGAAATAAAAACAAAATAAATTGGTTTTGAAGAGCGATTGAAAAATAGCAATTCATTAAAAGAATAAAAAACATTTCCTTTAGGAAATGCATTTTTTCGTTTGGTGGAACTGCGGGAGATCTGCCCTCCCGGTCCAACGATGACTCTTCAATAACATCTACAGTTTAGTTAATACGAATTTTTAACACGTCTTTGCGCATCAACCAACTAATACGTGCGAGATTTACTAAATTTCATAATCGATTAACAAATCCACTATCAATTACTATCCTTTTGTTATGACACCTTACCCAAGCATGAAAGGCTAAAACCCTGGAAGGCGCTCTGTTCGACCTTAAGAGGCCGAAACCCTAATATTGGGAAGCTATTAAGCTAAGCAGAGAGATTGAGAGCGAGGTGCTCTCATATAACTGTTGTCAGTTATTTTGTTTTGGTGATAACGTCACCACTCGACTGCAGTTAGAGCCTAGCGCATCGCTGTCGAAACTATATCAGTCCCATAACGCTTAAGCGTAGTTATTTTAACATATGAGGATGTTTTAACAAGATAATCTTTCCAAAGGATTATTTATTCCTTTTTTTATCTCCAAAATAGGCAAACAATATATTCTATTTGTAAAATAGGTGTTAATAACATAAAATAGACAAGCAAGCGAGGAAACGCTATGAAAGCAAAAACAAAAGAAAATCTCATAAATGGTTTTAAATCTCTATACAGCAATGACGCAGTCATGGAATCAGCCAAGAACACTCCTTGGTGGATTGCTGTTATCATCGCCGTTGTGGCCACCTTTGTTCCAATTATCCCAATTACCGTTGCGGCATCCAATCAATATGGTTCATCTTTCTTATCTAATTACACCGAAAATATGGAAACGTATTTAACTCAAAGTGGAATAGATTTAAAGGATGCTAAAAATGAATTTATCGTTAATAACGATAGATTGGCTTATGAAATTGATGGCGTCGACCAGGAGCAAGCTGAACTTATCCCAACATCAAAATTAGTGGAAGTTTATACTTATGAAGCCACCCGCGATAGCAAAACACAAATTGACTTTAAACTTTTCTATACAACAGCAAATAACTCGAAAAAGGATGATATTAACATCGCTACTATCGTCAGTGATTATATCGAAAACGCCGACCTCAGTTATGCGGTGGGAACAACAACCCAAAAGAAAGATATCCCCACTGAAAAGCAAGAGAGTCACACTTACTATTACCCATCCTATATTCTCTTATCGAAGTATGGCATCCACGCAAAAATTATGCGTCCAAACAGCACTGTTGCTTACAGTGTTCCCACGGCTTTTGGCGATTGGAAACATACTGAAGAAGGCACCAAACTCATCAAGCATTCCTTAACGGTTTTTGGCGAAGATGGGGAGGCAATCAACCCTTCGATAAGCAATGCTGAATTCACCAATGGTGTCTTAGACAATTGGAAAACCTATTTTGATGAATCATACATTTCCACTCGTGATACCAATGTCACCTATTCGCTTCTTATCTATTACGGCATTTACCTATTGATGCTTCTCTTCATGGGCTTAATGGTGTTCTTGCTCACTCGTGGAAAACGAAATATCTTCAACTATTTGAAGTTTGGTATCTGCTTAAAGATGGCGGCGTGGTCTTCGATCACTCCTGCCGTTCTGGCCCTTATTCTCGGATTTGTATTACCAGCTTACGCGATTATGTATTTCATTGTTTTATTAGGCATACGCGTGATGTGGATGTCGATGAAACAATTAAGACCTCAATACTAAAAATAAAGACCAACTCAGACTTCCTGAATTGGTCTTTTTTAATCTCCATAGTCGCTTCCTCGTGACTTATCTTCGACAAATATATGCAGAGGATTGGTGATATCGGTAATTTCCAGATAGATAGCCCCTTCAACTTCTGATGGAGAAGATTCGAAGTCACCAGTAAAAACTACTAATCGATTCTTTTTAACGATGATTTCCATTTGTTTTAAAATACGATGAAAATCATTTGGATAATGCATCTTGAAACCTAACAATTGGGTATAAAAAACCGGTTCGATATAGAAACGGGATCCGCCTTCATATTCAAAGAGAGTGGAAAAGGGATTTTGTTTATCTTCTACAATTTTAAGATGAGAAAATTCTGGATATTTAATCATTTATGATAGACCTCATTTCGGTTAATTTTGAAAGCGCGATAAATTTGCTCAAGTAAGATGAGTCTCGTCATCTGATGGAGAAATGTCATGCTCGATAAAGAAATTGAAACATTCGCCCGATTTTTTAATTCATTACTCAGCCCATAAGAACCGCCGATGATGAAACTCACTGATGCCCCACCATCTTGAAGAGATTTCAATAATAGATTAGCAAATTCAGGACTCGTATATTGTTTTTGATTTAAATCTAGATTAATGACAAAATCATTATCTTTTAAATGTTTAAAAATCTTCTGACCTTCCTTTTGCTTGGCCATTTCAATTTCACTAAGAGAAGCTTTTTCGGTAACTGCTTCATCCATTACCTCGATGATTTCAACAGTGGCGTAGGGTTTTAATCTTTTCAGATATTCCATAATGCCATCTTGCAGATATTTTTCCTTAATCTTTCCGATTGTCAGTATGCGGATTTTCATGCTTTTAGGCCTCCAAGAAGGCTGTGATTTTGATTTGCGCATGAGACTTGATATTTATCAATATCGAGCCCAAAATGGCGAAATATTGAAACGTAAGCCGCTAAGGCAAGCTCGGGGGTGTTTGCTTCTTCGGATAAATGAGCTAAGACAATCTCTTTGGTGTCTGGGCCGATAATCTCACAAGTGGCAATTGCGGAATCTTCATTGCATAAATGGCCATGGCTGGACAAAATACGGGCCTTTAAGTCGTAAGTTCTTTCAGTATGTAGGAGCATTTTTATATCATGATTAGATTCAATAATCAAATAATGAGGATTTTTGACATATTCGAGTGATTCCGGACAAAAGATTCCGGTGTCAGTGATATACACTAGTTTCTCATTCTCACTTTGCAAAACAAAACCGCAGGGATTAACTGCATCATGGCTAGTTTTAATCGCGGTGATAGTAATCTCGCCGATAGTAAAAGGTTCATAAAGTTTGATTACATTGCTTAAGGAAGTGGGCAATGTTCCTTCCAAAGCGTACATGATTTTAGGAGAGAGAAATTGGATTCCTTTGATGTGATCAGTGTGGTTATGAGTAAAAACAGCTGCTGAGATATCTTTAATATTCAGGCCAACTTCTTCCAGTCCTTCATTCAGGCGAGATAAAGAAATCCCCATATCGATGAGAATGACTGTTTCGTGATGAATAACAAGGGTAGCGTTACCCTTTGAACCGCTGGAAATAATATTAAAGTACATAGATAAAATTAATCGATATCGCTACTGCTCAGAGTACGCATCTGATTTTCCCATTCAGGAGTGGGGGCCTCAAAACGTCCAAAACTCTTAAAGAAGAATAAACCCGCAATACCAGTTTGACCATTTCGGTTTTTAGCGATGTTGACTTCCACATAGGAAGCATTGCCAGGAATGGATTCATTCATTTGCTTTAGTTGCGCCGTTTTAGCGGCTTCAAATTTCTCAAAAGAGGTCATATCTTTAAGTTGTTTATTAGCGGTGCGAGTGTTCTCTTTTTTGTAATTACTATAATAGTCTTCACGATATAAAAGCATGACCACATCGGCATCTTGTTCAATAGAACCGGAATCTCTTAAATCAGAAATCATCGGTCGTTTATTGTCGCGTTTTTCGACTTCACGAGACAACTGAGAAACAGCGATGACGGGGATTTTTAAATCTTTCGCCAAAGCTTTTAAAGTAAGAGAAATCTTGCGAACCTCTTCTTGCCTTGAATCTGGATTCCTTGATTTTTCACCGGTTGTAACAAGTCCGAGATAGTCAACAATAATCATACCTAGGTTAGGATATTTAGCTTGCAACTGACGAGATTTAGCGACAATATCCATCAAGCGAATACCTGATGAATCATCGATAAAAATTGGAACAGTCGAGACTTCGCGAATCGCGTTAGAAAGTTCTGCTCGATCAACGGCGTTTAGTACACCAGTGTTAATTTTGTCTAATGGAATGCTGGCCGCAGAGGCAACGAGACGTTTAACGAGTAATTCGCTCGACATTTCTAAGGAAAAGATGGCTACTGGTACATTAGCGCGAGTAGCTGCTTTGTAGGCAAAGTTAAGAGCAAGGGCAGTCTTTCCAACGGATGGACGAGCGGCGATAATTGTGAGTTCACCTTTTTGGAAACCGGCGGTGTACTTATTGACATTGGGATAACCGGATGTTAAACCTGTCACTCCATCTTCACAAGTTCCGTGTTGAGCATTGATATTCATCTGCACCACTTTGGTAATCTCTTCCATATTTTTGAAAGTTGAGACCCTTCTCTTCTCGGTGGAGTCTTTAAATTTTTGTTCACTACTGGCAATGAAATCATTAATATTTTCGATTTCGGAATTGAGATAGTCGTGATCGATATCGCGAATTGTGGTTAACATATGGCGAAGAACGGATTGATCTTTGACGATTGAAATATAGAAATCAAGACTGGAGATAGCCACCATTGCATCGGAACATTGTTGAAGGTATTCCACTCCGCCAATCTCTTCGAGACATTTTAGATTAACTAATTCTTCAGTAACCGTTAAAACGTCGACAGTCACTTTTCTTTCAGCCAATGTTTTTAAAACACGAAACAAAGTTTGATTTCGAGCTTCGGCAAAATCATCAGTGTCTAATTCGCTAATGACAGTATAAAGAGCGTCACGGCTCAAAAAAGCTGAACCAATGCAGGCTTGCTCAGCCTGAGGATTAGAAGGCAAAAAATTAGTTGTACTTTTTTGTGTTGCCATTTATTTTCCCTCCTCAATAACATGAACATTAACTATTCCAATGACTCCTTTATGAAGTTCAATCGAGAGTTTAAAAAAACCGAGGGCATTGATTGGGTTTTTATCAATAAATTTTCTTTTATCAATGACTAAATGATGAGCACTTGCCAGCTCTTCTTCAACTTTTTTCAAAGAGACATTACCAAACAATTTTCCATCTTTTCCACATTTCATAGGGACTTTGATTGTGATGGTTTCTAATTGTTTAGCAACTTGCAAAGCAAGTTCTTTTGCTTTTGCTTCATTATCGAGAACTACTTGTTTTTGAGTATCGAGGATTTCAAGGCTTTTTTTGGTTACTTGGACAGCTAGTTTGTTCGGAATCAAAAAATTGATGGCGTATCCATCGCTTACCTCGATAGTTTGATCTTTTTTACCAACTTTTTTGACATCTTTTAAAAGTATCACTTTCATTTCACTGTTCCTCCTTGTTGCCTCTCGACTTCTTGGCGTCATTTGTCGCTTCGGTCAGATTTGTATCTAAAACATTGAGCAGGGCTGTTTTAACTTCGCTAATCGAAGAACTATCAAAGGTGACAGCGGCACTGCTAAAATGTCCACCACCACCGAGTTTTTCGGCGATGATTTGAACATTGATTGTGCCATCGCTTCGAGCCGAGATTCTTATATCTCTATTGCCAGTTTTTCCAATGATAAAGGCCGCCCGAATGCCTTTGAAGGTCAAGCACTCATTAGCAGCTTTGGCAAATGTGGTTTGATCATAAACTTTATCTTCATCAGCGGCTGCAACAACTACTCCATAAAATGGGTGCTCAAGATTATCGATAATATCAGTCACTGCCTTATGCTCTTCAAAATCATCTTTCAGGAAATCATAGGCAAGAGAATTATCCGCTCCATATTCTTTTAGAATAGTGGCGGCTTCAAAGGTTCTCATACCAGTGCTCTTACTTTTGAAATAGGAAGAGTCAAGGAAGATGCCGGAAAGCATAATAGTGGCATATATTGGGTTGATCTCAATGCGTGGGTTTATTGACGAGAAACGAATGAATTCGGCAACTAATTCACAAGTTGAGGAAGCGGCGGCATCAATATGGTTAAAGACAGGGTTTTCAATATAATCTTCAGCGCGGCGATGATGGTCGATAACCACTACTTTTGAACATTTTTCCAATAATTTTGGCGCCATAACCATCGAAGGAATGTGCACATCAAGTACGATGAGTAAAGTATCGGCAGCTACCTTATAGAGGGCTTCGTTCGAATTTATGATTAGTTCATCTAATTCATTTTTTCCAAAGGAAGTTGTGACGGTTGAACGTGCTTTGGTCTCGGTATTTTTTAAGTCTGCAACAATAAGTGATGGCTTTTCCAAACGATCACAAATTGCTTTAATTCCCAGGCAGGCGCCAAATGAGTCCATATCCATTTCGGTGTGGCCCATGATTAAAACGTTAGAAGAATTCTTGATTAAACTAATAAGAGAGTCAGCGAGAACTCTAATTTTGACGCGGTTTCTCTTTTCTTGAGCTTCCGTTTTTCCGCCGTAGAATTCCATTTCACTGCCAAAGACGCTGACAACCGCTTGATCTCCGCCACGAGACATGGCGATATCCAAAGCGTCAGTGGCTAATTCGTTCAATTTTATAACATCAGGGAAGTCTCGGGCTAAACCAATCGAAAGAGTCAAAGGGATTTCTTCTTTAGAAGATACTTGTCTAACTTTATCAATAATTGAGAAATGATCATCTTTCATCTTCGAAAAACTATCGAAGTTACAGAGCATAGAATAGTTGTCGTCTTTGACTCGTCTAAGCAAGATACCATATTCTTTGGCATAGTTAAAAATGACGTTTTTAACTTTAGTGACAATGTCGTTAAAGTCGTCATCACCGCGAACAACATCATCATAGTTATCAATTGCTAAAATGCCGACGACAGGGGCTTGCTCCTTAGAATAAGCGAAAACTGATTCAAAATCAGTGACATCCTTAAAAATCCAAAGGCCAGCTTCTTGGAGGTATTTAGCTTCATAGTTACGGGAATTAATGACGATCTTTACAGTCGAATCAGGATTGTCATTTTCTTTCAAGGGAAGCAAATCGTTGTGCCAATCAAAAATGTTTACATCGATAATGTCAATATGACGATCTTTGAACAAATCATTGGTCCAAATGACAATATCTTTGTCATTCGTGACCGCTAAACCGATCATCGCAAAATTATATGCTTCTTGAACATCACTACCAATAACCTCAGCAGCATGCAAGTCCGTTTTTTGACGAAGAGAAGAGATACGCAAAGAAAAAATCCACACAAATAGGCTATCTATAAAAACTAAAATGGTGGCAGAAAGAATGATAATGGTTGGGGTTACATAAGTGGTGATTGAAAAGAAGTCATTAAAATAAAGGACACAAAATGTGGCAATGATTACTAATTGAACGATAATTAAAATGAAAGACCAGATTTTAATATTTTTGATTGTTTTGCCCATAGAGTAACTCCTGTGCCTATATTATATATAATATTGTCGTTTTTATTAAATACAATTTCGCAAAAGCGAATATTTGTATTTGCCTAGAAATAAAAAAGACCATCTTAATAATGGTCTTTTTTGATACATAATTATGCGCTCAACAAGCGACTATTCTTCAACGTATGGGAGAAGAGCCATGAGGCGAGCGTTTTTAATAGCCTTAGCTAACTCTCTCTGGTGTTTAGCACAAGTTCCAGTTGCTCTACGTGGAGAAATTTTTCCATTTGGAGTAACCATTGTTTTTAGTAATTCCACATCTTTATAGTCAATAAATTTGCTCTTTGATTTGCAGAACAAGCATACTTTTCTGTGTGGTCTAACCTTTTTGAATGCCATTTTTATATTCCTTTCTTATTAGAATGGAAGGTCATCGTCTGGCAAGTCTAATGAATCAAGATTCTTTCCTTCATTTTCAATTGGTAACGCACTACCAATAGCATCGCCATTTTCAACTGCCATCGCAGCTTTTGGCTCTAGAAATTGAACGGAATCACAAACTACTTCAAGGACACTAGCTTTAGTGCCATCTTGGCGTTGATATGAACGTTGATTTAGGCGGCCTTCGACACCTACCAATGAACCTTTTCTGGTGAATTTGCTCATACTGTCAGCTGTTTGGCTAAATGCGACGCATGGAATGAAACTGGCAGATTTTGTTCCGTCAGGATTTTTCATCCGATTGTCAACCGCAATGGTGAATGAACAAACAGAATTACCGGAATTGGTCTTTTTGAGTTCAGGATCGCGGGTTAAGCGACCCACAAGAACTACACGATTAATCATAAATGATTATCCTCCTTACTCGTGTTCGACGACAACTAAATGACGTAACACATTCGGATTGTGGCGAACTTTGCGATTGAATTGATACAATGCTTGATCGCCAGCGGACACTTTAATGACAACATAGTAGCCTTTAACTTCATCCTTGATAGGATAAGCTAACTCACGTAAGCCGAGTGATTCGTCAACCTTCTTAACTTCCGCACCATTATCGGTGAGAAGCTTGTGAAGATTTTCTTTCTCAGCTGCGCGTCCGGCTTCATCTAAATCGGCCTTCAAAATGTACATAATTTCGTAATTGCGCATTTTTTTACCTCCCTTTGGTCTATCTGGCTGCCAACTAGTGGCAGCAGAGAGTAATGCTATAAATAGCACTTGTAATTATACATTTCCAAGGTAATGAGGTCAAGCGCTTGTGTTGCACCCATATGCATCGCCTACATATATAGAGTGTTTGAGCTTCAATTTTTCACAAACAAAAGAAAAAAGGAACAATCGTTCCTTAATTTTCTATCTATCCTTCATGGTGGGGAATAGTATCACTTCACGAATCGAGGCTTGGTTAGTTAGTAACATCACCAAGCGGTCAATCCCAAGGCCAACACCACCAGCGGGAGGCATACCATATTCAAGCGCTTCTATGAAATCGTCATCCATCTCGTTAGCTTCGCTGTCGCCTAATTCTTTAGCTTTGAGCTGAGCGACGAATCTTTCTCTTTGGTCGATCGGATCGTTTAGTTCAGTGTATGCGTTTCCGATTTCTTTTCCGTTTACAAATAGTTCAAATCGTTCAGTGAAGCGAGGATCTTTTCCCTTTTTGGTGAGAGGAGAAACTTCAATTGGATAAGAGTAAACAAAGGTTGGTTGAATTAATTCATTTTGGCATAATTCCTCATATAATTCGTTCATTACATAACCAACAGTATTCTTAAATTTATCGAGATGAATTCTATATTGATCAGCAATGGCTTTAGCTTCTTCAAAAGTCTTGATGTCTTTTGCAAAATCAACGCCAGTCTTTTCCTTGATGAGATCATTCATAGAAACCCAGCGGAATGGTTTTTTAAAATCTATTATTTTATCTTGATATTGAATAATAGCGCTTCCGGTGATTTCTTTAGCTACCGTTCTAATCAATTTTTCGGTGAGAGAACCAATGTGTTTTAAATCAGAAAAAGCTTCATAAATTTCGATGGAGGTGAACTCTGGATTATGGCTGGCATCCATTCCTTCATTACGGAACATATGGCCAATTTCATAAACCTTTTCCATTCCACCCACAATTAGTCTTTTTAATGGCAACTCAGTAGCAATTCTTAGATAGAAGTTACGGTCAAGAGTGTTATGGTGAGTGACAAAGGGACGAGCGTTTGCACCGCCTAAAATAGGATTGAGAACAGGGGTTTCAACCTCAACGAATCCTTTATTATCCAGGAAATGTTGAATTGCTCGGATAATTCTTGGACGAGTAAAAGCAATATTCCTCGACTCGTCATTAACGATGAGATCAAGATATCTTCTACGACTTCTCTCTTCAATATCAGTAAGGCCATGGAACTTTTCGGGAAGAGGATGTAAACATTTGGTGAGGTGAGTGTATTTCAAAACTTTAATGGTGAGCTCACCAGTTTTAGTCATCATGATATAGCCTTTTAAGCCAACAATGTCACCAAGGTCAGCTAAGCGGAAAACATTGTAGGATTTTTCGCCAATAACATCAATTCCGATATAGGCTTGGATATTGCCAGTCTTGTCAGTAATGTTAACAAAGGAGGCCTTTCCCATTCGACGAAGGGCTTTAATTCTTCCTGCGACCGACACTTCAAGATGTAGTTTTTCAAGTGCTTTAGCAGATTTTTTTCCACAAATTAAACGAATGTCAGAGATTTGATGACTGACTTTGTATGATTGACCAAAGGGGTCGACGCCAAGTTCTTTGTACTTGGGAAGCTTTTCTCTTCTAGCTTGTTCTTGATCGTTAAGTTCCTTAATGTCCATAAATTACACCTCGATTACCTTATTCTAAAATAGTATATGTGAAACTTTGACATATATGTAGTCAAAAGTGGATTGAATTCAAAATTGTCTCTAAAGAGTCCAAATCGGTTAGCTCTGTGGCAAGGCGTACTTTGATAGCCTTTGCACCCGGAAAACCATTAAAAAACTTTGGCGCAATACCTCGATATATTTTCATTGCTCGAAGTTCTCCCATCGTCTTTGTTAACGTTTGTCCCAACTCTAAACACCATTGTTTTTGTTCATCAAGCGTTGGATTGGGAAGTTTCTCACCGGTACGATAATAGTGATCGATTTGTTTGATAAGGAAGGGATTTCCCATTCCTCCTCGAGCCACCATTACACCTTCAGCGCCTGTTATTTCAAGAGCCTCAATGGCTTCGTCTAAGGTGAAAATATTACCCGAGATTATGAGGGGTACGTGCATCTGCTTTTGTAGATCCTTTAATAATTCATAATGAGGAGACCCACTATAAAGTTCAGCGCGAGTTCTAGCATGGATACAAATAGCATCTACTCCAGCCTTTTCAAGCTCTTCAATCACCTCTAAAAAGTTAACCGACTTGTCATCCCAACCTAAACGAATTTTGGCAGTGACGGGAATGTCAGTAACTTTCTTAATTTCTCCAACAATTTTACCACATAATTCAGGATTTTTCATTAAAGAAGAACCAGCACCGGTTTTCGTTACCTTAGGAACAGGACACCCCATATTAATATCAAAAAAATCAATATTTTTATTCATTTTCTGCGCTATTTGAGCGGATTTTGCAAGGTTATACGGATCGTAACCAAACAATTGAACGCCTATTGGAACATTGTTCTTTTCAAAGTCCAAATACTCTTTTGTCTCATCGTTTCCGTAGATCAAACCCATGTCAGAAATCATTTCAGTGACGCTTAAAGAAACGCCAAAAGGAATCATGAAATTTCGATAACCTACTGATGTAATTCCCGCCATAGGGGCAAGAACGACTTTGCCATCAATTTTTAAATTGCCAATTTTCCACATAAGGAAAAGAGAGGAAAGCCTCTCTTATTCACCCTTTTCTTTTGTCGAATCAACTGATTCAACATTCTCTTGAGCAGCGTCATTCGCAATGGGTTGAGCATCATTAATGGTAACATTTTCCGTAATGTGATTATTGCTCTTTCCATTTCGCTTCAATTCACGATGTTCAAGCAAATAATCAATTTCTTCTGCGGTGATTTGTTCATATTCGAGAAGTGTCTTTGCAATTAATTCAACATCATCTTTATTTTCAAGAATAATCTTTTTTGCAAGAGCATGTGAAGAATCGATAATCTTTCTTAATTCAGCATCTATTTTAGTTGCGGTTTCCACAGAGAAATTCTTTTGTGAACTTGTGTAATCACGACCAAGGAAAACTGAGCCTGAATCTCTTTCATATTGGATTGGTCCGAGGGAAGACATACCAAGTTCGGTAACCATCATTCGAGCAATTTGAGTCGCCATTTCAATATCATTTTGGGCGCCGGTAGAAACATCATCAAAGAATATTTCTTCGCTAGAGCGACCTCCAAGATAACCAATGATGCGAGCTTCTAATTCTTTTTTTGTAAGCAAGAATCTATCCTCTTCGGGTGACATACGAACATGGCCGCCGGTATTGCCGCGAGGAATAATTGTGATTTTCTGAACCTTATCACTATGTGGCCATTTTAAACCAATAATGGCGTGTCCAGCCTCATGATAAGCAACAATGTCTCTTTCGTGAGCATTTAAAGAACGCGACGATTTGGCTGGTCCAGCAATTCGACGATCGATTGCTTCATCGACTTCATCAATTCCAATAGAAGTCTTATCTTTTCGAACCGCTAAAATAGCGGCTTCGTTCATAATATTTTCAATATCCGCGCCTGAGAAGCCAACCGTTCTTTTGGCTAGGGCATGGAAATCAACATCGGCTGAAATTTTCTTATTTCTTGAATGGACTTTGAAGATATCTTCTCGTCCTTGACGATCGGGAAGCGAAACAGTAATTTTGCGATCAAAACGACCTGCTCTTAACAAAGCTGGATCGAGGACATCATCGCGGTTAGTAGCAGCAATAACGATAATTCCTGAGTTATCAGAGAATCCATCCATCTCAACGAGCAATTGGTTAAGAGTTTGTTCACGTTCATCGTTTCCGCCGCCTAAACCAGCGCCTCTTTGTCTACCAACAGCATCGATTTCATCGATAAATACTAAACAAGGGGCATTTTCTTTAGCAACGCGGAACATGTCTCTAACACGACCAGCACCAACGCCTACAAACATTTCGACAAAGTCGGAACCAGAAATGGAATAAAACGGAACACCAGCTTCGCCAGCAACAGCTTTTGCTAAAAGCGTTTTGCCACATCCTGGAGGCCCTACTAAAAGAATGCCTCTAGGTAATTTTGCTCCAAATTTTGAGAATTTCTTTGGTTCTTTCAAATAGTCGACAATTTCTTTCATTTCGACTTTCTCTTCTTCTGCTCCGGCGACATCAGTAAATTTAACTTTGCTTGATGTCTGACGACGAGCACGAGATTTATTGAATTCTAATGCCTTATTATTGGCTCCAGAAATTGAACCAGACATTCTTGTTAATAAGAAGATAACTAATATCGCGCTGCCACCTAACATTATTAAGGTCGGCCCCCAAACATCCCACCAAGAAGGGGAATATGGTTTGGTAATCAAGGCCCCTTGATCCAAATATGTGGCATCATGGATGATTGACATTAGAGATCCGTTAACAACTGGAAGCAAGTCATCTTCAGGTGTGTCAAGGTTAGCAACTTCGAAATCTTGAATAGAAGTGTAGTAATCAGGATGCACATAGAGATAATAATTGTGCTTGGTTTCCTTTTGGGTCTGCGGATTTACCTTAGTGTAAGTTCCACTTAACTTAATTAAGCGTGAATCGTAAATTGTTTCAGTAACATTGTCGACATTTTTGTTTAATAATGCCTCTTCAAATTGATAAGAAGTTAAATGAACTGAGGAACTGAATAAATTGGTGAATAGCATAATCATCAAAAATATGAAGCTGATTATGACTACAAAAGAAAAAATATAGTTTAATGGTGATCGTCTTCTTTGGGGTGCTTGTTGTTCTGCCATAGAATACCTCCTTAGGGAATTAGCCTCAATCGCTAATTAAGAGAATTATACATTATTATAGGCACATGAAAAAAGCAAAACACTTATTTTACATAAAAATTAATATTTTTAGAGGGAACAAAATCTGGCTTATAACGAGGAACATATATTACAACACCCTTTTTGTTGATAATCACTGGCCAACGTTTTCTTAATTCAAGAGGCATTTTCCAGTCAATAAATAAACGCCTAATAGTTGTCTTATAGCCCGAGACAATATATTCATCTTCTTTGTATGCATTTCTAATAGTAAGAGGAAAATCTTTCAAAGCAATGTTTCGATTCGAATAGTTGTTTTGGAAATCAGCGTAGAAGAACATCGTGTCCATTTGGCTTGGCGAGTCCATTACAAAAGAATAATCAATAGGCTCAATGGGAAGTGAAAAATTGCATTGATTATATGCTTTAATAAATAGAATATTTTTAACCTTCGTTTCAATATTTGGTTTTACTGATTCGAGTAGTTTCCTCACTTGCTTGACAAATCGCAAAGAAATTTCAAAATCTGGCTTAACTTTTCTTCCTAAAAATGTAAGAGCATAGGCAAGTTCTCGATCATCAAGCCTCTTGAGAAAGTCACATTTATTTGCTTGCTCAATTTCAACTTTACTTCTAAGAGCAAGTAGCTCAAGATTTTTATCATTAATCTCATTTAATATTTCTTCTCTTTTTTTATCGCTTAATTTTTCGACAACTTCATGGCGGATTCTGTTTCTTTGAAATTGGTTGGTTAGATTAGATGAATCAATAGAAAACGGAATATTGTTTTCGATGCAATAAAATGCCAAATAACTTTTTTTGTAATCAAGTAAAGGACGATTTACATGCATGTTTAATATAGTTGTCTCTTTTTGGATTCCAAAATTTTTAACGAGGTTTTTGCGCTTTTTTTGCAATAAATATGTCTCAATATTGTCATCTTGATTATGTCCGACAAGCAAATAATCAATATTTAAAAGTGCATATAAACCTTGAAAAAACTCGTAACGAATATCTCTGCATCTCTCTTCGACATTGGAGGTAATTTTTTCTTCCACGTTGTGTATATAAAAGGGAATTCCATTAGCTTTGCAAAATTTACTTAAGCCTTTTGTTTCTTCTTGTGATTCTTGTCTTAAATTATAGTTTACATGGGCAACTGAAAAGGAATAGCTTCCTTTCAATAATAAGGATAACAAGGCCATTGAGTCAGGGCCAAAAGAACATGCTAATAGGTACTTTTTTGCAGGATCCAAATTAAGATTCATTTTGTGTTTTCTCAATAGAAAGAATTTCGCTCGTCGCGATTTCTTTTTTTCCACGCGATTCGATAATAATTTTTGTTTTAATTAAACGCTCCCCTAAAGATACACATAAAACATCATTGCTTTTAACCTCTGTTGATGGCTTAGCGATTTTGTCATTAACTAAAACACAACCCTTTTCTAATATGGATTTTGCAATTACTCTTCGCTTGATAATAGCGGTTTGTTTCAAAACTAAATCTGCTCTCATACTTCTTCTATTATTTTATTATTAATCAAGACATTTACCAAACTCTTTAATATGTTCTCTAAATCAGAAATCCAATTCTGCCTTTTCGTTAAAGATATTTTAAATTTGTTATTTAAGTAGCTAATCTTCACAACTTGGAGGTAAGGAATAACTGCTTGGAATAGCATATTGCCAATTCCTCTTATTCTTAAATAATCATCCCCAAGCACCAATTCAATAATTTGAACTTTTTCTTGTAATGATTCCACTCTTGCTTCTTTGACTAATAAATCAATATTTCTTTTTTTAAACAAAAGTTCGACTTCAGATGGAATCTTTCCAAAGATATCACGAGTTCTGATCTTCGTGGAAGCTAATGCTTCGATAGATGGGGACGACAATATTTCCTGATAAAGTTCAATTTTATCTGAATCATTTGCAAAAGTGTCCGGTATAAAAGCATCAATGGATAAAGTAGGTGCGGATTCGACTTCCTCAATCTTCTCGCCAGTCATTTTTTCCTTAACTGCTTCATTTAATAACTTAATATACATATCGAGACCAATGGAATCGATAAAACCAGCTTGTTCGGGTCCGAGAACATCTCCCGAACCACGAATCATTAAATCTCTTTGGGCAATTTTGTAGCCTGAACCTAGTTCAGTAAAATCTTGAATCGCTTTTAGTCTTTTTTGGGCTTTTTCTTTAAGTATTTTATGAGGTGAATACATTAAATAGGCATAAGCAATGCGATCACTTCTGCCCACTCTTCCTTTAATTTGATATAGCTGAGCAAGACCATAGTTTTCACTATCTTCGACAATAATCATATTGGCATTGGGAATATCG